>JBFHSI010000155.1:0-7809 GCA_041591245.1 Marinobacter sp.
CCCCTCCCATCCCCGTTACCGTTATTTTCCCGAAACCGGCGAAGAGCGTTTCCGTTCCTTTCTGGGGGTTCCTATCATTCACCACCGGCGCCTGCTCGGGGTGCTGGTGGTGCAACAGCGGGAAAGTTCCCGGTGCTTTGATGAAGGAGAAGAAGCCTTCCTGGTGACCGTGTCCGCCCAGCTGGCGGGGGTCATTGCCCACAGTGAGGCCACCGGCGCTATCAGTGGCCTGTCGCTGACCGGTCAGGAAGCCCGGGATGTCTGTTTCAGTGGCGTACCCGGAGCACCGGGAGTGGCGCTGGGAACCGGTGTGGTGGTGTATCCGCCTGCGGATCTGGATGCGGTTCCGGAAAAGCCGACGGACGATATTGACCGGGAGCTGGAGCTCTTCCATTCGGCGGTTGAGGCAGTGCGCGAGGACATTCATCGGGTGGCTGGTCGCCTGGCTTCCCAGTTGCGCCCTGAAGAGCAGGCCCTGTTTGATGTGTACCTGCGGATTCTGGGGGATGAGGCCCTGCCCGGGGAAGTGGCCAACAAGATCCGGGATGGTATCTGGGCCCAGGGTGCACTGAAACAGGTGGTCCAGCAGTATGTGCGCCATTTCGAGATGATGGATGATCATTATCTGCAGGAGCGTGCCGTCGATATCCGGGATCTGGGGCGCCGGTTGCTGTCCCACCTGCAGGAAGGTGAGCAGCTGCACCCGGAATTCCCGGAACATACTGTACTGGTCAGCGAGGAGCTGACACCGGCCATGCTCGGGGAAGTGCCCCGGGATCGGCTGGTAGGCCTAGTATCGGTCAAGGGCTCCAGCAACTCCCATGTGGCCATTCTGGCCCGGGCTCTGGGAGTGCCAACGGTGATGGGACTGGTGGATATTCCGGTCAATCAGTTGGATGGCAAGGAACTGATTGTCGATGGCTTTGACGGGCAGTTATTCGCCTCGCCATCTGCAGATCTCCGCAGCTTCTATCAGGATATCTGCGACGAGGAAAACGAGCTGATCCGGGGCCTGGAAGAATTGCGGGACAAGCCCTGTGAGACCACTGACGGGCACCGGGTTTCCCTGCTGGTGAATACCGGGCTGATGACCGATGTGGTGCGCTCACTGTCCCACGGCGCTGAAGGCATTGGCCTGTACCGGACCGAAGTGCCGTTCATGATCAAGGACCGCTTTCCCTCCGAGCAGGAGCAGCGGGCCTACTACCGGGAGCAGCTGGAAGCCTTTGCCCCCAGCCCCGTTACCATGCGCACCCTGGATATTGGTGGCGACAAGTCCCTGGCGTATTTTCCGATACAGGAAGAAAACCCGTTCCTGGGCTGGCGTGGCATCAGGGTAACCCTGGACCATCCGGAGATCTTCCTGGTGCAGGTGCGGGCCATGCTGAAAGCCAGCGAAGGCCTGAACAATCTGCAGATCATGTTGCCCATGATCAGCAATGTGTCGGAGGTGGAAGAATCCCTGCGCCTGATTTACCGGGTTTACCATGAGGTGCGGGAAGAGGGCTATGACATCCATATGCCCAAAGTGGGGGTTATGGTGGAAGTCCCGGCGGCGGTCTACCAGATCCGGGAGCTGGCGGACCGGGTGGATTTCCTGTCCGTGGGCTCCAACGACCTTACCCAGTACCTGCTGGCCGTGGACCGCAACAATCCGCGGGTCGCCTCACTTTATCACTCCTACCATCCGGCGGTGCTGCAGGCGCTGGTCCGTATTGCCCAGGATGCCCACTCCGTGGGCAAGCCGGTGGGTATCTGCGGTGAGCTGGCCGGAGATCCGGGAGGCGCATTGCTGCTGATGGCCATGGGCTACGATTCCCTGTCCATGAACGCCGCCAGCCTGCCGAAAGTGAAATCGGTGATGCGCAGTATCGACCGGGACTGGGCCATGCGCCTGCTGGAAGATGTGTTGCTGCTGGACTCCCCCCAGGTAATCAAAAGCTGTGTGGAGCTGGCCTTGCGCAATGCCGGTTTCGGTCGTTATCTGAGGCATGGAAAGTCTTCCAGCGCAGTCCTGGCCGAGCAGGCCATTTCCTGAATATTTGTTGTCTTTTCGTGAAATTAGGGTGTCTATTCTAGCCCGGGCTGTTAGTTTGGGTAGAATTCCGGTTTTCACACAAACACTTTCAGGTAACACCCGGGAAAAGGAAAGACGATGCCTGCTCCGGTCAAATCCAGTACTGCTCCCCGAATCGGTCTTGCCCTTGGCGGCGGAGGCCCTCTGGGAGGAATATACGAAATCGGAGCCTTGCGGGCGCTGGATGAGGCTCTGGAAGGGCTCGATTTCAACAATCTGGATATCTATGTCGGGGTCAACACAGGCTCCTTTGTAGCGGCCAATCTGGCCAACCAGGTCACCACGGCCCAGATGTGCAGGATATTTGTCCGTAACGAAGCGGAAGTACATCCGTTTCACCCGGAAGTGTTCTACCGCCCGGCTTTCCAGGAAATAAAAAGCCGCCTGAGGGCGGTGCCCGGTCTGGTGTCCTCTGCGGTCCGTCGTTTTATTGCCAACCCCCACGACCAGAGTTTTCTGGAAGCCCTGATGATCCTGGCCCAGGCCACTCCGTCCGGCCTGTTCGATAACGAGGGGTTGCACGAATACCTGAAGCGCGCTTTTACCATGCTCGGCAGGACCAATGATTTCCGCCAACTGAAAAGCAGCCTCTATATTGTTGCCGCCGATGTGGAAAGCACTGATGCGGTCTGTTTTGGCGCGCCCGGCTATGACCATGTACCCATTTCCAGAGCCATTCAGGCCAGTACCGCCTCCCCGGGGCTGTATGTGCCGGTGAACATCGACGGTCACCATTATGTGGACGGAACCCTCAGAAAGGGGCTGCACGCATCGGTTGCCTTTGAGGATGGCGCGGATCTGGTCTTTGCCATCAATCCCCAGGTTCCGGTGGATGCCCGGGCAGCGGTGCAGGCCGGCAAGATGAAACCCGGTGAGCTGGTGCATTCCGGTATGCCCGGGCTGCTGTCCCAGATGTTCCGCACCATGGTGTATTCCCGGATGCAGTCCGGAATTGCCCAGTATGGGCGTGATTATCCGGACCGGGATATTATCCTGCTGGAGCCCACGCGGGACGATGCTCGCATGTTCTTCGCCAATGTTTTCAGCTTCGAATCCCGGCGTACAGTGTGTGAACATGCCTATCAGATGACCCGGGAACATCTGCGTCAGCGCGCCGATGAGCTGGAGCCGAAGCTGGCCAGGTATGGTATTACCCTGCGTCGGGACCGTCTGGAGGATGAGCAGCGAACCATCAGCACCAGTCTCTATGGCGAGATGCTGCCCCTGTATGTGGCCCGTAATCGAAAAAAGAAGGAAAGCAGGAACAGGGGGCTGGAAAACGTCAGCCGTCTGCTGGGCAAAGCGGGGTAAAGGCAAAGAGGGTGTGGGCCGGAGACCCACACCCGTTCCGGTCAGAGAATGTAGCGGCTCAGGTCTTCGTCTTCAGACAGTTCACCCAGTTTTTCATCCACATACTCTGCAGTAACCTCAAACTGCTCGGTGACCTTGTCACCGGCGTCGAAGGACAGGCTTTCCAGCAACCGTTCCAGCACAGTATGCAGGCGACGGGCACCGATGTTCTCCGTGGTCTCGTTCACCTTCCAGGCTACTTCCGCAATCCGTGCAATGGCGCTTTCGCTGAAACTGAGGGTGACTCCCTCGGTTGCCATCAGGGCCTCATACTGCTGAACCAGTGAAGCATCCGGCTCGGTCAGAATGCGCTTGAAGTCGTCCGGCGTCAGTGCCTGCAGTTCTACCCGGATAGGCAGGCGGCCCTGAAGTTCCGGAATCAGGTCTGACGGCTTGGACAGGTGGAAGGCGCCGGAGGCGATGAACAGAATGTGGTCGGTGCGGACAGAGCCGTATTTTGTGGTGACGGTGCTGCCTTCAATCAGCGGCAGCAGATCCCGCTGAACCCCTTCCCGGGAAACATCGGAAGAAGTGTTTTCGGAGCGTTTGGCTACCTTGTCGATTTCGTCGATAAAGACAATGCCATTCTGCTCTACCGCAGTAATGGCCTTCTGTTTGATTTCTTCCTCGTTGACCAGGCGGGCCGCTTCTTCGTCTTTCACCTGTTTCAGGGCGTCCGCTACTTTGATCTTGCGGGTCTTGCGCTTGTCCGCGGACAGGTTGGAAAACATGCTCTGCAGCTGGCTGGTCATTTCTTCCATGCCGGGAGGTGCCATGATCTCCACGCCGACGCTGGGGTTGCGCAGTTCGATTTCGATTTCCTTGTCATCCAGCTGGCCTTCCCGCAGCTTCTTGCGGAACAGCTGACGGGTGGCAGAGCTATCGGTGCTGCGCTGGCTGTCTTCGTTGAAATCCCGGGGCGGGGGCAGCAGGGCATCCAGAATACGGTCTTCTGCAGCATCCAGAGCCTGCTGTTCGTGACGCTTCATTTCCTGTTCGCGGAGCATCTTGATGGCCATATCGGCCAGATCGCGGATGATGGATTCCACATCCCGGCCCACATAGCCGACTTCGGTAAACTTGGTGGCTTCCACCTTCAGGAAGGGGGCATCTGCCAGCCGCGCAAGCCGACGGGCAATTTCGGTTTTACCAACACCGGTGGGCCCGATCATCAGGATGTTTTTCGGGGTTACTTCATCGCGCAGACTGCTGTCGAGCTGCATCCGGCGCCAGCGGTTTCGCAGGGCTATGGCCACTGCCCGTTTGGCCTCTTCCTGGCCCACGATGTGTTTGTTGAGCTCGTGGACAATCTCACGGGGAGTCATTGCAGACATGGAAACTCCGGATCAGTCGTTGGTGGAAAGCACTTCAATGGTGCGGTTGTGATTGGTGTAGATACAGATATCGGCGGCAATCTCCAGACCTTTCTCCACAATCTCGTGGGCCGGCAGGCTGGTATTTTCCAGCAGGGCACGGGCAGAGGCCTGGGCGAAGGGGCCGCCGGAGCCAATGGCAATCAGGCCATTTTCCGGTTCAACCACATCGCCGTTGCCGGTAATGATCAGGGATGCGGTCTTGTCCGCCACTGCCAGCAGGGCTTCCAGCTTGCGCAGCGCCCGGTCCGTTCGCCAGTCCTTGGCCAGCTCCACTGCCGCTCGGGTCAGATTGCCCTGGTGCTTTTCCAGCTGGGCTTCAAAGCGTTCGAACAGGGTGAAGGCGTCCGCGGTACCACCGGCAAAGCCGGCAATGACCTGGCCGTTATAGAGGCGGCGAACCTTGTGGGCATTGCCCTTCATTACGGTGTTTCCAAGGGATACCTGGCCGTCACCCCCCATGGCGACTTCGTCATCACGCCGGACGGAAAGAATGGTAGTCATTTGGGCTCCAGTTGCCTGATTGAAATCGATATGCAGCAGTTATGGAGGCGGCAGGGAATAATTCAAGTGGGAAGGGGGTGGCGCCCGGAGTTTCCGGGCAACTCAGCCCTTTTTCGGAATCTTGCGTACCAGAGGCTGGATGTTGATGGACACCAGCTTGTCGATGGCGGCATTCATCTGACTGCGGGAGTGGAAGGGGCCCACATTGACCCGATACCAGATGGAGCCATTGTCCAGGTCAATACGCTGTACGGTTGCGCGCAGGCCCTGGAAGGCAATTTGTGCCCGCTGGCGCTCGGCATCTTCCTTGCTCCGGAAGGAGCCGGACTGCACCAGATAATCAAAAGTCTGCCGCTCCGGTTTGGAGGGCGTGTATTCCTCTACCTTTGGGGGGACTACTTCTGATTCCGGCAGCATGTCGTAAAAACGGAAACCCGGCCGTTTTTCTTCCTGCTTGGCGGCCTGGGGTTTCGGAGCTGCCGGCGCCTTGGGTTGTGCCTGCTGTTGCTGGGCCGGGGGCTGGGCAGTCGGCAGGGTGTTGAGATAGACAATGAACCCGATAAACCCGCCCACGGCCGCCAGAGAGAAGATCCATTTCATGGACAGGCCACCCTGCTGGGCGCGCGCCGGTGCTGCGGCCCTGGGCCTGGGGCCGGCTTTGCGTTGCGGTTTGGCCGGCTTCTTCCGGGTGGTGGCAGAAGCCTTGGCCGGGGTTTTCTTGCGGGCATAATCTCGGGACATTGGCGTTGGTTACATCTCTTCCGGAGCGCTGACGCCCAACAGGCCCAGGCCGTTTTCAAGGACCTGACGAATGGCCAGGTACAGACTCAGGCGGGCATCGCGCAGCCCGGTATCCTCGACCAGCACCTTGTGGGCGTTGTAGTAGGTATGGAATTGCCCGGCCAGTTCCCGCAGATAATAGGCGAGCTGGTGGGGTTCCCTTTGTGCGGCGCAGCTGGCGATCAGTTCCGGGTATCTGGCTAGTTGATTGGCCAGTTCCTTTTCCTCGTCCAGGGTCAGCAGTGCCAGGTCACCCTGGCAATCCTGCAGGCCGCGTTCCACACCTTCTTCCCTGAGCTTGCGCAGTACGCTGCAAATCCGGGCATGGGCATACTGAATGTAATACACCGGGTTTTCATTGGTCTGGGAGCGGGCCAGATCGATATCGAAGGTCAATTGTGAATCCACCCGACGTGCAGCCAGGAAGAAGCGGGTAGCATCCCGGCCCACTTCATCGATCAGATCCCGCAGGGTAACGTAACTGCCGGCCCGCTTGGAGATTTTGACCTCCTGGCCGGAGCGGGTCACCATTACCATCTGGTGCAGCACATAGTCAGGCCAGCCCTGGGGAATCCCTGCATTCAGAGCCTGCAGTCCGGCCCGCACACGGGTTACTGTGGAGTGGTGGTCGGCACCCTGTTCGTTGATAACGGTGCTGAAGCCCCGCTGCCACTTGTCCAGATGGTAGGCCACATCCGGCAGGAAGTAGGTGTAGCCTCCGTCCTGCTTGCGCATTACCCGGTCTTTGTCGTCACCGAATTCGGTGGTTTTCAGCCACATGGCGCCGTCTTTTTCGTAGGTATAGCCGTTCTCCTGCAGCCGCTTGACGGTGGCTTCCACCTTGCCGTCGTTGTACAGGGAAGACTCCAGGAAATAGACATCGAACTGAACGCCAAAGGCTTTCAGGTCCAGATCCTGTTCCCGGCGCAGATAGGCCACGGCAAATTCACGAATGGCCCCCAGGTCTTCCGGGTCCGCGCTGGCGGTCACTTCCCGGTCATCGGCGGTGACGGTTTCGCCGGCCATGTAGGCTTTGGCCACATCCACAATGTAATCGCCCCGGTAGCCATCTGCCGGCCAGTTGGGATCTTCCGGTGTCAGGCCTTTCACCCGGGACTGAACCGACAGGGCCAGATTGTTGATCTGGGCTCCGGCATCGTTGTAGTAGAACTCCCGGGTCACATCATAGCCGTTGGCTTCCAGCAGTCGGCTCAGACAGTCGCCCACGGCGGCACCACGGCCATGGCCCACGTGCAGCGGGCCGGTGGGGTTGGCGGATACAAATTCCACCTGCACCTTTTCACCCTGGCCGGTGTTGTTGCGGCCGAATTGCGCGCCTTCGGACAGGATGGTTTCCACCACCGCGAAGGCACTCGCAGTGCTCATGAAAAAGTTGATAAAACCGGGTCCTGCAATTTCCACCTTCTCCACCGCCGGGCTGGCGGGCAGTTTTCCGATCAGTGCTTCCGCCAGTTTTCGGGGCGGACAGCCGGCAGCCTTGGCGGCAACCAGTGCTATGTTGCAGGCGTAATCACCGTGAGATTTATCCTTGGTGTTACCCACTTGCGGGGTGAAGGTCTGGTCGGCAGGCAGTGTGCCTTCAGACTGGAGGGCCGCCAGTGCGGACTGGAGCAGATCGGAAACGGTCTCTTTCATGCTGTCAGATGACTCGGGTACTGGAGAGTTGGTGTTAGGGCAGGGCGCCCGTTGAAAAACAGAAGGCGG
>JBFHSI010000156.1:0-7788 GCA_041591245.1 Marinobacter sp.
CCAGGAACAGGGAAATGCCTTTCGGCCCCTTGGGTGCGCCCGGCAGTTTGGCCAGCACCAGGTGAATGATGTTCTCCGCCATGTCGTGCTCGCCCCAGGTGATAAAGATCTTGGTACCTGTGACACTGAAAGAGCCGTCATCATTGGGCTCTGCCTTGGTTCGGATAATGCCCAGATCAGTACCGGCATGGGGCTCGGTCAGATCCATGGCACCGGCCCAGACACCGGAATACATATTGGGCAGGTATTTTTCCTTCAGCTCCTGACTGCCGTGGGCGTTCAGGGCCAGACAGGCACCGGCGGTCAGCATGGGAGCCAGACCGAATGCCATGTTGGCGCCCTGAATCATTTCCGCAAACTGGGCCACCCGGGTTTTGGGCATACCCATACCACCAAACTCGGGGTTTCCGCCCAGTCCATTCCAGCCACCCTCAACGATAGTCTGATAGGCTTCCTTGAAGCCTTTCGGTGCTGTCACCTCACCTTCATTCCAGTGACTGCCTTCCTCGTCACCTTCACGGTTCAGAGGGGCAAGTACACCGCTGCAGATCTTGCCTGCTTCTTCCAGAATCGCATCCGCGGTTTCCGGATCCACATTCTCCGCTACCTTGGGCAGAGACGCCCACAGGGAAGGTGCATCAAATACTTCGTTCAGGACGAAGCGCATTTCACGTAAAGGTGCTTGATAATCAGCCATCGAAAACTCTCCAAAGAAATTCTGTCACTCTGAGCAGGCGGTAAACCGGCCAATGTTCCGGCCCCGACGCACCTGCGCGGGCTATGTGTCCGTTGAGGATTATTATTATGGGCGCTCATTCTACCCCAAAAGCCGGGGCCGACTCATGAGAAAAGCCCGCGTCCTGAGAGCACGGGCTTTTCCTTTTGCGTCAAGTCTGTCCCTTGATGCCGCAGCCTTAGATGATAAAGGCTTCTTCCGGCATCTCCATCAGGGTGTCCGCGCCAGCCATCATGCTGACAGCATGGGCCTTGGTGCGGGGCAGCATACGCTTGAAGTAGAAGCGCGCAGTCTGCACCTTGGCGGTATAGAACAGCTCTTCGGATGTACCTTCCGCCAGCTTGTCCTGAGCAATCTTGGCCATACGGGCCCACAGATAGGCAAAGACAGCGTAGCCGGAGTACATCAGGTAGTCCACGGAGGCCGCACCCACTTCTTCACGGTTCTGCATGGCAGCCATACCGATCTTCATGGTCAGCTCGCCCCACTCCTTGTTGAGAGCGGCCAGGGGTTCAACGAACTCTTTCATCTGCTCATTTTCGGCATTTTCCTTGCAGAAAGTGTGTACCTGCTTGGTGAAGCCTTTCAGGGACTCGCCCTGGGTCATCAGAACTTTCCGGCCCAGCAGATCCAGCGCCTGGATACCGGTGGTACCTTCGTAAATCATGCCGATGCGAGCATCACGGACGTTCTGTTCCATGCCCCACTCGGAGATAAAGCCGTGACCACCAAATACCTGCATACCCAGGTTGGCCGCCTCGTAACCAATTTCGGTCAGGAAAGCCTTGGCAATCGGAGTCAGGAAGCTCAGAGCCTCATCGGCTGCCTTGCGGTCTTCTTCGGTTTTGCCGCTGTGCACAATATCCGCCTGCTGGGCAGTCAGATAGATCAGAGCACGGGCACCTTCGGCCACGGCTTTCTGGGTCAGCAGCATACGACGCACATCGGGATGCACGATAATCGGGTCAGCCGGGCCGTCCGGATTCTTCGGACCAGTCAGTGAGCGCATGGCCAGACGGTCCTTGGCATAGGCCAGGGAACCCTGAAGGCCCAGTTCTGCCGCCCCCAGACCCTGGATAGCGGTACCGATACGGGCCGTGTTCATGAAGGTGAACATGCAGTTCAGGCCCCGGTTTTCCGGCCCGATCAGCCAGCCTTTGGCGCCATCGAAGTTCATGACGCAGGTGGCGTTACCGTGGATACCCATCTTGTGCTCGATGGAGCCGCAGGAAACTGCGTTAGGCTCACCGGCGGAACCGTCTTCATTGGGCAGACGCTTGGGTACGATAAACAGGGAGATTCCCTTGGTACCTTCCGGCGCACCCGGCAGACGGGCCAGCACGATATGAACAATGTTCTCTGCCATGTCGTGATCACCGGCAGAGATAAAGATCTTGGTCCCGGTAATGCTGTAGGTACCGTCAGCGTTAGGCTCTGCCTTGGTGCGCAGGATACCCAGATCGGAACCACAGTGCGGCTCGGTCAGACACATGGTGCCAGTCCAGTCACCGCTGATCAGTTTGGTCAGATAAACCTGTTTCTGTTCTTCGGTACCATGGGCTTCAATGGTGTTGGTGGCGCCGTGACTCAGGCCGGGGTACATGCCCCAGGACCAGTTGGCGGTTCCCACCATTTCGCTCATCACCAGGCCCAGGGAGTGCGGCAGGCCCTGACCACCGTATGTGGGGTCAGCAGTCATTGACGGCCAGCCACCTTCCACATACTGCTTGTAGGCTTCCTTGAAACCGCTCGGGGTTTTCACACCCTCTTCGCTCCAGGTACAACCTTCCCGGTCACCTACCTGGTTCAGGGGAGACAGCACCTGCTCACAGAACTTGGCGCCTTCACCGATAATCGCATCCACCATATCCGGAGTTGCGTCTTCGCCACCTTCAAGCTTGGCGTAGTGCTGCTCGCTGTTCAGCAGCTCGTTCATTACGAATTTGATGTCACGCAGGGGCGCTTTGTTCTCAGGCATTGAATCCACCTCGGTTTTCGGTCTCAGCTGATACAGGATTGCCAGCTGCTGGCCTTGGGTTTGCTCAGACACTGCAGGACGATTCGCTGCAGCGTTAATTAAACACTTGTTTGAAACATACGTTTACAGGCACAGAATTGTCAATAGCCGGAGCCGAAATTTGTGTTGCGATCTGTCACCGGGTGCTGGCACAGACAGCCCGAAAAGGCCGGGGAAAATCACCAGAAAATGCTCGGAAACAGTCAGAAAAGGGCCAGGAAAGCCCCAAAGATCAAGCAGAAACGGAGAAAGCGCTGATGCCCATGAGGTCTGTATCGGTGCCGCTCATTTGTGACACCGAGCGGTAAGTGTCATCGGCCCTGCGCTGATTGCTGTCGGGCCGGAATTCCGGGGACTGCTGGCCGGCTTCGGTGCTGGCCGGATCATTCACGTCGTCCCCCAGCACCAGTTCGGATTGCGCCTCCAGCAGGGTCTTCATGGCCTGGGCCGCAACCGCCCGATCCTGAGCGGAAGGGTCTGCAGGAGCCAGGGCAGCAGCCCGGATCACCCGCATTTTATCAATGGTGGCGGCAGGATCACCGGTCACCGGAGAGACATCAACGGAAACCTCCCCGGCTACCGCATAGTTGACCCCGTCCGGCCCCCGCTCGTAGGTGAGCGTCATGGCTCCGGCATGCTGGCCGCCGGCTGCCTGATGGGCTGCTTCGTGGGCGCGGACTTCCTGATCCCGGGCCTTGAGTTCCGTCAGTTGCTCCAGCTCTTCCGGGGTCAGTCCCTGGTCAGCAGCAGATGCAGGCGGTGCTTTGCGAGTGTTCCCTGTTGTTTCTGTGTCACTTCGTGCACTTGTACCTGAGCCGGAAACCTCAGATCCAGGGCCCGATACAGGAACTGACGCTGCAGCCCCGGAGGTAACAGTAGCCGGAGAATAGAAAACAGGGGGAGAAAGCGCGAGGGCGTTCAACACAGCAGGCTCAAGCCATCACATCCAGCAGGGAGCCAAGGGTTTCGTCGGCCGCCTTTACCACCTGGGCGGAAGCTTCCACGCTGCGCTGATACAGTTTGAGATCCACCATGGGCTCCATCAGTGCTCCGGTGGCACCGGCACTGCCCTGAGGGCCGTCAGTACCACCCCGGGCGATCTTCCGGGCCGCGTTATCCATACCCGCCAGACCGTCCTGCACACCCTGAATACCTGTAGCAAGCATATTGTTGATCATCATGGCGGAACTTCCGTGACTGGTTATGGGCACCAGTTAGCCACACTTCTGGTTATTTTTCAAACAGCACATCAATTTTCAGATGACCGGCCAGGGCTGCAGCCCCCCCTTCCTGCTGCCAGGGCAATACTCCCAGACAGGGGGCGCCCATATGGCCCAGCAGATAATCCAGGGTCTCCTGCTCGCAGTTCATGGTTTCCGGTTCCGGCCGGTTGGCCACCCAGCCCGCCAGTGCCAGCCCATCGGCCCTGACAGCTTCGGCGGTCAGCAGAGCATGATTGATGCAGCCCAGTTTCAGCGGCACCACCAGCACCACCGGCATGCCCAGCTCCCGGGGCACGGCAGAAAAGGTTTCCCGGTCGTTCAGGGGCACCCGCCAGCCACCGGCCCCCTCCACCAGCAGCAGATCTGCAGAGCGGATCTGCATGCCCCGGCAGAAACCCACAAGGCGGGACGCGGTTATGGTGCGTCCAGCCTGGGCTGCCGCCACATGGGGCGCAATGGCAGGTTCCAGGGCAACCGGATTGACCTGATCGTAGGGCAAAGACTCGGTGGCTGCCTGCTGCAGTATCAGGGCATCCTCATTGCGGAGCCCGTCTGCAGTAAGCTCACAACCGGAGGCCACCGGTTTCATGGCCAGAGTACGCTTGCCTGCTGACTTTGCCGCCGCAAGAATGGCTGCGGATACCATGGTTTTGCCCACACCGGTATCGGTACCGGTTATAAAAACTGAGTGTCTGGCCATGCCTGATTACTCTCTGATTTATAGGGTTGCTGTGTTCAGCGGGGACGACTGCCAGAATACCCAGGCTGCCTCATAACTGGCCGTTACCGTGCCATCCGGGGCGGCCGGGTAATGCCGGCACATGGCACTCACCCGCCCCGGCGCGGTCACTGTCTTGCGTCGGGCAGCGCCCTTGTAAACGGCGCCCAGGTGTTTCAGCTCCCGGGCCAGTTCCAGCGGCGACCGGTAGGGCAGCTCAATGGTCCGGGTTTCCAGCTCCGCCCCCGGCAGTGCCGCATCCACCAACTGACGAATGTGCCCCCCCGAGGTGAACCGGTTCACATGCTCGATCCCGGGATCGGCCATTTGCCAGGCCTGCTTCAGTTCCCGCAGGGTTCCCTCCAACAGGGTAGATACCACCAGCCGGCCCCCGGGCCGGAGCAGGCGGCGACACTCCCGCAGCACCTGTTCGGGATGGTCACACCACTGAATCATCAGGTTGCTGAAAATAATGTCAAAACTCTGATCCGGCAATGGCAGGGATTCCGCATCCGCCTGTAGCCAGTGTACATCCGCAGCGGTCTGCTGGCGGGCCTGCCGGATCATGCCCGGGGACAGGTCCACCCCGGCGAGCTGGCAGTCCGGCCAGAACTCTTTCAGTCGTCGGGTAAACCAGCCGGTGCCGCAGCCCAGATCGAGAATCCGGTGCTGGCTGCTCAGGGCTGGCCCGGCAACCAGTGTCTGCAGCATGGCGTTACCGGTAAGACGCTGAAGCCGGGAGGCCTGCTCATAGGTTGCACTGGCAACGCCGAAATCCCGGGCTATGTCGTCCTTGAAAGCAACGGGCTGCGCCGGCACCGGCCGGCTTTCGATTACGGCCATGTCAGCGGGCTCCACAGGTTGAAACAAAATGGTCAATTTCGGGAACACAGGCAGCCACAGCAGGAGGTCCGGGCCAGTGCCCCATCCCCGGAATCACCGTGACCACAGAAGTCGCGGAACAGGGAAAACAGGCCTTCCAGCAAGGCACTACCAGATCCCGAGCTCCCAGCAGGTGCAACGCAGGCACGTCCAGACCGGCCCACAAATCCCGCTGGTCATTGGTTCCGAGCCATTGCAGCCCCTTTTCCAGGGTTCCGGAAGAAAAGCTGCAGCCCTGTTCAAGCCAGGGTTTGAGGGCTGTCCGGTCACCGGCCTCGTTCCCGGATCCGTTAATCATCAGCAACTGAAAGTGCAGCCAGTAACGTTCCGGAGCCCGGGCAATTCCCTGGGCAAAAGCCCGGAACTGGCCCGCGGGCATACCGGTGGGCCAGTTATCCCCGGCGATAAATCTGGGAAACCCGGCCAGGGTAATCACCGATACAACGGCATCGCTGCCTGCATCGGCCGCCGCCATAACCACCTGAGCACCCAGGGACCAGCCCATCCAGTGTGCAGGCTCCGGATAACGCCGCAACAGCTCTGCCGCAGCATCCTGTACCGAGTCACAACACCCCATCAGTTCGTCATCCAGAGACACGGTGACCACTTCCCCCTGCCAGTGATGGTATAGGGAGGCCAGCATGTCGGCCCGGACACCCCAGCCACCGACCACCAGCAGACGGTTACAGGCCGGCACCATCAGGCCCGCTCCGCCTGATCCGGTAGCAGATGACGGCAGGCCGCCAGTGCCTTCAGCAGGCAATCCAGGTGATCCAGGGTATGGGCCGCACTGAAGGTCACCCGCAACCGTGCCTGACCGTCGGGGACGGTAGGCGGGCGGATGGCGGTCACCAGTACGCCCTGCTGCTCCAGGGCCTGACTGAGGGCAAGGGCATCCTGGTTCTCCCCCACCATGATCGGCTGAATGGGGGTGTCCGAAGGCATCAGCTCATAGCCCATGGCCTGCACTTCTTTGCGGAAGGTTCCTATCAGTTGCTGCAGATGCCGGCGCCGGTTATCCCCTGCCTCAATCAGATCAATGGCACGGCAGGTAGCAACAGCAAGGGCCGGCGGCATGGCCGTGGTGTAGATATAGGTACGGGCTTTCTGGACCAGATAGTCCATCAGCAGTTCCGGGCCTGCGGCAAAGGCGCCACTGGTTCCCGCTGCCTTGCCCAGGGTGCCGATCAGCACCGGCACATCCTCTTCGGACAGCCCCAGATCCGCAAGACTGCCCCGCCCCTGGGGGCCCAGCACTCCGAAACCGTGGGCGTCATCCACCACCAGCAGGGCACCCTGGTGCCTGCAGATGCGGGCCAGCTCCCGGAGCGGTGCCACATCCCCATCCATGCTGAACACACCGTCGGTCACCACCAGCTTGTGTCCGGAGGTGCCCGCCAGCATGCCTTCAAGGGCCGCCACATCACCATGGGGATAACGCCGGACCCGGGCCCGGCTGAGGACGCAGCCATCCACAATGGAGGCATGGTTCAGACGGTCGGAGAAAATGGTATCCCCTCGCCCCGCCAGGGCCGGAATAACCCCGGTATTGGCCATATAGCCAGTAGAGAAAAACAGTGCCCCACTGCGCCCGGTAAACTCCGCCAGGCGCATCTCCAGCTGGTGATGGGCCTGATGGTGTCCGCACACCAGATGGGAGGCCGCGCCCCCCAGACCGGTATCCGGCAAAGCCGACTGCAGCGCCGCAGCGGTATCGGGATGACTGGCCAGCCCCAGATAGTCATTGCTGCAAAAGGACAGCAGCGAACGGCCATCGGCGTTCAGCTGTGGCTGCTGGGGGCCGGAGACCAGGCGCCGGGACCGGTACAGCCCGGCCTGCTTTCTGTGTTCGATTTCTTCCGCAAAATCACGCAAGGCGGCACCTGGAAGTTACTGGTACGGAGGGGCAGCAGCGGTCGCTCAGGACGCCGCCGACTCCCGGGTCGCGTCATAGAACATATGCCGGGTGGCCTCGTATTCCACCGCTTCGGCCAGAACCTCCTGTTCCTGCTCCTCGGTGGCGCACTGCTCCCGCTGCTCGGGACGTATACCCAGCCGGCGGAACAGTTCCATGTCTGCATCGGCTTCCGGATTGGCGGTGGTCAGCAGTTTCTCGCCATAGAAAATGGAGTTGGCTCCGGCCATGAAACACAGGGCCTGCATCTGCTCGTTCATATTTTCCCGGCCGGCAGACAGGCGCACATGGGAAGCC
>JBFHSI010000157.1:0-7602 GCA_041591245.1 Marinobacter sp.
ATGTGGAGCTGGGACGAGTTCACCAGCTTCGGTGACGACATCAGCCAGGAACAGCTGAAGGAGTGCCAGAGCCAGCTGCAGTTTGATGATCCCATCAACATCCAGTTTACCTCCGGTACCACCGGCAATCCCAAGGGCGCCACCCTCACCCACCACAATATCCTCAACAACGGCTACTTTGTGGCGGAAAGCCAGAAGCTGACGGAAAAAGACCGGCTGGTGATTCCGGTTCCCCTGTACCACTGCTTCGGTATGGTTATGGGCAACCTGGGCTGTATAACCCACGGTTCCACCATCATCTACCCGGCGGAAGGGTTTGATCCGAAAAGCGTGCTGCAGGCGGTGCACCAGGAGAAGGCTACAGCCCTCTACGGCGTACCCACCATGTTTATCGCCGAACTGTCAGACCCGGAGTTCGACAGCTACGACCTGTCCAGCCTGCGCACCGGGGTCATGGCCGGCTCTATCTGTCCCGCCGAGGTAATGAAAAAGGTCAACGGCCAGATGCACATGAAAGAAGTGCAGATTGCCTACGGCATGACCGAAACCAGCCCGGTCTCCACCCAGACCAGCTCCGCCGATCCCTTCGAGAAACAGGTCACCACCGTGGGCCGCACCCAGCCCCATCTGGAATCCAAAATCATCGACCCGGCCACAGGCAACATAATGCCCCGGGGCGAGATCGGGGAACTCTGTACCCGGGGCTACAGCGTCATGCTGAAGTACTGGAATAACGAGGAGAAAACCCGGGAAGCCATAGATGACGCCGGCTGGATGCACACAGGTGACCTGGCCACCATGGATGAGGAGGGTTACATCCAGATCGTCGGACGTATCAAGGACATGGTGATCCGCGGCGGAGAGAACATCTACCCGAAAGAAATCGAGGAATTCCTGTACACCCACCCGGCCATTGAGGAAGTCCAGGTAACCGGTATTCCCGACCCGAAATACGGCGAAGAACTCATCGCCTGGGTGAAACTGCGCCCGGATGCGGAAGAAGTTACCGCCGAAGACCTGCAGGAATTCTGCAAGGGCAAGATTGCCCACTTCAAGATTCCCCGCAACTACAAGTTTGTGGATGCCTTCCCCATGACCGTTACCGGGAAGATCCAGAAATTCAAGATGCGGGAAATATCCATCGAGGAACTGGGACTGGAATCCTAGTCAGTCAAGGTCGATGAGCACCTGTACCGGGTGCTCATCGCAGTTGTGCCCCGGCCCGCCACGGTCCACCACCAGAAACTCGCCCTCGCACTCCAGAACCGAATGCACCGCATGCCAGGTGCCTGCACGATAGTTGATTCCCTGATGACCATCGGTGACGAAGGCCTGTATGCTTTGCGGATCAATCTCATCCCCGGGCGGCGCCACCACAATCAGAAAGCGTTCCCCGTGCATGGGAATAAAGGCCTGACTGCCCAGAGGGTGGCGCTCCAGACAGTCCACCTGCAAAGGCACCTGAACCGGCTGACTGACAAAAATGCTGATCATGGGCCGCCCCCCCTCACCCAGAATCTCAACACTTGCCAGGTCATGGTGACGCCGGGTCCGGCCACCGTTGATCGGAAAGTTATTGGCAGAACTCCGGCGGTCGATCACCTCACCAAAGGGTGCGAAGGCCTCAGGTGTCAGGGGCCGGGCGGTCAATGTCAGCATTATCCCATTCCTCCAGCAGGCTCAGCGGCGACCAAAGCTGTTCAGCTTCATATGGCGGTTAACATCCTTGTACAGCAGATAGCGGAAAGGTCCCGGACCACCGGCATAACAGGCCTGAGGGCAGAAAGCCCGGAGCCACATGTAGTCGCCAGCTTCCACCTCTACCCAGTCCCTGTTGAGCAGATACACCGCCTTGCCTTCCAGAACATAGAGTCCATGCTCCATTACATGGGTTTCCGCAAACGGAATTACGCCGCCGGGCTGGAAGGTTACGATATTGACGTTCATGTCATGACGCATATCCCGATAGTCCACAAATCGGGTAGTTGCCCAGCAGCCGTTGGTACCCGGCATTTCAGTGGGTTCGACATCTGCTTCATTGGTCACAAATGCCTCAGGCAGGTCAATACCATCAACGGCTTCATAGGCCTTGCGAATCCAGTGGAAACGCACCTCCGAGTCAGACTCATTATGTACCTGCCAGTCGCTGCCCGGCGGAATAAAGGCATAGCCTCCCGGAACCATCCGGTGCTTTTCCCCGGCCAGAGTCAGGCTCAGTTCGCCATCCACCACAAACAATACGCCTTCGGCTTCCGGATCCTGTTCCGGGCGGTCACTTCCGCCACCAGGCGCCACTTCCATGATGTACTGGGAGAAGGTCTCTGAAAAACCGGACAGGGGGCGCGACAGAACCCACAGCCGGGTCTTGTCCCAGAATGGCAGAGCACTGACGACTATATCCCCCATTACCCCTTTGGGAATCACCGCATAGGCTTCAGTGAATACTGCCCGGTCGGTAGTCAGTTGCGTCTGTGGCGGATGCCCACCGGTTGGCGCGTAGTAGGGAGAGTTATTGCGACTGTTGCTCATCAGAGTGCTCCAGAATCAGAAGGATGGTGTTCAGCCCAGTGCCGGGCAATATCCACACGCCGGGTCACCCAGACCCGGTCGTGGGATTCAATATGATCAAGAAAACGCTGCAGCCCTCTGAACCGGCCCGGACGCCCGATCAGCCTGCAGTGCAGCCCGACAGAAAGCATCTTCGGGGTGTCTTTGCCTTCTTCATACAATACATCGAAGGCATCCCGCAGATACGCGAAGAAATGATCCCCGGTGTTGAAGCCTTGCGGGGTAGCAAACCTCATGTCATTGCTATCCAGGGTGTAGGGCACAACCAGGTGCTTATGGGCCTTGCCCGCAGAATCTTCCTGGCTCACCCAGAACGGCAGGTCATCGCCGTAGTAGTCGCTGTCATAGAGGAAACCGCCCTCATCCAGCAGCAACCGCCGCGTGTTCGGGCTGTCACGGCCGGTGTACCAGCCCAATGGCTTCTCGCCATAAAGCTCCTGAAAAATCCCGATGGCACGCTGCATATGTTCACGCTCAATGTCCTCGGGAACATTCTGATAGTGCAGCCAGCGCCAGCCATGGCAGGCTACTTCATGGCCCAGTTCCCGGAAGGCCCGCGCCACTTCCGGATTCCGCTGTAGCGCCATGGCCACCCCGAAGACTGTCAGCGGTAGTCCCCGACGCTCAAATTCTTTCAGTATCCGCCAGACCCCGACCCGGGAACCGTATTCATAGATGGACTCCATGCTCATATGCCGGTCAGGATAGGCTTCGGCACCGACGATCTCGGAAAGAAAACGCTCGGAGTGGCTGTCCCCGTGCAGTACACAGTTCTCTCCACCCTCCTCATAGTTGAGCACAAACTGAACGGCCACTCGCGCCTGGCCCGGCCAGTGAACTTCCGGCAATGCACGGCCGTAGCCGATCAGGTCACGGGGGTATTCCGAGGTGATACTCATAGAAACGCGTCCTCAATAGAATCCATGGGTTGGGTTATGCGGGAAACCTGAACCAAACTACCCAAATAATTGTATACAAGAAAATATTTTTTCGTGACAAAACAGCAAGCGCAACCAGCCCTACACCGCGATATCTGGCGAAAAACCCGGTATCTGGAGATGGAAAAGGCGGTTTTTTGCCATTTTTTGTGTAACAAAAACTTGCAGCCCGCCAGCTCTACGTTCTACATTGTGTACAATCACGTATTGCTTTGTCCACAACTAGATATGGCCAGAAATACCATGCACATCCGAATTATCAACCCGAACACCACCAGCGCCATGACCCGGACCATCGGTGCGGCGGCAGAAAAGGTGGCATCTCCGGGCACACGTATTACCGCCACCCAACCGGCGAACGGCCCGGTTTCCATCGAAAGCCATTTTGATGAAGCCATCAGCGCAGTGGGTGTCGTCGAGGAAGTACTGGCGGGTGAACGGGGAGATACTCCCGTCGATGCCTATGTCATCGCCTGTTTTGGCGACCCGGGACTGCTGGCAGCCAGGGAGTTGACCCGGGCTCCGGTCATAGGCATTGCCGAAGCGGCATTCCATGTGGCCACCATGATCAGCACCCGTTTTTCCATTGTCACTACCCTTGGGCGCACAGGCATCATTGCCGAGCACCTGCTGGAGAGCTACGGATTCAGCCATCACTGCCGCAAGGTGCGGGCCGCAGAAATTCCTGTACTGGATCTTGAAGACAATGCGGAACTGGCCCAGCAACGCCTGGTGGAAGAATGCCTCCGGGCAAAAGAGGAAGACAATATTGGCGCCATTGTGCTGGGCTGTGGTGGCATGGCCAATCTTACGGATTACCTGACCGAGGCGGTGGGCCTGCCTGTCGTTGAAGGCGTGACTGCGGCGGTAAAAATGGCGGAGGCACTGGTCGGCCTGAACCTTGGCACCAGCAAACACGGCGACCTGGCATTCCCCCGTCCGAAACAATTTGTCGGTCGTTTTGAGAGTTTCTCTAACCTGAATAATCAATAGAACAAGAAACAGCCAACAAGAGATCTGATGCAGTACCAACTATAAGCCCCAACGGGGCACTCACACCCTCCCTGGCATTCAGGGAGGACAAAAAAACTGCATGCACAACGAGGACGAACATGAGCACCCCTCAAGCACAGACCCAGCTTTACACTTCCAGCCAGGAAGTGCCGGATGTGGCCGGTAAAGCCCCCGGGGAAGAATCCCTGGCCCCCCAGACTACCCGCATCATGGGGAAAACCTCCTACCTGCTGGCCTGGTTCGGCGGCTGCGTTTCCATTGGCACCTTCACCATGGGTTCCAGCGTGGTTGGCACCCTGAATCTTCTGCAGGCGACCATCGCCATTGCCATCGGCTGTTTCATTATCGGGGCCGCCCTGGCTCTCAATGGCGCCGCCGGCTACAAGTACGGCATCCCCTTCATGGTTCAGGCCCGCAGCGCCTTCGGCTTCGCCGGAACCCGTCTGCCAGGTCTGGTCCGGGCGGTTCCCGCCATTGTCTGGTATGGCTTTCAGAGCTGGATTGGAGCCGGTGCCCTGAACATGGTGTCCACTACCCTGTTCGGCTTTGACAACCTGGTGTTCTACTTCATTGCCTTCCAGTTCCTGCAGATTGCCCTTTCAGTGATGGGCTTCCAGGGCATCAAGTGGCTGGAGAACGTAGGCAGCGCCTTTATTCTCGCGTCCCTGGTGTACATGTTCTACAGCACAGTACAACGCTACGGCGATACCCTGTCCGCCAACCTGCTGACCATGGAAGGCTCCTGGGGGCTGCCTTTCTGGGGCGCAACCATGCTGTTCCTGGGCATTTACAGCACCATGATCCTGAACGTCAGCGACTATTCCCGCGAGCACAAGCAGGGCACAGGGCCCGGGCTGATGACCACCCTCTATTCCATGTCCATTCTGCCCTGCACAGTGTTCATGGGGCTTATTGGCTACATGGTTTCGGAAGCCACAGGTGTTGCCGACCCGATCCAGGTGTTCGCCAACGCGGTCGATAACAAACTGCTGCTGATGACCACGCTGCTGTTCATAGCCTTCGCCCAGGTAACCACCAACGTGCTTAACAACGTGGTGCCGCCAACCTACGTGCTGATGGATGTATTCAAGCTGAGCTTCCGCAAATCAACCATCATCGTGGGCCTGCTGGCCTTCGCCACCTTCCCCTGGGAACTGGTGAAAGATGGCTCCGCAGCGGGCCTGCAGATTTTTGTGCAAACCTACTCGGCTTTTCTTGGCCCCATCTTCGCCATACTGGTGGTTGACTACTACCTGATCCGTGGCCGGGAGCTGAACCTGGACCACCTGTACGATCCCCAGGGGCCTTACCAGGGTGTTAACTACGCGGCCCTGGTTGCCACAGTCCTGGGCGTTATTGTTGCCCTGAGTTTTTCTTCGGTGTCCTGGTACGCCAGCCTGATTCCAGCCGGGCTGAGCTACTACCTGCTGATGAAATACCTGCCTGCCTGCCAGCGCTTCTGCAACTGACCCAGCCATAACTACAGCGGTGACACCAATGAATGACAGCGAACTGAAAATCCGCCAGATCGACCCCAGCCTCTACAATGAGGACCTGGCGCCGATTCCACACAACAAACGAACCTGGGGATGGTTTGAAATCTTCAACGTTTGGTCAAATGACATCCAGAGCCTGTTCGGGTACACCCTCGCAGCCTCACTGTTCCTGACCTACGGGCTGAACGGCTGGGCCGTGATGGCCGCTATTATCCTGGCGGGCTTCATCGTGATGTTTCTGGTGAACCTGTCCGGCCGCC
This sequence comes from Marinobacter sp., assembly GCA_041591245.1. Taxonomy (GTDB): domain Bacteria; phylum Pseudomonadota; class Gammaproteobacteria; order Pseudomonadales; family Oleiphilaceae; genus Marinobacter. Next base: position 6,277 of record JBFHSI010000157.1, read on the forward strand.
CCAGCGTCAAGTACGGGATTCCGTTTCCGGTGCTCAGCCGGGCCAGCATGGGAGTCCGTGGCGCCAACTTCCCGGCCATGCTGCGGGGGATTGTTGGTATTTTCTGGTACGGGGTGCAGACCTACTTTGCCTCCACTGCCGTCACTCTGCTGATAACCGCCTTCTACGGCGCGGGGGATGGCACTACATTCCTGGGCCTGTCCGGTGTTGCCTGGCTGTCCTTTGTGATCGTATGGGTGTTCCAGATCGCCATTTTCTGCAGCGGCCTCCAGTACATCCAGCGCTTCCTGAACTGGGCAGGCCCCCTGGTTTACCTGGTGATGGTGGTGCTGATGATCGTGGTCTGGAGCAAAGCTGGTGACCAGCTGCTTCCGGCGGTCAGCTCTATCTTCAGCAGCAGCGGCAACGGCTCGGAAAATCCGGTCGGAGCCTTCCTGGCAATTGTGGGCACCATGGTGGCCTACTTCGCAGCGGTAGTAATTAACTTTGGCGATTTCAGCCGGTTTGTGCGCAGCGAAAGGGAGATGAAACTGGGGAACCTGCTGGGCCTGCCCCTGAACGTTGCCTTCTTTTCGTTCATAGCGCTGATTATCACCGCAGGCACCATTGTCCTGTTCGGAGAACCCCTGACCAACCCCACGGAAATTGTCGAGCGCGTGGATTCGGTCGCCCTGACCATCATCGCAGCACTGACCTTCTTCGCAGCAACAGTGGGAATCAATCTGGTGGCCAACTTCATTCCGCCCGCCTATGACCTGGCCAATCTGTTCCCCAGCAAGGTCAGCTTCCGCATCGGCGGACTCATCACCGCCACCATCGCCTTCTTCGTCGGCGCCTTGTGGGTATCGGTTATCAGCCAGATCGGCGTGCCCGGTTTTGTGAATGCCCTCGGCGCCATACTCGCCCCCTTCTATGGCATCCTGGTGGTTGACTACTACCTGATCAAGCGCCAGGAGTTGAATATGGAGCAGCTGTTCTCCTCCAGACCGGACGGGGCCTATCACTACTCAAATGGATGGAATACCCGGGCACTGATGGCCTTTGGCCTGGCCGCCCTGTTCTCCCTTTCCACGGTTCTGGTACCGGCACTCAGCAGCCTCGACGGCTATGGATGGCTGATAGGCGCTGCCTTCGGCGGGCTTTTCTACCGGGTTCTCATGGCAGGGAAACTGCCCCAGGTAGCCCTGCAGACACCAAACTGATTCCGGCTCACACTGCCCACCCCATAAAAAAGCCCGGAGCGTTAACTCCGGGCTTTTTTGTTTTCATCGCCTGCATGAGGAAGATGATTGTGGTGCTCAACACCATGGTCAGAAACCAGGAATC
>JBFHSI010000158.1:0-7457 GCA_041591245.1 Marinobacter sp.
AGGGGTCAGGTAACCGTTACGGGAGCTTTTGGCCAGACCATCGTCTTCCCGGACGGTTGGGCCACCGATGATATCAACAGGAATTCTCAGATCCCGGACCAGTTTGCGGATAACGGCCAGCTGCTGGAAGTCCTTTTCGCCGAACACGGCCACGTCCGGCTGCACCATGTTGAACAGCATGGTGACCACAGTCGCCACACCGCTAAAGTGTCCCGGGCGGCTGGCTCCGCAATGGCCTTCCGTGATGTCCGGTACCTGCACCTGGGTATGTCCCGCAAGCCCGTCCGGGTAGACCTCTTCCACCGGTGGTGCAAACACCAGGGTATTGCCCGCAGAACTCAGCTTGTTCTGGTCGTCGGTCAGGGTGCGTGGGTAGGTTTCCAGATCTTCGCCGGCGCCGAACTGCAACGGATTGACAAAAATGCTGGTAACCACAATATCCGCGGATTCAGCCGCTTTGCGCACCAGGGAAATATGGCCTTCGTGCAGGTTGCCCATGGTCGGAACCAGGGCAATGGTTTTATCCTGCTTGCGGTAGCCACGGAGGATGGTGCGGAGTTCTTTGAGTGTATGTACGGTTCTCATGCCTTGAACGTATGCTCCTCGGCGGGAAAAGTGCGATTGCGAACCGCAGCAACATAAGCCGATACGGCATCCTGAACGGAATCGGCTCCGGCCAGGAAATTTTTTACAAATTTGGGTTTGTGCCCGGTAGTAACGCCCAGCATGTCGTGCAGGACCAGTACCTGGCCATCGGTATCTGCGCCTGCACCTATGCCGATAACGGGCGCCCTGACAGCCTGGGTGATACGGGCAGCCAGCGGTGCCGGTACGCATTCCAGAAGAATGACATCGGCGCCGGCAGCTTCCAGTTCAGTGGCATGCTCAATCATCAGTTCGGCGGCTTTCTCATCCCGGCCCTGTACCTTGTAGCCGCCAAACTTGTTGACGAACTGGGGGGTCAGACCGAGATGGGCGCACACAGGTATGCCGCGCTCGCTCAGTGCCCGGATGGTATCGATCATCCAGTCAGTGCCTTCCAGCTTGACCATGTGGGCGCCTGCGCGCATCAGTTCGGCAGCGTTTTCCAGAGCCGCCTCAACGGTGCCATAAGTCATGAACGGCATATCCGCCATGATCAGGGAGCCCCGATTGCCTTTGGCCACACATTCTGTGTGATAGACAATCTGGTCGAGGGTGACGGGCAGGGTGCTGTCGTGACCCTGCAGGACCATGCCGAGGGAGTCCCCGATCAGAATGACATCCACTCCGGCTTCGCTGACTACCTGTGCGAAGGTAGCGTCGTAGGAGGTGAGGGCGGCAAAGGCTTCGCCCTTTTGCTTGTATTCCCGCAGGGTATTAATGGTAACAGCCATAAAATCCTTGCCTTCTGGGTGAATTTGCCAGGCGTGGCCGGTGTCTTCCGGCGATCAGGTGCTAAGGGTAATCCCGGGGTATGCCTTAGGCAATAGTATCATGAAGTGTGGCACTGGCCCGGCGCAGGTTCCGCCGAGGCGCCGGTGTCATTGTGGGTCGCTGGCACCAGTTTGCGCAGCCGGTTGTCGGGACATGTCTGTCGCAGCTGATGTACTGGAGTCCCATCGGGAAGTTGCAGATCCGGGGCCAGGTCCAGCAGCGGCTGCAGTACAAAGTCCCGGTTGGGGAGTTCCCTGTGGGGCAGGGTCAGGCGTTCGTCACAGAGCTCCTGCTGACCATAGATCAGCAGATCCAGGTCCAGGGTCCGTGGCCCCCAGTGCTGCAGTCGCTCCCGCCCGTGGACCTGCTCGATGGCCTGCAGGTGATCCAGCAGGTTGTGGGGAGACAGATCGGTCCGCAGCCATACCGCGCCATTTACAAAATCCGGCTGGTCCTGGGGGCCTACCGGACGGCTGGCATAGAAGGGGGACTGGGCCACCAGATGGGTCTGGGGCAGGGCCGCCAGTTCTACCACCGCGCGGGCCAGTTGCCCGAGCGGGTTCTCAAGGTTGCTGCCCAGGCCGATAAAAGCGTCAATGCTCATGGCTGCTCAGGTCGCTTCACCGGTTTCCGGCGGCGCTTGCGCTTGTTGGGCACATCGCTGGTCAGGGCGCTCAGCATGCGCTCCTGTCCCCGCTCATCCAGCTTCTGGAATTCCGTCCACCACTTGCCCAGGCCGGGTTCGAGTTCTCCGGAGGATTCCCGGACAAGAAGGAAGTCATAGGCTGCGCGGAAACGGGGGTGGCTCATGGTAGCGAATGCCCGCTTGCCCTGGCGCCGGGGCAGGCGCATCTGCAGTTCCCAGATTTCCTTCATGGGGCCGGAGAAGCGCTTGGGTATGGACGTTGCCTGGACCTGGCGACCGATAATCTTGGCAATGGCTCCGTGCAGTGCCGGCTGTACCGGTTCGCCATTGTTCTGGCGGCGGGTCCACTCGGCCTGAAGTGCCGGCCAGAGCATGGCCGCAAACAGAAAATAGGGCGTCACAGACTTACCCTGGGCAATCCTGGCGTCGGTGTTTTGCAGGGCCTGGCGGATCAGTTCATCGGATTCACCGTTGGCAATGGCTTTGGCGGTTTCCGGGAACAGGGGGGCCAGCAGATTGTATTGAGTCAGAAGGTCGTAGGTGGCTTCGCCGTAACCGGCGGAAAACAGTTTCAGAACTTCATCAAACAGCCGGGCTGGCGGAATGTGGGTCAGCAGCGGGGCCAGAGTCCGGATGGGGGCCTCGGTTTCCGCTTCAATGTCGAAGCCGAGCTTGGCGGCAAAGCGAATGGCCCGGAGCATGCGCACCGGGTCTTCCCGATAGCGGGTTTCCGGGTCGCCGATCAGCCGGAGCTGACGGTTGCGCAGATCTTCAATGCCGCCGGCAAAATCGATAACGGTAAAGTCGCGGATGCAGTAGTACAGGGCATTGATGGTGAAATCCCTGCGCAGGGCATCTTCTTCCTGGGTGCCGTAGACATTGTCCCGTAACAGCAGGCCATGCTCGCTGGTCTTGCGGTCATCATCGGGGGCATCGTCGTCGGTATTGGTGGCGTTGCCGCGGAAGGTGGTGACTTCGATAATTTCCCGGCCAAAAACCACATGAACGATGCGGAACCTGCGACCAATCAGACGTGAATTCCGGAACAGTTCGTGCACTTCTTCCGGGGTCGCATTGGTTGCTATGTCAAAGTCCTTGGGTTTCCCGCCCAGAAGGATGTCCCGGACACCTCCACCCACCAGATAGGCATCGTAGCCCGCCTTGTTCAGACGATGGAGCACCTTTTTCGCCGGTTCGCTGATGGCGGATCGGGAGACATTGTGCTGGTCGCGGGGAATTTCCCTGCGCTCAAAGGCGCGGGCTTTGTTTTTTCCACTTCCGGGAATGAATGAGCGGAGTCTATCGACGAGTCGTTTAGGCATTGAAGTCCGTAATTGCGATGGGCAAAAACGAGAGTTTAACGTTTTGTGCAGCAATTGCCCATGTTTGGCGTGGAAAGAGGGCGGATATGTGTCAGGAGCTGAATAATCAAAAGGCGGACCCGTTTACACGAATCCGCCTTCAAGCGATGACGATCTGCTGTTGTTTTTGTTTTTGTCGGGATTTTTCTTGGTTCTTGTACCCCACTGTTCATCCCCAAAATCGGGGAGTTTCAGTAGTGCAAACGGAAAGCTTTGAATACAGTGGGTGGTCAGAGGCATAGGGCGGATCGATGGTAGTTGCTGCGTCGCCTGGAAGACGATTCTTATCTGCATCTACAAACCCGCACATGCTTATGGGACCACTAACAAATCACAGCACCCAAAACACTCAGTTCGCTAACGTTCTATTTTTGTTTTTGTTGATGAACGTTTTCCTGCAGCTTTTTGTTTTTGTTTTTGACGCTGCGTTGCCACTATTGTTTTTGTTGTCGTGCGCTAAATAAGAGTGCAGGGGCTGTGCCAGTTTTTAAAAATACTTTATTAACAGTAAGTTAGTGTTTTTGTGCGAATAAGTGTTACCCCGTATTCGGCAGAAGTGTTACCCAGGTCCCGTTATGAATGCCAAGAGTGTTACCTGGGGGAACAGGGGGTAACAACTGAGCGGGGATTCACATTTTCAGGTGGGGGAAGGCCCGGACCCGGGCCAGGCCGGGTCAGTTACTTGAGGTTTTTTTGCGGGGGATGCCCAGGCGCTGCCGGCGTTCCCACAGGGACTTGCGGCTGATACCCAGTTTCTGGGCCAGTTCCGTCTCGCTCATGCGATCCTGGTTTTCCAGTACGAAGTGCTGAAAGTAGTCTTCCAGTGACAGGTCGTTGGATGGGTCGGCATCCCCGGAGCGGGTTTGTGCATTGTTTCCCGCCACCAGAGAATCCGGAATGTGTTCCTCGCCGCCTTCACCGTCCAGATCCAGCAGGGCGGGGGTAATAATGTCCCCGTCGCAGAGAATGGTCGCCCGTTCGATGGCGTTTTCCAGCTCCCGCACGTTTCCCGGCCAGCGGTGCCGTTCCAGCAGATGCATGGCCTCCGGGCTCAGGTTCAGGTCGGGCTTGTTCATCTTCTCACTCTGGCGTTTCAGAAAACGCCGGGCCAGACCGAGAATATCCCCCTGACGTTCACGTAAAGGCGGGATGCGGATCTGCATGACATTCAGCCGGTAATACAGATCCTCCCGGAATTCGCCGGTACGGGTCATGGCCTTGAGATTCCGGTGGGTGGCGGCAATCATGCGCACATTCACCTTGCGGCTCTGGGTTGAGCCGACTTTCCGGATTTCGCTTTCCTGCAATACCCGCAGCAGCCGCGCCTGGGCTTCGGCCGGCAGTTCGCCGATTTCATCCAGAAACAGGCTGCCACCGTCGGCGGCTTCAATCAGCCCGGTGCGGGCGGAAACGGCTCCGGTAAATGCGCCTTTTTCGTGACCGAAGAGTTCCGATTCAATCAGGCTTTCCGGTATGGCCGCGCAGTTTACGGAAATCAGCGGCTTGTTGGCCCTTGGGCTGAGCAGATGCAGGGCCCGGGCGGCCAGCTCTTTACCGGTGCCGGATTCCCCCTGAATCAGAACGGTGGTTTCCGTAGGGGCCACCTTGCGGATCAGGGTAAACACCCTTTGCATGGGTTCGCACTGGCCGAACATGATCGTGGAGGGATCTATATCTTCCTGTCCGGATGCCTTGTCCCCGGAGGGCGCCGGGTCTGTTGTCTGCGCCGAGGGTTTGCGGGCAAGAATGTTGGCCACCGCGGCCAGCATCTCATCATGGTCGAACGGCTTGGCGATGTATTCCACAGCACCCATTTTCATGGAGTCCACTGCCGAGCGCAGGCTGGCGTAGCTGGTCATGATCAGCACCGGTGTATCCGGGGCCCGGTTTATCAGTTCAGTGCCGGGTGCTCCGGGCAGCCGGAGATCGGAGATGATCAGGTCAAACTGGTCGGGTTCGTGATTTTGCTCGGCTTCTTCCACCGAGCCTGCATCGGCCACGTCGTATCCGGCGTGCTGCAGCAGTTTCCGTACGGCTGAGCGAATAATGTCTTCATCTTCTACGATCAGAATGCGAGGCATAGCAGTTTCATGACCTTTCGTTCTGGCTGTTGGTGGCGTTACCGGTTTTCGGTTCGAAGGCGGGTAGCCTCAGTCTGAAACAGGTTCCCTTTCCGGTTTCCGGGTTGGCCGGGCTTTCTACCTGAATATTGCCATAGTGTTCTTCGATGATGCTGTACACCAGCGACAAACCAAGACCGGTGCCCTTGTTGGGGGCTTTGGTGGTGTAAAAGGGTTCGAAGATGTGATCCAGCTGATCCGCCGGAATGCCCGAGCCCTCATCGGTCACTTCGATGATAGCGGAGTAGCCATCCCCGTTTCCACTGACCCGGATGGTGCTGTGGTCCGGGGAGGCGTCCCGGGCATTGGTGAGCAGGTTGACGAATACCTGCACCAGGCGCTGCTCATCACCGAGAATGGTCAGCTCCGGCGGGCAGTCGTTGACGAAGTGAATACCGTGCCCTTTGTCGCTGAGTGACAGCAGGTTGATGGATTCATCCACGCACCGGCGCAGGGTGACCGGTTCATAACGGTTGGCCTGGGCGTGATTTCCGGTACGGGCAAAGTTCATCAGGGACTGGAGTATGGCGGAAATGCGCCGGGTCTGCTGCTGGATCTGGTCGGCAGTATCGAGAATATCCGGATTGTCGGTTTCCAGTTTCAGGTTCTGGGCCAGGGAAGAAATACCGGTGACCGGGTTACCGATTTCATGGGCCACGCCGGCGGCCAGCCGGCCTACAGAGGCCAGGCGTTCACTGTGCATGAGTTCGTCTTCCAGCAAACGGGTTTCGGTCTGGTCTTCCACCATGATGATACTGCCACCCTCAGGGTGGTCCGGGCCGCTCAGGGCGGCCTTGTGCAGGTTCAGCCAGTGGGGCTTGCCGTCCAGATCCAGACGGTGTTTGTAGCGGTGCCTTTCCTCGCCCCGGTGAAAATCATCCAGCAGCTGATACCAGTGTTCTGGCAGGGCGGAAAGCCGGGCACCCACAACGTCGTCGGCGGTGATGCCGGTGAGGGCTTCCATGGTGTGGTTCCACATGAGAATTTCACCGTCTTCCCCCACTGAGCAGCCGGGAATGGGCAGGTTTTGCAGCGTCTGCCGGTAGTGGCGGCGCAGGTTGTCCAGTTCTCCGGCCAGACCGGTCAGCCGGCTCTGGTAGTCTTCCAGGGCCCGCTCCACATAGCGGATATCCTGGGCTGGCCCGCTGAGGGCCATGGGCTTGAAGCCCAGGTGCCGTTTCACCATATCCCGGGCAACGGAAGGTCCCAGAAGGCCCGACAGGTTTACCTCGATCTGGTCCCGGAGCCGGCGCAGCTGGTAGGGGCGGTATTCCAGGTTGGGCAGCTTCAGGTACGCCAGTGCTCTTTCTACCTCGCGCTTTGCCACACCGTAACCCAGAGGGGCCGCCAGCTGCTTGATGAAATCGTTGGAGGAGGCGGCCAGCAATTCCCGCCGTTGCGGGCGGGACAGGGCTCCGAGGGAGCAGGCCTGGGCGGAGCTGGCTTCTTCTGCGGAGCTGGAGCTGAGTACCGAAACCAGGGTAAAGACGGTTACGTTGGCGGTCAGACTGATAAAGGTGAAGATATGCCAGTTGCTGTAATCGGGAATTACCGGTGCATCCAGCAGCGCCAGCAGATTGGCGGTGTGGGAGAAGGGCAGAACCAGAGTGACGACCCAGATCACAAGCCCGGTCAGCAGGCCGGCGATCAATCCGCGCCGGTTGCCTTCGGGCCAGTAGATAACCCCCAGGGCACCCGGCAGCAGCTGCAGGGTGCCGGACAGGGATATGGCACCGAGAATGAACAGGTCAAGATTCTTGCCGACGGTTTCGTGGAACAGCAGGGCCAGGAAAATGATGACGGCAATCAGCAGGCGTTTGATCCACTGCAGCCAGCGGTAGATATCATCCTGTTCCCGAGGCGTCTTCAGGGGCAGAACAATGTGGTTGAGCACCATTCCCGCCAGAGCCAGGG
>JBFHSI010000159.1:0-7442 GCA_041591245.1 Marinobacter sp.
TATCTCCAGGTCGGTGATGGCTTCCCCATCCACCCCCGTCTGATCCGCAAGGGGATTGACCATTTCCGGTGTATCGTTGGTGCCGGTAATGGTAATGGTCAAAGTGGCACTGGCTTCCCCACCCTCGCCATCTGTAATGGTGTAATCAATGGAGGTCCGGGCTTCTTCCCCGATGGCCAGATAATCAAACTCACCATTGGGATCAAAGTCATAACTGCCATCCCGGTACAGGACGAACACGCCACCATGGTTACCGGCAAGGGGTTCGCCCACTCCGGTCCCGGATTCTGCCGGGGTATCCGCCGCAGCGGCAGAAAACGCCCGGGCCACCCGGGTTTCAGGGGCCAGCCTTACCTCACTGACTTCAATGCCGTCACCATCCGGGGCACTGTCATTCCCCAGTACGCCCCTGTCTGCGGAGACGCTGATGGCAGTATCCTGATCCGTGCCTTCCGCATCGTTTATCGCAACCGGGGGAATGTTGTGTACTGTCCAGGGAAACCTCTGGGTTACGGATTCCCCCAACCCGGTGGTTGCAGTCACCGTGACCTGGTACACGCCATTGTCAGGGCCCTGACTGGCGGAGCCGTCGAAAGTACCGGAGATAATTCCGGTATCCGGATCCAGTACCAGCCCGGGGGGCAGGCCTACGGCGGAGAAACCAAGGCTGCCGGTTCCGTCCGGAGCCGTGAAATAGTCATTCAGATTCAGCCCGACCATGGGTTCAGCGTCGTAGTTCTCCTGGGGACCTATAGCCAGCGCGGACTCCGGCCGGGTTTCCCGGGAGTATATTTCTACCGGGGAAGGTCCCCGGTTCTCGTCACTGGTCACAAAAGACGGAGTGTCCCCGTCCGCTGATGAGTTCACCGCTGCGATCAGATCATGATCGCTGCCCTCATCCGCCAGGCGGACATGATCAAAGCCACTGGAATGTTCCTGGGCATGCTTGCCGTAGGTCCGGTAGGAAGCCCTGTGCTGGTCGGCCCGGGAGCTGCTGTCCATATCCTGGGCAAGGACCTCCGACAACGCCGGATCCATCAGCACCTTGTCCGACAGAACCGCCCCGTCTTCGCCTTCACTACCGAACACACGCACAATGCGGCCATCGGGCGTCCGCACCAGGAGCACTGAGTCTCCGGGAACAAGCAGAACATCGCCCTGATTGACCGGGTCCCCTATCGCCAACAGCCGCTCATCAGACTCGCCTTCCTTGAGGAAAACCGGGCCTTGTATATCGACGATATATCCCAGGACATTGCTCACAACGCTTCACCTTCCGATAGAGTTTTTTCCAGTGCGCAATCATCGCACCAGCATGGCCAGACTCTTTTGAATAAAAGGAAAAACCTCTGCGGAGCGGAAAATTAAATGTCGGGAGATTATCAACACCATCCGGAAGCGATTACCGCCGGCATTCCGTTACCAGCCACCGACTGGTGCAACAAGGGTTCGCCCATACTGCTTACCGGGACTATGCTGAAACCACAGCATGGGGAATGCTCACCCCCGCAACAGTGCGGAATGGTGCCAATAGCGGAACAGTACCAACATCAGGAGGTTCACCCGTGACCAAGACCATTCTCATTACCGGTGCCACTGACGGCATAGGACTGGCCACTGCGAAAAAGCTGCTGGCCCAGGGACACAGGGTATTGCTGCACGGACGCAACAGGGAAAAACTTAATTCCGTGATGGCCGCCCTGCCAGAGCATGCGGGCCAGATGGAAGGCTATGTTGCCGATCTGTCCGATTTCGATGAAGTGGAAAAGCTGGCTGCCAACGTCATGGCGGACAACCGGACTCTGGATGTTCTGATCAATAACGCCGGTGTCTTCAAAACCCCTGAGGCCACCACCTCCGCAGGGCTGGATGTGCGCTTTGCGGTCAATACCATCGCACCCTATCTGCTGACCCGGAAACTGCTGCCAATCCTGACCCCGGAAGGCCGGGTGATAAACCTGTCGTCAGCGGCCCAGGCCCGGGTTGATACGGACTACCTGGTGGGCAAAAAACCCAGTAATGATGCCATGTCGGCCTATGCCCAGAGCAAACTGGCGATCACCATGTGGACCCGGGTACTGGCAGACGAACTGGGCGACAAGGGCCCGGCAATCATTGCCGTGAATCCCGGCTCCATGCTGGGCAGCAAGATGGTGCAGGAGGGGTTTGGTGTTGCAGGAGGCGACCTGAACATAGGCGCCGACATACTGACCCGGGCAGCCCTGTCACCGGAATTCACCGGTGCCAGTGGCCAGTACTTCGATAACGACGCCGGGGCTTTCGGCTCCCCCCACTCCGATGCCCTGGACCCGGTAAAATCCCGGGCCGTCGTCAAAGCCATAGAATCCGTGATTTCCGGCAGACTCTGAGTTCCCGCCCCCGTAGGCCACCTGGGGCCGGGGGGCTAACGGGTCGCGCTGACAGCCGTCGCCATGCGCTGCAGGAACAGATCCGCATGGTCTTTGCCGAAACACAGGGATGGCCGTATTTTCAGGGTATTGCCGTACTTGCCGGCGGCGCCGATAAGCACCCCATTGTCGCGCAACTCATTGATAACCGCCGTTGCCCGGTCCGCATCCGGCTCCCCATCGCCGTTCAGGAAGTCCATTCCGATAAACAGACCGGCGCCGCGCACATCACCCACCTCAGCGAAATCCCCGGCCAAAGCCTGCAGGGATGTTTTCAGGTAATGCCCCACGGTCCGGGCATTGTCCACCAGGCCCTCCTCTTCAATTACATCCAGCACCGCATTGCCTGCAGCAACCGCCACTGAATTACCGCCAAAGGTATTGAAGTAACCCACTTCCTCAGCCATGGACGCCAGCAGCCGCTCCTTGGCGATCACCGCCGACATGGGGAAGCCGTTACCCATGGGTTTGCCCATGGTGACCACATCCGGCTCCAGCTGATGCCGGGCGAATCCCCACATGGCATCTCCGGTGCGGCCGAATCCCGGCTGCACCTCGTCGGCGATAAACAGGCCACCCTGCTCATGCACCGCAACCACCGCCTCTTTCAGGAAGCCCGCAGGATCGGCGAATACTCCATCGCTGGAAAAGATGGTGTCCACAATCATTGCCGCACAGCCATAGCCCCGGCTGTCCAGAACCCGGATACCTTCCCGCACCTGCTCGGCAAACCAGTGTCCGGCATTGTCACCCTGGGCCGTCAGTCCCTCCACCGGCACCACGTAAATATGGTCGGCAGGATCACGGTTCTTCAGGGATGAGGGTGAAATCTCGGTGACCGCAGAGGTATTGCCGTGATAGGCCGCCTCGGTGACGATAATGCCCTGGCGCCCGGTCCAGTGCCGTACCAGACGCAGGGCCATATCGTTGCTTTCACTGCCGGTACAGGTCATGACCATGCGGTTCAGGGATTCCGGCATGGTGCCCAGAAGCCGCTCTCCGTAATGGTGGATGCCTTCATGGAGATAGCGGGTGTGCACATTCAGCTCCGCCATCTGCCGGCTCACCGCCTCCACCACCCGGGGGTGGCAGTGACCGATGGACTGCACATTGTTGTACACATCCAGATAGCGGTTCCCGCTGGCATCGTAGAGCCAGACCCCCTCACCTTTCACAATATGCAGGGGTTTCCGGTAGAACAGCATGGAGGTTGGCCCTACGGTCTCAAGCCGCTTTGCAACCAGCCGGTTGATTTCAGGATCACCGCTGCTGTCGTCAAAACTGAATGCATTCTGATCAAGAATCGAACGAACACCTTTCACATTCCTACTCCTGTCCGGGGCCTCTAGAAGGCGCCATTAACATAGTCTCTGGCCAGCGACGCCGTGCCATCGATATAACCTGCACCCAGTTCCTTGCCGGTATCGGTTTCCGAATGGGTTGCCAGCCAGGCGGAAAGCATGATCCGGCGCATCATGATAAAGGTGGAAATGGCTTCCTCGTCGGCATCGCTGAATTCGGCAATAGATCTGTAGCCCTGCACCCAGGCCCTCCTCAGCTCAGGCACCAGCGGATCCAGCTCGTAGAAACTGATGGCCGCCGCGAAATCATAGGCGTACCAGCAGAAACCACAGTCATCAAAGTCGATAATGGACAGCTGCTCTCCGTCCACCAGCAGGTTGGCCAGGCGCAGGTCCGCATGTACCAGGCCGTATCTGTCCCGGCCCCGGCCATACTCCGAAATCCGGTCGTTGATCAGTGCCACCGCGTCGGAGATCGCCTGCTCATGGGAGGCTTCCAGCCCAACCGAATTTTTCCAGTCGCCCCAGTAACCCTGTTCACCGATCATGGTGTCCAGGTGCCATTCCTTGCGCACAAACCAGGACGGCGGATTCCACTGTCTGGAATGCTGGTGCAGACGGGCGGTCACGGCCCCCAGACGTTCGAACCAGTCCGGCAGACTTTCCCCAACATCCGGCTCCCGGCCTGCCACAAACTGGAAGGCCACAACCCGGAAGTCCTGATCCAGGGCCCGTATGGATACCAGATAGCTGCCATCTGCAGCGGCAATGGGAGACGGGGTATTGATCGCGCCGGAGGTGCGCACCGCCTCAATCCATTTCAGTTCGGATTCGATTTCCGCCCGGGTGTGATAATTGGGGCGATGTACCCTCAGCACCATTTTCCTCTGTGCCACCGGATCGCTGGCCAGAAAGGTGGCATTTTCCGAGGCGGTCAGCAGGGTCACTGTAGCCCGGTCGCTCATGCCCCAGCACATAATCTTTGCCTGCAACTCACCACACAACGCATTCAGTAACGCGGTTGTATACATGGATATTCCCTCTGAATTGGTATTCTCAACAAAGCCGTCAGTCCGCTGAGTGGGCCCATTCATGGAATGGGCCCTCAGGCTCAGGCCTTGGCGGGTTGCGGGACATAGCCCCGGGGAAGTTCTTCGTCCTGGCCGGATTCCGCATCCAGGATAAGTGCCAGCTCTTCGTCGGCGGTTTTCGCCACCAGCTTGTTCCGGCTGTAGGCGAAGTAGTACACGGCTCCCAGAACAAACAGCACGATGGTGTAGTTGAAGGCCCGGGGATCAAAGGCGTAAACACCGGTCATGGCCACCAGAGACAGCACCAGGGCAATGGATGAGGTGAAAATGCCGCCAGGAGTTTTGTAGGGACGTTCCAGATCCGGACGACGCAGGCGCAGCAGGATATGGCTGGCTGACATCAGGGCGTAGGAAATAGTGGCACCCACCACCGCCATACCCAGAATCAGATCCCCTTCACCGGTCAGGGAGACCATGAACCCGAAGGCACCGGGAGCCACCAGAGCCCAGGTAGGCGCTTTGCGTTTGCTGGTCAGGGACAGGGCCTTGGGCAGGTAACCGGCACGGGACAGGGCGAACACCAGGCGGCTGTAGCCGTAGATAACCGAGAAGAAAGAGGCGATCAGGCCGGCCAGCCCCAGAACATTGATAAAGGTTGCCAGGTTTTCATTGCCGGTTACCTTCAGGGCATCCACCAGGGGCACGCCACTGGAGCCGATCAGATCCGCACCGGCAGCACCCGCCAGCAGGAATACCACCAGAGTTGCGGTAAACAGCAGGAACACCATGGCTCCGATAATGCCCTTGGGCATATCCCGGGCCGGGTCCTTGGCTTCTTCCGCGGCCAGGGGCACGCCTTCCACCGCCAGGAACAGCCACATGCCAAAGGGCAGTGCCGCCCACACGCCGTACCAGCCAAAAGGCAGGAATTCGCTGCTGCCCGGAGCTCCGGACGGGGCCATATTGAACAGGTTGGCGGTGTCGAAATCACCAATCAGAGCGGCGCCGGTAGCCAGAATGGCAATGACCGCCAGGCCACTGATCACCATCATCACCTTCAGGGCTTCACCCACACCGGCCAGATGGATACCCACAAACACGGCATAGAACAGGGCATAGACCCAGGGCCCGTTGATTCCCAGCAGTTCTTCCATGGCCGCACCGATAAAGATAACGATGGCCGCCGGGGCCAGGGCGTACTCGATCAGTACCGCCAGTCCGGTCAGGTAGCCACCGGCAGGCCCCATGGCATGCCGGGCAAAGCTGTAACCGCCGCCGGCGGCAGGAATGGATGCGGACATTTCCGCCAGTGACAGGATCAGGGCGAAATACATCACCGCCATCAGACCGGCAGCGATGATAAAGCCACCCCAGCCAGCTTCGGCAATACCAAAATTCCAGCCGGCAAAGTCACCGGAAATCACATAGGAAACCCCGAGACCCGCCAGCAATACCCAGCCGGCGGTCCCCTTCTTGAGCTGGCGCTTGGCCAGGTAATCCTTGTCAAGGTTAGTCGTTGTCATTTGCGCTCTCCACGTGTGTTCATCTCAGTTGGTCAGGAAGTTCTTGTTATTTCCTGATTTTTCGATCACTACCTCTTCTGTCCGGTCCTTGAGCTGGACCCCGGAAATTCCGAGACGCTGCGCTTCCCGCAGCAGGTAGAGGAGTCGTTGGCTGGCGTTATCAAAACTCAGTCCGGCCGGTCTTACATTGGAAATGCAGTTTCTGCGGGCATCACTCAGACCACAGGAAGGCGCCCAGGTCAGGTAGATACCCAGACTGTCCGGAGAACTCAGCCCCGGGCGTTCTCCAATCAGCATCACAACAGCGCTGGCCCCCAGCAGTTCTCCCACCTGGTCACCGATGGCTACCCTTCCCTGTTCCACAATGGAGACCGGTGCCAGTTCCCAGTCCTGCTGGCTGGATTCCAGGTCCTGCAGAAACCGCTCCAGCATGGGAACCGCGTTGTTCTGTACGGCGGAGGAAGACAGGCCGTCGGCAATCACTATGGCCAGCCGCAGCTTCCCGGAATCCGTAGCTGCCTCGGGCGCCAGTGCAGCGGCGGAATCTTCCGCCAGCATCCGGCCCAGATCCGGCCTTTGCAGGTACATCTGACGATCTACCGCCTGGCTTTTCAGCAGCTTCGGGGCCTGTGCCGGCAACAGACTCCCCAGCGTCTGAAGGTCTGCAAGCAACTGTCCGCTGTCCATGGGGGTATGCACCGCATCCCTGGCCCGGGCATGGGCCAGCTGGAATGCCAGAAGTTCACTGGTGGGCAGGCTGATACCGGCCCGGCCCAGACCGATGCGGGCGTCGGTGAACTGGCGCAGGGAGCGCCAGAGGTTTTCGGTAACCAGAGGCTTGTTATCAGTCATGTCCCAACTCCCGGGTAACACCCTTCAGACGTGAACCAAACAGCTCCGGCAGCATGGCGCTGGGCTCATAGCGGGACACGTCATCAAATACTTTCATCCGTGCCAGCCAGTCTTCGAATTCCGGTGCCGGGCGCAAATCCAGAACCCGGCGGGCATAGAGGGCATCGTGAAAGGAGGTGGTCTGGTAATTGAGCATGATGTCGTCGGAGCCGGGAATCCCCATGATGAAGGAGCAGCCGGCCACGCCAAGCAGGGTGAGCAGATTGTCCATATCGTTCTGGTCGGCTTCGGCGTGGTTGGTGTAGCAGATGTCGCAGCCCATGGGCA
>JBFHSI010000160.1:0-7385 GCA_041591245.1 Marinobacter sp.
CTGCCTTCGATCAGTGCGGTAATGCCCATCCCGCTGACAACATATCCCACCACCAGAGTGGCAAAGGCTACAAGCAGGGGGATCAGGTCAGTCCACACCGGCAGGGATAGCCCCAGAAGCAGAAGGTAAGGTAGCAGGGCCTGGGCACACCGGACACCGAGCATGATCCAGGCAATTGCGAAAATTCCCGGTGGCAGCAACAGGTAGGCCAGGGTATCTATGCGTGCCTTCTCAAGGACCAGCCAGCACAGGGTAAGGCCCACCATGATCACACCAGCCAATAGCCTGTGTGGTGGGCTATCTCCGGTTGCAGGCAGGGGCGGGTGCAGGGCCAGCAGTCCCAGGTAGGTCAGAACGGTGGGAATTCCATGGGCCAGTACCTGCTCCCACTTCAGCCACTGTTCTGCCAACCGGAACCATGTTGGCCAGAAGATGGCAATGGATATTGCGGTCGCCAGCAGGTAGGGCCAGGCCCGGCCGGAAAGTCTGTGCGCCCCCAATACCTGTTGTAACGTCTTTATCAGATTGACCGTGATCACAGGACACTTTTGACAGCGTTGAGATGCTGCCGGATTTCCTGGTTATCCGGATTTTTCTCCAGTGCCCGCTCCAGGTGGTTGCGGGCCAACTGGTGCTGCCCCTCCAGATGCAGAAGCCAGCCGTGGGTGTCGAGCACGCTGGCATCTCCGGGTGCCAGGCTGAGTGCCTGTTCCGAGAGTTCCAGGGCGCGGTTGAGGTTGTCTTCGCGCAGCAGCCAGGCCAGATTGTTCAGTGCCGGCACATAGTCGGGCCGTTGCCTGATAACCTTTTCATACATGACCTGGGCCTGGGCGTTGTTGCCGGCCTTCAGAAGTTCATCGGCCTGTGCCATTTGTGCGGCCGGGTTGTCCGGTTGTATCCGCAGCCATTGCCGGGATAGCTCCCTGCGTTTTTCCGGAGCCGTCCTGGCGGCAAGCCTTAACAGGTGGGGCATCAGTCTCGGGTTCCGGGACTCCTGCCACTGACGCTCAAGATATTCGAAGGCACCGGAGGCATCGCCCCGGGTTTCCAGGATTACGGCCCGTATTTCAGCCACAGGGAAGGGGCTTCCAAGGCGTTTCTCAATAGCGTCCAGGGCTTGTGCCGCCTGCTCTGTTTCACCTTTCATTATCTGGATTTTCACCGGCGTCAGCAGGGCATCCATATTGCCCGGTTGCAGGGCGATAGCCTGCTCAGAGGCCTCGGTGGCTGCCGCCCAGTTTTCTGCCCTGGCTGCGGCCAGAGCCTCGGCAATCAGCAGGGAAGTGCTGGCCTGTCGGAGTGGCGGTGGCAGGTCGGGGCCGGCAGAGGTGTCCACCAGTTGTCGGGCCTGGGCCAGTTCGCCCCGTTTGATATGCACCAGAATTTCCAGGGCCCTGGTTTCGCTGGCCAGTTCCGGAGACTGTTTGCCAATATTGCGTATCCAGTCTGTCAGGGCCTGTCCAGAGCCTTTTGCGCGGGCATAGAGTGCGACACCCTGTTGCAGGAGTATCATGGCCTTCGGATTGTTCCTCGCTGCCAGGGCCAGGGTATTTGCGGCTTTTTCCGGTTGCCCTGAACTGGCATAAAGATGGGCCAGTGCCGTCCGTGCTGAGGTGTCGGCGGGGTCTTCTTTCACCAGTTGTTCCAGGTTTGCAACAGCCGTGTCATGGTCACCAAGGGCATTGCGGGCGATGTCAGCCAACAGTCGGGCGGGCCTTTCGTTCGGATAGCCATTGAGCAGAGAATCCCTGAGCTCGGTGATTTCATTCAGATTGTTGTTTTTTATCAGCAGATTCAGGTAGGCCGCGGTGGTGGACCATTCATCGGGTTTGCTGGCGAAGGCCATACGCAACTGCCCCAGGGCCTGTTCCGCCTGACCGTTGCGCAGGTAATAACGGGCCAGAACCAGGCGTAGACGGACATTTTCCGGCTGCAGGCTCAGCGCCTTGCTGATGCTGGTGAGGCCTTCATTGGCGTGGCCGCCCAGGCTCAGTGCCAGCAGCCCGTGCATGGTAATAAGTTCAGGGTCGTTGGGGCGGGCTTCCACGGCCCGGGCCAGGGTTTCCAGAGCGGAAAGCCTGTCGCCCTGATCAATACGGGCCAGGGTTGTCAGCCGGATAAAGGCGGTTGGAGAGGTTTCCGGGTCCAGGTTGTCTTCCAGCAGGTTCAGGCCTTCAGATACATTTCCCTGCTGGAGGTTCAGGGCGCCCAGAGTGAGCCCGATACGGGAGTTGTCCGGGTTGAGCTGGTGCAGTTCATCCAGAGTTTTTGCGGCTTCTTCAAAGCGGCCTTCCTGAATAGCGGTTATGGCAGCCTTGGCCTGTTGCTCGGCCTCGGAATCCGAGTTCTCTGACAGTACCCGGTTATAGACCTGGGCTTCGCTGATTTTTCCCTGTTCAGTGAGAACCCGGGATATCAGGGACAGGGCATCCCGGCGCAGAGGCAGAAAGTAATCCGCCGATGGCAGCTCGGCAATGGCCTGGGTCAGCACCTCTGCGGACTGCTCCAACAGGTTACGGTAGTACAGGGCCTGGCCTTTGAGGATCAGGATCTCCGCATCGGGACCGTTGGCGGTCAGCCACTGGTCGGCCAGTTCCGTGGCAACCACCGGGTTATTCAGTGCCATGTAGGTTCGAATTTTTCCGGCCAGGGCACGCTGGTCTGTCGGCTGCAGGGCAAGAGCCTGGTCAAAAGTGGCAAGGGCCTTTTCATGATTGCCGGCAATCCGCAGAGCCTCGCCCTCCAGTGCCAGGGCCAGTACCCGGTCGGATTCTGTCTCCGGTTGTATCCTGCTCAGGGTTTCCAGTGCAGACAGATGCTTGCGTTGCCCCAGGTAGGCCTGGGCCAGCCTGAGCCCGACCTGTTCCGGGCTGTTTTCCATCCAGGGCGCCAGCAGGTCTGAGGCTTCCCGGTTGGCACCAATGGTCAGGTAAATATCGGCGAGACCAAGAATGTAACGGATGTTCCCAGGTTCCTGCTGGATGGCATTCTTGATTTCCAGCATGGCAGACCGGTACTGCCCCTGTTCCGCGTAGGTTTCGCCGCGGGTCATGTATGACAGTCCCTGGTCCGTGTTCCCGTCTCCTCCGCAGCCGGTAAGGATCAACAGCCCGAAAATCAGGGCGCCGGTGACTGACCGTGGGGTATATCGACTCATTGCAAAGTTCCCTTTTCTTTTGTTCCTGCCTGAACGGCGATTGTGTTCCGGTCTATCGTGCTGACTGCTCAGGTGTGTGACGGCTCCTCGGAGGTAACTATGTGATACTTGTCTGTCAGGTTATAAATGGTGGGCCGGGTGATCCCCAGCAACCGGGCGGCCTTGGCCATGTTGTAGCCGCTGGCCTGGAGGGCCTGGGTAATAGCCTGACGTTCTGCGTTCTCCCGTACCTGGCGCAGATTCAGTGTTGTTTGCGCGCCGCCAGAAACCGGCCCCAGTCCCAGATCGGCAGCCGTGACCCGCTTGCCTTCGGCCATGATGATGGCCCGCTTCACCTTGTTGATGACTTCCCGGACATTGCCTGGCCAGGAGTAGCTGGCAATGCTGGTGGCTGCGTCGTCGGAAAAAGTCATACCCGGACGATCCATCTGGTTGCCCAGTGTGCGCAGAAGGGATTGGGCAATGACCAGGGCATCACCGTTGCGTTCTCTCAGGGCGGGGATTTCCAGGGTGATTTCACTGATGCGGTAGTACAGGTCTTCCCGGAACTCACCCATTTCGATCAGCTCGCGCACATCCCGGTGGGTGGCACAGACCACACGCACGTCTACCGGAACCGGCTCCAGGGAACCTACCCGGTCCACCATACGTTCCTGCAGAAAACGCAGCAGCTTGGCCTGCAGCGCCATGGGCATATCCCCGATTTCATCGAGAAACACGGTACCGCCATTGGCACTTTCCAGCTTTCCCTTGCGGGTCTGGGTGGCGCCAGTGAAGGCGCCTTTTTCGTATCCGAAAAGTTCGCTTTCCAGCAGATTGTCCGGTATTGCGGCACAGTTGATGGCAGTAAACGGTTTGTCTGCCCGGGGGCTGAGGTCATGGAGCGCGCGCGCCACCAGTTCCTTGCCGGTGCCGGTCTCGCCCACAATCAGGGTGGTGACTTCGGTGGGGGCCACCTTCTCGAGGGTCCGGCAGATGGTCAGCATTTCCGGGCTGGAGGCGATAATGCCTTTGATATTGGTGGCGTTCTGGTGAAAAGCCAGCTCCTGGTTTTCCCGCTCCAGTTCTGCCAGGCGGAAAGCCCGGTTCACCACAAAGGTGAGAATGTCGCCGTCCAGAGGCTTCTGGTAGAAGTCCGAGGCCCCCATACCTATGGCTCTGACGGCATTTTCCTTGTCTTCACGGCCGGTCACCACAATGACTTTGGTGAGGGGGGCTATCCTCAGGATCTCTTCCAGTAACAGAAAGCCTTCGCTGGCTCCGCCGGGGTCGGGGGGCAGGCCCAGGTCAAGGGTAATGACATCCGGCTCAACCCGGCGCAGGGTGGCCAGTGCGGATTCCCGGTCCGACGCGACAGAGACCTCCAGATCCTCACTGAAACACCAGCGCATCTGGCTCTGTAATCCCGGATCATCCTCTACTATGAGAAGTCGTCTAGTCACAGCGGCAACAATTCCTTGTCAGTAACTTCTGTTTGTTTTCCGGAACTGCTTGTCCCGGTTTTTCCCTTAGCCTTGATTCTTAGCTTAACTTTGACGCATTGCAATGATTCCGTGCCCAGAACGTTATCTGTGACGGTTAATTGACGTTCTCTTTCCGGTCTTCCCGGCCCAAGGCTGAATTCTCCTGCGGGAGATTCTGGGCTTGCGCCTGCATCAGAGGAATACGTACGGAAAAACAGGAGCCTACACCCGGCTCGCTGGTGACATCGATACTGCCCCCGAGCACCCGGATGTATTCCCTGGCCTGGTAGGCGCCAATACCCATTCCGGTCAGGCCCTTGGTGCTCTCGAAGGGCTTGAACAGCTGATTGCTGATGAATTCCGGGGTCATGCCGCAACCGGTATCCTGAATAAAAAGCACCACGTTGCCTTTGGCGTGCTTGAGGGTAAGGGTGACTTCTCCGTTTGGCGGCGTGGCATCCTGTGCATTCTGTATCAGGTGGCCCAGAACGCTTTTCAGCTGTTCTGGGTCGGCCTGGATTCTGGCCTCGGGAGGCGTGCCTTCAAGATGCGGCGCGGGTTGCCTCTGGCTGTGGTGCTTTACCAATTCCCGGACCAGTTCCGTCAGGTCCAGGGGCTGCAGGCTGTCTTCGGTATGGGCAGTGGGTCTGCGTATATGGTCCACCAGATTCGACATTTTCCTGACCGCATGGTCGGTGGTGTTGATGACGTCGTCGATAAAGGCTGGGTTGTTTCTGTGGATGGGCGCATTGCGCACCAGCAGTGACAGCTGGGCAATAACGGTTTTCAGGTCGTGCACCATAAAGGCCGAGGCCTTGTTGACCGCTTCAAACTGCATGGCCCGGGAGAGCAGGCTCTGGGCTTCGGCCTGGGCCAGCAGATTACAGGCCTGGCGGGCAACAACCTTGATCAGGTCGAAGTTTTCCCAGTTGAGTTCAACCCGGGCATAGGGGGCACCAATGGTGGCAATGCCATAAAGTTCGTTACCCAAAAACAGGGGGATGATCAGCCAGCGATCCGGCATTCTGGAAATTGCATCGGGAATTTCCAGAAGGTTATAGGCCAGGGGATCTGCCCGGTATTCGTTCAGGTCAATAATCCATTCTTTCTCGTTGAAGAAATGAACCAGATCCGCATCGGCATCAATGACGGTGTATCTGGGGGTCGGCAGGTTGACGGATGCAGAAAGGGAATAGGCGCCCTTGTCGCCTTTCAGCCATATGGCTCCGGCATTGCTCTCCACCAGCCCGGCCAGTATCCGGATTACCCGGTGTGGCAGGGGCGAGTTGTCACTCTGGTCCGCCAGTTCCCGGGTCATCTTCAGCCACTCCTCCCGGTAGTCATATTTGTAATCAAAGAAGTTCTGGCTGATAAACACCATGAGTTTGGAGCGGATACGCCGGGATAGCAGCAGAGTGGCAAGAAAGGTCAGGGAAATGCTGAAGAACAGGATCTGCAGGGCATCCCCCCATTCTCCGCCGAGTACCCGGACATAGTAGCCACCCAGGGCCAGCAGCAGCAGATAACTGCCTGCGAAAACCAGGGTACCGGCATAGAAAACGGCAGAGCGGGACAGCTGGAAGTCCACGGGCTGTCGGCGGGTGTTGACGGCGTTTATGGCAAACAGGGGAACGAGCAGGGCGTTGGCAAAGCCCCTGGCATTCCAGAAGGAGTCGGCAATCTGGCCAAACAGCAGGGCATCGGCATACATGAAGAAGTCGTATACCAGCAAGCTGGTGATGCCGATACAGAGATACTTCTGGCTGGAGCGGCCGAAGTTGGGAGAATTGCGCCAGATCTGCTCCATCAGTGACAGGCCCATCAGGGACAGGGCAATCTGCCCGACTACCTTGGTTTTGCCGTTGAGCAGGTCCAGATCCAGGGCGTATTCCATAATTGCGCAACCTGCCAGGAGCACCAGCAGCACAACAGAGGAAACGCCCAGGACCTGTTTCATCTGGCCGGTCAGGCTTCCGCGCCGGAACGCGTCCCGGAGCATGGTGAACAGCAGGGTGATCCAGGTAGCGTCGCGCAGCAGTTCCAGCAGGTAACGGAGTTCAAAGCCCGGGCCACCCCAGACCGACTGGACTACGATTGCCGTTGCCCAGATGGTGCTGACAATTGCAGCCAGTAGCAGCGCCCGGTCAGCATCCCGTCTCAGATACCGGGTAGCCACCAGAATGGACAGCAACAGGAAAGCAATTGCTGCCGTGGAGTGGCTGATAACACTGAAATTACTGAGCATGCCCCGCGTCCTGCGTTATGTTCCATGGCTCTGACCGTCCCCGGATTCCTATACCGGGTTTTTGTTTTCCCGGTAAAACCGGAAAATTTCCTTGAGCGGTCGTTTCGGGCTGAAATCGAATTCTTTGGCAAAAGCTCTGCCGTCAATTACGACAGGATACTTGAAAAAGGCCATCAGATACGACGGGAAACTGCGCAAATTGAGCGTCCGGAGGATCAGTTTCGGTACCATCGGGGGTACCGAGGGTATCTGGATGCGCCTGCAGCCGCAGAGTTTCAGGGCGTGCTGATAGGCAACCCAGTCGTGGGGTGCCACATTGAATACCCCCCTTACCGGTTTGTTGTAGGCCAGCACTATGGCGTCTGCCATGTCGTCGATATGGATGAACTGCATCATCGGGGAAAAACCTGCCAGCACCGGAGCCCGTTCGCTGGCCAGCAGGGTGCTCATGGTATTCCTGACGCCGGGGCCGACAATATTACAGGGGCGCAGAATGGTGATGTTCAGTTCCGGGTATTTC
>JBFHSI010000161.1:0-7368 GCA_041591245.1 Marinobacter sp.
AAGGACCATGCTCGCCGCCCCGGAGCCCCGTGCCCAGTCAGCTCGGGGCCAGGGCTCTGGCAACCGCTTCCAGCCACTCCACGCAGGCGGTGTCATCGGATTCCAGTATCCTGATCCCGCTCAGGAACCCTGCGGCCTCCGGGCGGCACCAGACAATTTCAACCATCAGGCTATAGGCTTCCGTTGCCGCGCTCAGTGATACCTGTGCCGGAACCAGAGCTCCCGCAGTAAGGGGTTCAGTAGACAGCACACACAGACCGCTGGCCGACAGGTCCCGAATCCGGCACTCCAGTTTTCTGGCCGGTATGGCCTTGCCCCCGGCAACTCCGGGGGTACCGGATTCCAGTTCAAGCACTGCCACCGCCCGCGCAGTGAGCCGGTAGTCTGCCCGGTTCTCCGGTCCGGAAGGGCTGACATCGCCGCTACCAAAACTGTAATCCATGTCCGCCATGGTGAGATCATCCCTGTGAGTCATTCAGTTGCGCCCCACCCGGATACGCCCCACCACCCGGCTCAGGGTATCGTCAAACTCCGCCGCTGTTCCCAGTACCCGGACACGACCGGCGACAATCTCCTCAGCCAGTGGGTCTTCAAGGAATTCCCGCCGGTTAAGGCCAAGACGATCCACGAACACCAGTTTGCGGGAGGCGTTGATTCTTACCGCCAGTTTCAGGCGCAGAGGTTCGTCCCCCGGAGGATCCGGCAACAGGGTAATCCAGCCCCCCAGTTTGATGCCCGCCACCTGCTTGCGGGCAGTTGCCAGTGCCTCCTGATAGAGACTCTCCTGTACGGCCTTCTCGTCATCCAGGCGCTGTTTTTCTGCCAGCAGCTGCTGGCGCCTGAGCTGTTCGGCCTGTGCCGCCTCATGCTCTCTGCGGGCCTGTTCTGCGGCCTCCCGCTGGCGGCGCAGTGCTTCGGCCCGTTCCCGGGCCTCCCGGGAAGCCTGCTCCCTCAGTTTTACCTGCTTTCCCGACACCCGGGCGAGCACATCCACCGTGTCCGTCAGGACTTTCCCGAACGGGGTCAGATCCGGTAACGGCCTGAGGACACCTTCGGTACGCTCTGCCTCAAATTCGGACCAGGCCTGCACGCCAAGTTTGACCCCTGCGCCATTGGTCCAGAGAATTTCGGCAGTATCCTCCAGCAAGGCGAAGAAATAGCGACGCTGTTCCTTAGAGCCTTCCCCCTGCACATACCAGCGGCCTTCCGCTGCGGTCACAGCCTCAGCATCCACCGGGCGGAAATCCAGCCATTCACTGCTCCAGCTGAACTGCCGTCCGGGCGGCAGCGCTGGTTCCAGCTCCGGCACTTCGCCTCTGAGCCGGGACACCAGCACCCGATCAATACCGGCCAGGGCGTCAGCCGGCAAGGGGGTATCAAAAATCCGGCTCCATACTTCATGAAGCCGATCACCGATCTGTTCACCCACATGGTACAGACGGTCCTGGTCTTTATCGGACAGTGTCGGATCACCCAGCCACACCAGCCACTCCAGCAGCCTGGAGCCATGGCGGAAAGCTTCGCCATCTACGCCCCCCACCCAGGCCGCCTGCTTGAGCAGACCGAACCAGACATCAAATATGAAGCGCACCACCGGCGCCGCCAGTTGCCGCCCTTCCAGCGCTCTGCCCAGCAGTGCGCGGGCAGTCTGGTCTGCCCGTCGCTGACGGCCCGCTCCCTGCTCGGTATCCAGAAGACGTTGCCGCAACCGGCCCACCTGGGCGCCACGGCGGCTGGAGTCTGCCCGCCATTGCAGACAGAAGTGTTCAACCGGTCCTGTATCTGCGCTTTCAAACCCTGAAGACACAGCCCCCAACAGCTTGGAAAGCATGTCCAGCAGTACCTTTTCAGAACGGCTTCCGGAACAGCTCCAGCCCCGCCACTCCTGCAGACTGTCCAGCCATTCAATCAGGGTGTCAGTAAAGGCCTCGGCACCACTGGCATGCAGACGCCAGGCAAAGTAGAAGCGCAAGCGGGCAATCCTGAGGGCCAGTTCCGGATGCAGACCGCTGGTTTTAAGGAACACATCCATGATGCGATCGGCCACATAGGCAGAATTCACCTGTTTTACCGACCAGGGAAGGTCTACAGAACGGATCACATGAATCACCCGCTCATCCCGCTGCTGATTCCAGCAGTCCAGCAACAGTGGGCGCCAGTCACACACAGAATCCGGCGTGACCGGTCCCGCCGGATACGGCAGGTCCGGAACCCGGATGCCTGTAAGAACGTCACGGATCTTTCCTGATAACTCTTTCTGTGAAGTCTCGGCTCCGTGTCCCTGTCCGCTGTTTGCCATCCGGTCCCCATACCCAAGAAGCGTTGAAAAGGCCTACCAAATAACGCAGTATAACCACCTCGCCGGGGTTCACCGCAACCAGGTACCGGTGTTATTTGCGTGAATCTGCTGCTCTCCGGACACTTGTGGCTCCGGGAGGCGGCAACGATCAGAATCGGAGAAACAGATCAACATGTCGGGCACTAAACTAGAGAATCTGAATGTGGCAAGCCAGGAATCCCTGATTACTCCTGAGGAACTCAAACAGGAGATGCCACTCTCCGAGCCTGCAGCAGAGACAGTTGCCAGCGGACGCCAGGCCATTTATGACATCATGGACGGCAAGGATCCGCGCCTGTTTGTAGTCGTCGGCCCCTGCTCCATCCATGATGTGGATGCGGCTCTGGACTATGCCCGCCGCCTGAAGAAACTGGCGGATGAAGTCAGCGACACCCTGCTTCTGGTCATGCGCGTGTATTTTGAAAAGCCCCGCACTACCGTTGGCTGGAAAGGTCTGATTAACGACCCCCACCTGAACGATACCTTTGATATTGAGCAGGGCCTGCGTATCGGCCGGCGCCTGTTGCTGGATATCAACGAACTGGGCCTGCCGGCTGCCACCGAGGCTCTGGATCCGATTTCACCCCAGTACCTGCAGGACACCATTGCCTGGTCTGCCATCGGTGCCCGTACCACCGAATCCCAGACTCACCGGGAAATGAGCAGCGGTCTGTCCATGGCCATCGGCTTCAAGAACGGTACCGACGGGAATCTGGATGTGGCGGTCAACGCCATGAAATCCGTCTCCCACTCCCACAGCTTCCTGGGAATTGACCAGCAGGGCAAAGGTGCCATTATCCGCACCACCGGCAACCAGTATGGTCATGTGGTTCTGCGTGGCGGCGGTGGCAAGCCCAATTACGATTCCGTCAGCGTAGCTCTGTGCGAACAGGCTCTGGACAAGGCCGGCCTGCGCAAGTGCATCATGATTGACTGCAGCCACGCCAACTCCAACAAGGATCCGGGCCTGCAACCTCTGGTAATGCAGGACGTTACCCGCCAGATCCGTGAAGGTAACCGCTCCATCCAGGCACTGATGATCGAAAGCAATATTCACTGGGGCAACCAGTCGATCCCGGAAAATCTGGCTGACCTGAAATACGGCGTCTCCGTCACCGATGCCTGTATTGACTGGGAAACCACTGAGACCGCCATCCGGGAAATGCGCGAAAAACTGAAGGACAAGCTGCCTCAACGCATCGCCGGCTAAGCGGATCACGGATACAAAAAAAGGGAGCCCAGGCTCCCTTTTTCTTTAACCGGCTTGGCTACTCCTGATCCATGGCTCCCAGCCAGTCCAGACGATCCCGAAGCTGCACCACCGGACCGATGATAATCAGTGTGGGCGCGTGTACCTGCTGAGCCTCAACCCTTGCAACAATGGTTGACAGGTCACCGGTCACCACCAGCTGTTCAGGTGTGGTGCCTTTCGATACCAGTGCCACCGGCATGTTTTCCGGCATGCCATGGGCAATCAGCTGGCGGCAGATCACAGGCAGCCCCACCAGCCCCATATAGAACACCAGGGTCTGGTTATTCTGAACAAAATCCGCCCAGGGCAGATCACAGGTGTCATTTTTCAGGTGCCCGGTAATAAACCGCACTGACTGGGCATAGTCCCTGTGGGTCAGTGGAATACCGGCGTAAGCGGCACAACCTGAGGCGGCTGTGATACCTGGCACCACCTGGAAGCGGATGCCTGCAGAGGCCAGGGTTTCAATTTCCTCGCCTCCCCGTCCGAAAATAAACGGATCACCACCTTTCAGACGCACAACCCTGAGTCCTTTCCGGGCATAGTCCACAAGACGCTGGTTGATCTGGTCCTGGGGCAAGGTGTGCCTGGCCCGCTGTTTGCCCACATGAATCTTTTCTGCCGACTCGGGAATCAGCGCCAGGATTTCCGGTGACACCAGACGGTCGAACAGAACCACCTGTGCCGAGGTAATCAGACGCCAGGCCTTGAGGGTGAGCAGTTCCGGGTCGCCCGGTCCGGCCCCGACCAGAGCTACCTCGCCGGAACCGTTCCCGGGCTTTGGCTCGAAACTGCCGGGAACGACCGGCACCGGCTCACGGATATCGGTCATTGGATGCGTTCAGCCCCGCCCATATAGGGCCTGAGGACTTCAGGCACCAGAATGCTGCCGTCTTC
Organism: Marinobacter sp.; assembly: GCA_041591245.1. Lineage (GTDB taxonomy): Bacteria > Pseudomonadota > Gammaproteobacteria > Pseudomonadales > Oleiphilaceae > Marinobacter. Next base: position 4,488 of record JBFHSI010000161.1, read on the forward strand.
CTGCTGATAGTTTTCCATCACCGCAATCAGGGTACGCCCGACAGCCAGCCCGGAACCGTTCAGGGTGTGCACCGGCTCCGGCTTTCCGGTTTCCGGGTTGCGCCAGCGCGCCTGCATGCGCCGGGCCTGGAAGTCCCGGGTGTTGGAACAGGAGGAAATTTCCCGGTATTTCTCCTGGCCTGGCAGCCAGACTTCCAGATCGTAGGTTTTGGCGGCCGAGAAACCCATGTCACCGCCGCACAGTTTGACCACCCGGTAAGGCAGCTCCAGCAGCTGCAGCACTTTTTCAGCGTGACCGGTCAGGGCATCAAGGGCTGCATCCGATTCGTCCGGACGTACCACCTGAATCAGTTCCACCTTGTCGAACTGATGCTGCCGGATCATGCCCCGGGTATCCCGACCATAGGAGCCGGCTTCACTGCGGAAACAGGGTGTATGGCAGACCATTTTCACCGGCAGATCACCGGCATCCACGATCATTCCTGCAACCAGGTTGGTGGCAGGCACTTCCGCCGTGGGAATCAGGTAAAGGGGATTCTCCCCCTCGGTCTTGAACAGGTCTTCCTCAAACTTCGGCAGCTGCCCGGTACCGTACAGGGTTTCTGCGTTCACCAGATAAGGCACATAGGCTTCGGTATACCCATGCTCGCTGGTATGCAGATTCAGCATGAACTGGGCCAGGGCCCGGTGCAGGCGGGCAATCTGACCACGCATCACCACGAAACGGGAATGGGCCAGCCGGGTCGCGGTTTCAAAGTCCATGCCGTTGAGGGCTTCACCCAGAGCCACATGATCTTTCGGGGCAAAGGCGAACTCTTTCGGTGTGCCCCAGGTCCGGACTTCCACATTATCGTTTTCGTCCTTGCCGGTCGGAACATCCTCGTCCGGCAGATTGGGGATGCCGGACAGGAATGCGTTCAGTTCGTCCTGCAGACTGCGCAACTCATCCTCGGCTTCAGAACGCTTGGCCTTCAGGTTTTCCACCTCATCCAGCAACGGCTGAATATCCTCACCGGCTGCCTTGGCCTTGCCAATGGACTTCGACCGTTTGTTCTGTTCGCTCTGCAGGGCCTCTGTCTGCATCTGAACAGCGCGACGGCGCTCTTCAAGGCGCTCGAAGGTGGCAGTATCGAATTCAAAATTCTTGATGGCCAGCCGACGGGCAATCTCTTCAGTCTGAGTACGAACGCGTTTGGGGTCGAGCATGCTTGTCCTGAGTTTTCCGGTTAACGAAAGAGGTTTGATGACAGGCCATTATACCTGCAGGAATGCATCTGGCTAGCTGGAGCCCGCTCAGGAATACCGTTTGCGGGAACTCTCTGCATTACGGCGATCCAGGCGCTCCCGCTTCTCCGCCAGTTTGATTTCCAGGCCCCGGTTAACCGGGTTGTAATAGCGGCGGGTATGAATGGCTTCCGGCAGATAGGATTCCCCGGCGGCGAAAGCTTCCGGTTCGTCGTGGGCGTAGCGATAGGACTCGCCGTGACCCATCTGTTTGAGCAGTTTGGTGGGTGCATTGCGCAGGTGCACCGGAACTTCGTAATCCGGATCCTGACGGATATCCGCCATGCACTGATTGAAAGCCTTGTAGACTGCATTGCTCTTCGGCGCCATGGCCAGATAGGTCACGGCCTGGGCCAGGGCCAGCTCGCCTTCCGGGGAACCCAGACGTTCCTGGGCATCCCAGGCAGCCATACACAGCTGCAGAGCCCTGGGATCCGCATTGCCCACATCCTCACTGGCAATACGGACCAGGCGCCGGGCCACGTACAAAGGATCACAGCCGCCGTCCAGCATGCGACACAGCCAGTACAGGGATCCGTCGGGGTCCGAGCCCCTGACTGATTTGTGGAGCGCGGAAATCTGGTCGTAAAATACATCCCCGCCCTTGTCGAACCGGCGCAGACTGGTCTGCATCACCTGCTCCAGCTGCTCGGGCCGGATCTGTTCACCGCCCTGCCCGTCAGGCTCCGCAAGATCAGCGGCCACCTCCAGCAGGTTCAGGGCCCTGCGGGCATCCCCTCCGGAGGCACTGGCCATTACATCCAGAACTTCCGGTGCCACGGTCAGACGTCCGTCAAAACCTTCTTTTGCCGCAAGCGCCCGTTTGAGCAGAGTGACAATATCCTGTTCTTCGAGGTTTTTCAGTACGTAGACCCGGGTCCGGGACAACAGGGCGCTGTTCAGCTCGAAGGAGGGATTTTCCGTGGTCGCCCCCACAAAGATAAAGGTTCCGTCCTCGATATGGGGAAGGAAGGCGTCCTGCTGACTCTTGTTGAACCTGTGCACCTCATCCACAAACAGAAGCGTGTCCCGGCCTTCTGACTGTTTGCGGTTATGGGCCCGTTCAACTGCAGCCCGGATATCCTTGACCCCGGCCAGCACCGCAGACACGGTTTCAAAGCTGAGGTCGCCCAGGTTGGCCAGCAGCTGCGCAAAGGTGGTCTTGCCCACCCCCGGAGGTCCCCAGAGAATCATGGAATGCAGCTGCCCCTGCTCCAGTGCCCGGCGCAGGGGTTTGCCCGGCCCTACCAGATGGGACTGGCCCACATAGTCTTCAAGGGTGGTCGGGCGCATGCGCGCCGCCAGAGGACGGAACCCGACCTTCTCCTCAAACAGGCTGTCCTGCATCAGCTGCCGTCCCGGATAATATCAACGCCCTCCGGGTATTTGAGGGTAAAAGCGCCGGTGTCTATCTCGTCGTTGACGCGGATATGGCTGAAGCTGAGCACGCTGAGCTGGGACAGTGAGTCCTTCATGCACATTTCCTGAAGCTCACCTTTGAAAAAGGTCAGGCGCAGGGATACAAACAGGGAATCCGGGCTCCGGGGCTCAAGGGTGTATTCCCGGGTATCGTCACCCAGTTCCCGCAGGGCAACCC
>JBFHSI010000162.1:0-7367 GCA_041591245.1 Marinobacter sp.
AGGGCAATCAGAAGGCCCAGGCCGACAAAGGCGCCCGGTGGCAGAACCATGAACAGCATGTTGGGGTAGTGCTCGAAGGGGCGGATCACCCAGTCGGCGGCTCCGGGGCCAAGCAACAGGTTCATGTCGGTAAACAGGGTGCCCTGGCCGACCAGTTCCCGGATACCTCCCAGTAGCACCAGCACCACGAGGAATCCCAGGCCCATCATGGCGCCGTCGAGCATGGATGCCAGGGGCGGGTTGCGGGAAGCAAAGGCATCTGCCCGTCCGAGGATGGTGCAGTTGGTGACGATCAGGGGAATGAAGATGCCGAGAATCTGGTAAAGCTCATAGGTGAAGGCCTGCATCAGCAGTTCAGCGCAGGTCACGAATGAGGCAATGATCATCACAAAGGCGGGCAGGCGCACTGATTCGGCAACAAAATTGCGGATCAGGGATACGGCCAGGTTGGAGCCCACCAGCACCATCAGGGTTGCCAGACCGAGACCTATGGCATTGACCACCGTGCTGGTTACCGCCAGCAGGGGGCACAGACCAAGTACCTGAACCAGGGCCGGGTTATTGTTCCACAGCCCGTCCCGGATGATTTCACTGGATGTTTTGCTGGCCATGTTTACGAATGCTCCGTGGTCTTGGGTTGACCGGAATGATGTTTTTCGGACTTGTCCCGGTGTTCGGGCTGGTGGGCGTCCTTGAGCCGCGCCAGAATATCCTGCTGGTTGCTCCGGAAATAGATCAGGGCATTTTTCACGGCCTTGACCACCGCTCTCGGGGTGATGGTGGCGCCGGTGAACTGGTCAAACTCGCCCCCGTCCTTGCGTACATTCCATTCCCGGTAGGGAGGAGTGCCCAGGCTCTGGCCGTTGAAACCCAGCACCCAGTCGGATTTCTTGGTTTCGATGCGATCCCCCAGGCCGGGTGTTTCCTTGTGACCGGTAATCCGGACCCCGAGTATACGACCCGCCATGTCCACACCCAACAGCAGGTGGATCTCACCGGAATAGCCATCCGGAGCCGTGACCGGCATGATGATGCCTGTGGGGTGACCCTGCTGGCGGGCAACCCAGACGGTGACTGGATCGGCGTACGCGGGTGTGTCACCGGGGGGCAGCTCTACCGTGTCTGTAAGCATGTTGTTGTCATGGTAGTGCTCGGGAATGATCTCGAACAGGGCACGGGCCTCGGCCCTGGCAGCCTGTTCCTGAATGCGCTGGGCAGTGAACGCCTGGGTAACCGCAATGGTGCCCCCGGTGATCACCGCAAACAGGCCAAGACCTATGGCGCTGCGACGGATGGACTGTGCAAGTGCGGCCATGGATTATCCCTCGTTCCTGCCTGGCAGGCCCCGTCGGGCCTTGTGATGTCCGTAGCTCTTTGGTGGCGTGTAATAGTCGATAAAGGGTACGGCGAAGTTCATCAGCAGCACGCTGAAGGCCACTGCATCCGGGTAGTTGCCCCAGGTCCTGATCAGATAGATCAGGATGCCTATGCCGGCGCCATAGATCAGCTTGCCCTGATGGCTGGTAGCTGCGGACACCGGGTCGGTGGCGATAAAAAAGGCTCCGAGCATGGTGCCGCCGGCCAGCAGGTGCAGTGTTAGCGGGGCATACTGGTCCGGATTACTGCCAAAGGCCAGGCTCATGACTGCGAGTGCCGCCAGATAGGATACGGGAATGTGCCAGGTGATGATGCGCAGGAACACCAGCAACAGACCACCGGCCAGGAATCCGGCATTGACCCATTCCCAGCCCCGGGCGATACCCTCGCCGAAGGTGGGATGGCTGAGAACTTCCGCAGCCGTATAGCTGGCGATATTGTGTTTGAACTGATCCAGTGGCGTGGCCATGGTCCAGCCGTCTATCGCGGTTTGCTGACCGGAGGCAATGGCCCCAAGGGTGTCAGCAAGGCTCGGGGCACCCTGCCAGAGCAGAGCCGGTTCCGCCCAGTTGGTGGTCATGGCAACGGGGAAGGAAACCAGCACCAGGGCGTAGCCCACCATGGCCGGGTTGAAGGGGTTGGCGCCCAGTCCGCCATACAGCTGCTTGGCCACTACAATTGCGAATATGACCGCTACCGCCGACACCCACCAGGGCGCGAACTGGGGCAGAGCCAGCCCCAGAAGCAGGCCGGTCACGGCGGCGGTATTGTCTTTCAGGAAGAAGGCTACAGGTTTGCTTCGGAGTTTCAGGATCGCTGCCTCTGAAGCCATGGCCAGGGCGATGCACCAGATCACGTTGATCAGGTTGCCCCAGCCGAAAAATACGGTCTGCGCGACCAGCCCTGGCAGGGTGGCGATAATCACCCAGAGCATGACCCGCGATGTAGGGCGGGCATTGTGGGCATGTGGTGAAGACTGTTGAACGAATGCCATGAATGTCGGGCCTGAGATCGATTAATGGGTTGACGGAGTGTCGGTCACTTGTGCCGACAGCTGGCGGGCGCTGGCCAGAGCTTCCTCGGCGCGTCGCACCCGTTCCTGGTTCTTGGCGACAGCCCGTTCCAGTTTTTCCGCATTGTCGGCCTGTTGGGCTCGGGCTTCTTCCAGCATGCCCTGCATGGTGTCCAGCTTGCCCCGGGCCTGTTCCAGCTGCGATTCCAGGGCCCCTATATCCGGCAGTTCCGTGGCCGGAGCAGGGGTATCTGCGGCCTCAGTCTTTGCCTTTTTCCGAGCCAGAGCCTGTTCCACCAGGGCCGCCTTGGCTGCCCGTTCGTCGTCCTGGCCGCCGTTGGCTGCGGCTTTCTCGGCTTCGGCTTTCTTGCGGGCCTGGGCTTCCGCAGCGGCCCTGGCTCTTTCCTTGCGACGCTGTTCTTTTTCCTGCTGTTCCCGTTCAAGACGTTGCTGGCGTGCCTCAAAGCGCTGGCGGGCCCGGTCGGCTTTCTGCTGTTCGGCTTTCTGTTCCCGTATTTCGCCCTTGGCATAGCGGTAGTACTGGACCAGGGGAATGGAGCTGGGGCACACATAGCTGCAGGCGCCACACTCGATACAGTCAAACAGGTTCAGCCGTTCCGCCTTGTCGAATTCTTCAGAGCGGGAGTACCACAGCAGCTGTTGGGGCAGAAGATCCATGGGGCAGGCTTCCGCGCACTGGCCGCAGCGGATGCAGGGCTGCTCAGGCGGTGGCTCCGGCAGTTCACTGGCGCTGGCGGCAATTACGCAGTTACTGGTTTTGATCACAGGAACCGCATCCGATTTCAGGGTGTAGCCCATCATCGGACCGCCCATGATCAGACGGTTTACCTTGTCGCCATCGAGCCCGGCCTGATTCAGCAGCCAGGATACAGGTGTGCCGATCAGAGCCTCAAAGTTGCCAGGCTCCCGGACGGCATCCCCGGTTATGGTCACCACCCGGGAGATCAGTGGCTTGCCTTCAAGTACGGCCTGGGCCACAGCGGCAGCGGTACCCACGTTCTGGCACATGACTCCGATATCGGCTGGAATACCACCGCTGGGGACTTCCATACCGGTCAGTATGCGAATCAACTGCTTCTCACCGCCGGACGGATACTTGGTGGGGATGCTGGCCAGTTCGATCTGGGTTCCGGCAATGGCTTCGCCCATGGCACTGATGGCTTCGGGCTTGTTGTCTTCAATGCCGATAATGCAGCGTTCCGGGCGTAGCAGCCAGGCCATGATCTTGATGCCGGCAACAATGGCGTCGGCCCTTTCCCGCATGGTCATGTCATCGGCGGTGATATAGGGCTCGCATTCCGCACCGTTCAGGATCAGGGTGTCGACCTTGCGATCCCGGGGCGGGCGCAGCTTGATGCTGGTTGGAAATCCGGCCCCGCCCATACCGGCGATACCGGCTTCCCGGATGACGGTGAGGATTTCATCCCGCTCCATCTTGCGGTAGTCGGTCAGTGGCGTCAGGGGCTGCCAGCAGTCTTCGCCATCGGGGCGCAGGCTGATACAGGTGTCGGTCATCCCTGAAGGGTGGGGCACCAGCATATCGCCGATCTGTTCAATGGTGCCTGAGGTTGGGGCATGCACCGGTACGCCTAACCCCTCGCTCACATCAGCGATCTTCTGACCCTTGAGGACCCGGTCACCGACGCTTACCAGCGGTCTGGCCGGGTTGCCGATATGCTGCTGCAAGGGCAGTACCAGCAGATTCGGAAGCCCGGCCTGACGAATCGGCAGGCGGGTGGACTGATGCTTGTTCTCGGCAGGATGAATACCGCCATTAAAATCCCACAACTGCGTCATCAGGCAACGGCTCCCTGGCGATCTGTGGCAATAAGACCGGATTTCGGGGGCGTCCAGGTCCAGGAGCGGATATCCGGTTCGATGGTAATCATGTCAATGCAGTCCACCGGGCAGGGCTCGACACACAGGTCGCAACCGGTGCATTCGCTCTCGATCACCGTGTGCATGTGTTTGGCGGCGCCGAGAATGGCATCGACGGGGCAGGCCTGGATGCACTTGGTGCAGCCAATGCATTCATCTTCACGAATCACTGCAACCCGTTTGGCCTGTTCCACTCCGTGTTCTGCATCCAGGGGCTGGGGTTCCACATCCAGCAGATCCGCCAGGGCCTTGATGGTGGCCTCGCCCCCCGGGGGACACTTGTTGATGGCTTCGCCATTGGCAATGGCTTCGGCGTAGGGCCGGCAGCCGGGAAATCCGCACTGGCCACACTGGGTCTGTGGCAGTATGGCGTCAACCTGGTCTACCAGAGGGTTACCTTCAACCCGGAAACGTTCCGCAGCAAACCCCAGTACACCGCCGAAAACCAGGGCCAGTGCAAGCAGGACGACTACGGCAACAATAATGCCTGTCCACATAAAACGCGTCTCCGTTTAAACGCTGACCAGGCCGGTAAAGCCCAGAAATGCCAGTGACATCAAGCCTGCGGTGACCATGCCGATGGCTGCACCCCGGAAGGAAACCGGCACATCCGCAACGGCGATGCGCTCACGCATGGCGGCGAACAGTACCAGAACCAGGGAGAAGCCCACTGCGGCACCAAAACCGTAGAGAACGGATTCAATGAAGTTGTTGTTCTTGTTGAGATTGAGCAGGGCCACGCCCAGTACGGCGCAGTTGGTGGTGATCAGGGGCAGGAATATGCCCAGTACCCGGTACAGCAGGGGTGAGGTCTTGCGCACTACCATTTCGGTGAACTGGACCACCACGGCGATCACCAGAATGAAGGTGATGGTCTTGAGGAAGGCAAGGTCCAGGGGGGCCAGCAGGTAGGTATAGACCAGATAGCTGCATACCGACGACAGGGTCAGTACAAACGTGGTGGCCAGGGACATGCCCATGGCGGTCTCCAGTTTCCCGGACACGCCCATGAACGGGCACAGGCCGAGGAACTGGACCAGTACAAAATTGTTCACCAGAATGGTGCTGACCAGAATCAACAAATACTCTGTCATCGGTGTTGTTCAGCCTCGTACTTACATGACCCGCATGCCGGGTGTGGCACCGGAATCCGGAGAAAGAAGGAAGATATCCTTGCCGCCAGGGCCTGCCGCCAGAACCATGCCTTCGGACATACCGAATTTCATTTTCCGGGGTTTCAGGTTGGCAACCATGACGGTCATCCGGCCTTCCAGGTCTTCCGGTTTGTAGGCGGACTTGATACCAGCAAACACGTTGCGTTCGCCATGTCCCACGTCAAGAGTCAGGCGAAGTAGCTTGTCTGCACCCTCCACATGCTCGGCCCTGACGATGCGGACAATGCGCAGGTCCACTTTCGCGAAGTCACCGAATTCTATCTCATCGGCAATGGGCTCGAGATTGGCTTCCGGGGCCGGTTTGGCGGTTTCTGCGGAAACTTCTTCTTTGGAGGCCTCCAGCATTTTTTCGATCTGCGCCATATCCACCCGGTTCATCAGCGGTTTGAACTTGTTGATGGCGTGGTCTTCCAGGCGCTGTGCCCGGTTGTTCCAGTCCAGAGGGGCCTTCAGGAAGGCTTCGGACGCGGCTGCGGTTTCCGGCAGAACCGGAGACAGATAGGTCATCAGCAGGTGGAACATGTTCAGGGCGTTGGTGCAGATGGACTGGAGCTTCTCGTCCTGACCTTCCTGCTTGGCAACCACCCAGGGCTGCTCATCGTTGACATACTGGTTGGCGATATCGGCCAGTTCCATGATCCGGCGCATGGCGCGGCCGAATTCACGGCTTTCGTAGTAGCCTTCGATTTCACTGCCGGCATCGATAAAGGCCTGCAGCTTGTCGTGCTCGGTGATCTTGCCCAGCTGGCCGTCAAAGCGCTTGGTGATGAACCCGGCGCTGCGGCTGGCAATGTTGACCACCTTGCCCACCAGATCGGAGTTCACCCGGGCCGCAAAGTCCTCAAGATTGAGGTCCATATCATCGACGCTGGCGGTGAGCTTGGCGGCAAAGTAATAACGCAGGTATTCCGGATTCAGGTGATCCAGATAGGTGCGGGCCATGATGAAGGTGCCCCGGGACTTGGACATCTTCTTGCCGTTCACGGTGACGAAACCGTGGGCCCAGACCGCGGTGGGTGTGCGGAAACCGGCATCGTGGAGCATGGCCGGCCAGAACAGGGCGTGGAAATTGATAATGTCCTTGCCGATAAAGTGGTAGACCTCGGCGCTGGAGTCTGCCTTCCAGAACTGCTCGAAGTCGATGTTTTCCCGGTTGCACAGGTTCTTGAAACTGGCCAGGTAGCCAATGGGGGCATCCAGCCAGACATAGAAGTACTTGCCCGGCGCATCGGGAATCTCGAAACCGAAATAGGGCGCATCCCGGCTGATATCCCATTCCTGCAGACCGGCATCCAGCCATTCCGCCAGCTTGTTGGCTACCTGGGGCTGCAGGGCTCCGCTGCGGGTCCATTTGCCCAGGAAGTCAGCGAACTCGGGCAGTTTGAAGAAATAGTGTTCGGAGTCCTTTTCTACCGGCACCGCACCGGAAATGGCAGAGCGTGGATCAATCAGCTCGGCCGGGGTGTAGGTGGCGCCGCAGACTTCACAGTTATCGCCGTACTGATCTTCGGACTTGCACTTGGGGCAGGTGCCCTTGATGAAGCGGTCAGCCAGGAACAGGTTTTTCTCGGGATCGTAGAACTGGGTGATCTGCCGGGTTGCAATATGCCCGTTTTCCTGCAGACGGCGGTAGATGTACTCGGAAAACTGGCGGTTTTCCTCGGAGTGGGTGGTGTAGTAGTTGTCAAAGCGGATATGGAAACCCCGGAAATCGCTCTGGTGCTCTTCCCGGACCCGGTCAATCAGCTGATCGGCGGTAATGCCTTCGCGCTCGGCGCGGAGCATAATGGCGGTGCCGTGGGCATCATCGGCGCAAACGTAGTAGCAGTTCTGGCCGCGGGTTTTCTGGTAGCGAACCCAGATATCCGTCTGAATGTATTCCAGCAGATGGCCCAGATGGATGG
>JBFHSI010000163.1:0-7235 GCA_041591245.1 Marinobacter sp.
CTGCTATCGAGCGCGCCCGTGCCTGCATTGAAGCCGGAGCTGACGGTATCTTTGCCGAAGCCGTAACTGAACTGGAGCACTACAAGGCCTTCTCCGAAGCTTTGGATGCCCCGATTCTGGCCAATATCACCGAGTTTGGTGCCACACCGCTGTATAACCGCAAGGAACTGGCCGAAGCCGGTGCCGACATGGTTCTGTATCCGCTGAGTGCCTTCCGGGCCATGAACAAGGCGGCTCTGACCGTATTCCAGAATATCCTGGAAAAAGGCGACCAGAAAGATGTGGTTGACCTGATGCAGACCCGGATGGAACTGTACGATTTCCTGAACTACCACGATTTCGAGCAGAAGCTGGACCAACTGTTCCAGCAGAAGAAAAACTAATCCAACACGTGACTGTAGATCATCCCAAGATGAGGGGGAACAACAATGGCTGAAGCGAAAAAACTGGGGGGCGCTGGCCTCCGTGGACAGGTTGCGGGTGAAACTGCCCTGTGTACTGTAGGTAAAACCGGCGCTGGCCTGACCTATCGCGGTTACGACATTTCCGACCTGGCTGAAAATGCCCAGTTCGAGGAAGTCGCGTACCTGTTGCTCCGAGGCAAGCTCCCTAACCGCCAGGAACTGGATGCTTACAAGGCTAAGCTCCGGAGCCTGCGCAGTCTGCCGGCTGCCCTGAAAACCGTGCTTGAGCAGATTCCCAAAGACGCCCATCCCATGGATGTGATGCGTACCGGCTGCTCCATGCTGGGTAACCTGGAAACAGAGCAGGATTTCAGTGAGCAGGACGACAAGATCGACCGCATGCTGGCTGTTTTCCCGTCCATTATCACTTACTGGTACCGTTTCGCGCACGAAGGTGTACGCATCGATACCGACAGTGACTGTGACTCCATTGGTGGGCACTTCCTGCAGCTGCTGCACGGCAAAAAGCCGAATGAGCTGCACGAGAGGGTGATGAATGTTTCCCTGATTCTTTATGCAGAGCATGAGTTCAACGCGTCCACCTTCACGGCCCGTGTCTGCGCTTCCACTCTGTCCGATATCCACAGTTGCGTAACCGGCGCTATCGGTTCCCTGCGTGGCCCTCTCCATGGCGGGGCCAATGAGGCGGCCATGGAGCTGATCCAGAAGTTCCAGACTCCGGATGAGGCTGAAGAAGGCCTGATGGGTATGCTGGCGCGCAAAGAGAAGATCATGGGCTTCGGTCATGCCATCTACAGTGAGTCCGATCCCCGTAACGCCATTATCAAGAAGTGGTCTGAAAAACTGGCTCAGGAAGTGAATGACACGGTTCTGTACCCGGTTTCCGTGCGCTGTGAGGAAGTCATGTGGCGGGAGAAGAAACTCTTCTGTAATGCTGACTTTTTCCACGCATCGGCCTATCACTTTATGGGGATACCGACCGAACTGTTTACCCCGATCTTTGTGATGTCCCGGGTTTCTGGCTGGACTGCCCATGTGAAAGAGCAGCGGGCCAATAACCGCATTATCCGTCCCAGTGCCGAGTACACCGGCCCGGAACAGGCGGATTGGCTCCCGATCGATCAGCGCCCCTGATCCCGGAAAATGCCCCGGCTTGTACCGGGGCATTTTTTCCGTTCCCGATTGCCTGATGAGAGTGTCTGTCAATGAATACTGATTACCGTAAACCGCTTCCAGGCACCGACCTGGACTACTTTGATACCCGGCAGGCTGTTGAAGATATTCAGCCTGGCGCCTACGCAAAACTTCCGTATACCTCCCGTGTTCTGGCCGAACAGCTGGTTCGTCGCTGTGACCCGGAAATTCTCACGGATGCGCTGAAGCAGCTGATTGAGCGCAAGTGTGATATGGACTTCCCCTGGTACCCTGCGCGCGTGGTTTGCCACGACATCCTGGGCCAGACAGCTCTTGTGGATCTTGCCGGTCTGCGGGATGCCATTGCCGAAAAGGGCGGTGATCCTGCCAAGGTCAACCCGGTCGTGCCTACCCAGTTGATCGTTGACCACTCGCTGGCCGTTGAATCACCGGGCTTTGATCCGGACGCGTTTGAGAAGAACCGCGCCATTGAAGACCGTCGTAATGAAGACCGTTTCCACTTTATTGAATGGACCAAGACAGCATTCAAGAACGTGGATGTGATCCCTGCCGGTAACGGCATCATGCACCAGATCAACCTGGAGAAGATGTCTCCGGTGGTTCAGGCCCGTGATGGCGTCGCTTTCCCGGATACCTGTGTCGGTACCGATTCCCACACCCCTCACGTGGATTCTCTCGGGGTTATCGCCATTGGTGTGGGCGGCCTGGAAGCTGAAACCGTCATGCTGGGGCAACCGTCCATGATGCGCCTGCCGAACATCGTCGGTGTTGAGCTGATTGGCAAACGCCAGCCTGGCATCACTGCCACGGATATTGTGCTTGCCCTGACGGAGTTCCTGCGCAAGGAGCGTGTGGTTGGTGCTTACCTGGAATTCTTCGGTGAGGGTGCATCCACTCTGACCATCGGAGACCGGGCGACCATCTCCAACATGACACCGGAGTACGGTGCCACTGCTGCGATGTTCTATATCGATGAGCAGACTATTGATTACCTGAAACTGACCGGCCGCGAGCCGGAGCAGGTCAAACTGGTTGAGCAGTATGCCAGAACCTCCGGCCTCTGGGCCGAAGCCCTCAAGGGAGCCGAGTACGAACGGGTACTGCAGTTTGACCTCTCTTCCGTCGAACGTAACATGGCCGGCCCTTCCAACCCCCATCGCCGTTTGCCCACCAAAGCGCTTCATGAGCGTGGCATTGCCGACGAAGGCAAGCTGGCGGAAGCTCGCAGGGAAGAGGGCGAGGGGCTGTTGCCGGATGGCGCAGTGATCATTGCTGCGATTACCTCCTGCACTAATACCTCCAACCCCCGCAACGTGGTGGCTGCCGGCCTTCTGGCCAAGAAAGCCAATGAACTGGGACTGATTCGCAAGCCCTGGGTCAAATCCTCGTTTGCACCGGGTTCCAAGGTGGCCCGACTGTACCTGGAAGAAGCCGGTCTGCTGCCGGAAATGGAAAAGCTGGGCTTCGGTATTGTGGGCTACGCCTGCACCACCTGTAACGGCATGTCCGGGGCGCTGGATCCGAAAATCCAGCAGGAAATCATCGACCGGGACCTGTACGCCACCGCGGTACTGTCCGGTAACCGTAACTTTGACGGCCGTATCCACCCATACGCCAAGCAGGCATTTCTGGCTTCACCGCCACTGGTAGTCGCCTATGCCATTGCCGGTACCGTGCGCTTCGATATCGAACAGGATGCGCTGGGCACCGACAAGGATGGCAACCCCATTACCCTGAAGGATATCTGGCCCTCCGACGAAGAGATCGATGCCATCGTCGCCGAGCACGTCAAGCCGGAGCAGTTCAAGCAGGTCTATATCCCCATGTTTGATCTGGGCACGGTGGAAGAGGCGAAGAGCCCGCTGTACGACTGGCGGCCCAAGTCCACTTACATCCGCTGTCCGCCGTATTGGGAAGGTGCCCTGGCGGCTGAGCGTACCCTCAAGGGCATGCGTCCGCTGGCGGTGCTGCCGGACAATATCACCACCGATCATCTGTCACCATCCAATGCCATTATGCTGGACAGTGCAGCCGGTGAATATCTGGCGAAGATGGGCCTGCCGGAGGAGGACTTCAACTCCTACGCCACCCACCGTGGTGACCACCTGACGGCGCAGCGCGCCACCCTGGCCAACCCGAAACTGTTCAACGAGATGTGCCGGGATGAAAAGGGTGAGGTGATTCAGGGCTCACTGGCGCGGCTGGAGCCAGAAGGCAAGGTGATGCGCATGTGGGAGGTGATCGAGACCTACATGAAGCGCAAGCAGAACCTGATTATCGTCGCTGGCGCTGACTACGGACAGGGTTCCTCCCGCGACTGGGCCGCCAAGGGTGTGCGTCTGGCCGGTGTGGAAGTCATCGTGGCCGAAGGCTTCGAACGTATCCACCGCACCAACCTGGTGGGCATGGGTGTACTGCCGCTGCAATTCCGCGCCGGAGAAACCCGTCATACCTATAACATCGATGGTACCGAGACCTACGACGTCAAGGGTGAGATTTCACCGGGGGCTGAACTGACGCTGGTTATCCATCGTCGTGACGGTGAGACCGTGGAAGCTACAGTTACCTGTCGCCTGGACACTGCTGCTGAGGTGGAAACCTATAAAGCCGGTGGTGTACTGCAACGCTTCGCCCAGGAATTCCTGGAATCCGAGGGGGCCGCATGAGTCAGGTAGCACAGGTGAGGGTGCCTGCTACCTATATGCGTGGCGGCACCAGCAAGGGTGTTTTCTTCCGGCTGCAGGATCTGCCGGAAGCCTGTCAGGTTCCGGGCGCTGCCCGGGACCAGTTGCTGATGCGGGTGATCGGCAGTCCGGATCCCTACCAGAAGCAGATCGACGGTATGGGCAATGCTTCCTCCAGCACCAGCAAGACGGTGATTCTGTCCGAAAGCAGCCAGCCGGACCACGATGTGGACTACCTGTTTGGCCAGGTGTCCATCGACAAGCCTTTTGTCGACTGGAGCGGTAACTGCGGTAACCTGACAGCGGCTGTGGGCGCCTTTGCCATCCACAGTGGCTTTGTTGCCAAAGACCGGATTCCGGAGAATGGCACCTGCATGGTGCGTATCTGGCAGGCCAATATTCGCAAGACTATCGTCGCTCACATTCCCATTACCAATGGTGAAGTTCAGGAAACCGGTGATTTCGAGCTGGACGGAGTGACCTTCCCGGCGGCGGAAATCCGTATCGAGTTCATGGATCCGGCGGATGGGGAAGGTTCCATGTTCCCCACCGGCAATGTGGTGGATGACCTGGAAGTTCCCGGTGTCGGAACCCTCAGAGCCACCATGATCAATGCCGGCATTCCGACCATCTTCATTAATGCGGAAGACATCGGCTACAGGGGCACTGAGCTGCAGGATGACATCAACAGCGATGCCAGGGCTCTGGAGATGTTCGAGACCATCCGGGCCTACGGTGCAGTGAAGATGGGGCTGATTCAGAACATCGAAGAAGCGGCTGCACGTCAGCACACCCCCAAGGTCGCATTTGTGGCCAAGCCGGTGGATTATGTTTCATCCAGTGGTAAACAGATCCGGGCCGGGGACATAGATGTTCTGGTCCGGGCCCTGTCCATGGGCAAGCTGCACCATGCCATGATGGGGACTGCGGCGGTAGCCATTGCCACAGCGTCAGCAGTACCGGGTACGCTGGTGAATCTGGCTGCCGGTGGCGGCGAGCGTCAGCAGGTCACCTTCGGCCATCCTTCCGGCACCCTGAAAGTGGGTGCAGAAGCGAAGCTGGTGGATGGTGAATGGACAGCCACCAAAGCCATCATGAGTCGCAGTGCGCGGATTCTGATGGAAGGTTGGGTACGGGTTCCAGGAGACAGCTTCCAGAATAGCGCAAGCTGAGGTTAACCCGTTCTGACGGCCCCCGGGGGTTGCCGGTTCTCTTTGCAGGCCGGCAGTGCCCGGGGGTATTTTTTTTATCAGCGCCCGGGTTTCAGTGGTTTCACATTGTTCCGGGAATTGCCGGAATCCCCGGGTGCCTCGGTTTTTCCCTTGTCCATTCTCGCCAGCCGATTGTCGATACGTTCCAGCGCTTCCGCTATGCGCAGAAGGGCCTGGGCGCTGCTGATGTCAGGACCGGGCTTGTGGCTGTGCTCCGGCGAAGGACTCCTGCTATCTGTTTTTGCTGCTGTGGGTGCTGGTTTGCCCACAGGATCTTCGCCCAGCAGATCCTTGCGGATGCTTTTAAGGTCGTGGGGATCAATGAAGGGGCGGTCTTCCGAATAGGCACACATCATCATGCCGTCACACAGCTTGTTGATCAGCCGGGGGATACCATTACTCAGCCGGTGAATTTCACGAACGGTTTCCTCATCGAAGAGCTTGTTGCCTCCATGCCCTGAAACCAGCAGCCGGTAGTCTATGTATTCGGAAGTTTCTGAAGCCGTCAGGCCGTTCAGATGGAAGAACAGTTTGACCCGCTGGGACAGCTGGGGAATGGCCGTTACCGCCTGTTTGAGTTCGGGCTGGCCTAACAGGATAACCCGCATTGACGGGCCTCCCATACTGTCCATGCCGGTGAGCATCCGGATATCTTCCAGGTTCTCCCGGGTCAGGTTCTGGGCCTCATCTATGGCCAGTACAACCGGTGTTCCCGCAGCTGCCATGCGCTCCAGGTAGTCTGTGATCTGGAACAGCATGGCCACTTTGCTGTCGTCTTCCACATGCAGTCCCGCCTTGCGCAGGATCAGGCTGAACAGGTCTTTGGATTCCAGATTGGTGTAGGAAATATTGAGCAGCTTGAGGTTACCATCCAGATTGCGGATGGTTTTCTTGAGCAGCGTGGTCTTCCCTGAGCCGATTTCCCCGCTGATGACCACAAAGCCCTCTGAGCTCCAGATAGCCGATGACATATACACATAAGCCCGGGAATGCTGCTGGCTCATGTAGATGAAGTCGTCTTCCGGGGTAATGCGGAAGGGATGTCTGTGCAGGCCGAAAAATTCCAGATACATAGATGAATCCTGTCAAAGCTTCAGGCGGGCCGCAGCAATTCACTGCTTTTCAGCAGAATTCTTTCGGGCTCGCAGGAATTATAGCTTTCAGTGACGGTTCCGAAGTGAAAATCGCCAAGAAGGTTGTTCAGTCGCGAATAGCACTGGTCCAGATTGGTGTAATGCCGGAACCGGGAAAACCAGCTGGCGTTGCTGAAGCGGGGCTGATCCGGATCGATTTCCCAGGGGTGCAGATAGAACATCTGGGGATTGCCCTGAGGCCCGGATGCCTTGCGGAACAGGTATCTGAACAGAGGGTACGGAAACTGCCGGAAATAGCCGCCACCGGCAGCGGGTACGGTCAGCCCGAAAACCGGGGCGGTGGTCAGGGGGAATTCCCGGAGGCTGGCACCAGAGGGTAGCTCGATGGTGTATGGGGCCCGGGGTGAATTGGGGATGCCATAGCGGTCATGGTGTATGGGGAAAATGCTGGAGTCCCACTGAAAACCGAGCTCCGCAAGAATATTCAGGGCCCACAGGGATCTCTCGGTAATGGAATAGCTGGCGGCCCGGTATCCCAGCACCGGTTTTCCGGTAATGTCCTCAAGCAGCTTTTTGGACAGAGCGGTTTCAGCCCTGAACAGGTCCGGAGTCTGCTGGTAGATCAGCTGGTGGCTGTAACCATGGGAGGCAATTTCATGGCCTTTC
>JBFHSI010000164.1:0-7176 GCA_041591245.1 Marinobacter sp.
ATCTCTTCGGGGGTAAAACCATAAATCCCGAACTCCACCGCGGTATTGTCCGGTTTTTCTCCGGTAACCACAGAGGCAGGCAACAGCAGGTTGTCGATAGTCCTGGCCGTAGTAGAGAAACCGTTGCTGGCGAAGCTTTCAGATCCGGATGCATAGGTGATCGCCACACCCGCTGTGTAATCCCTGTCGGTCTGGGTGGGTGAAAACAGATCGTTGTCCGTGGAAAAAGCCAATACCGAGTCAGAATTTCCGGCCTGGACACCGGCGGAGAAAACCACTAGAGCCAGAGAAAGCAGAATTGAACGGTGATGCATGGCGGCCCCTCCCAGAGACAGGTTGTCGGATTCAAGTTGCCGACAATTCTCGGGGGCATGGCCGTGGAGGACTAATTATTGCTCGGTATCCAATACATCACACAGGGTTATAAGTAAGTATTTTTACTGCGTTATTCGGTTATGTTTCGGGCCTTTTCAATCGGGGGCTTGTCCCTTTCTCAGGGTTTGAACACAACAACCCGGGGAACAATATTGGAGCGATTGCCGCCACCTCTGAGGGTATAACCCGAAGCCACCCAGTAGGTCTTGCGGCGTGGGTCCGGCTGGATATCCAGGTAGTCCCCCCAGGCCTCCACCTCAGGCGGGTGAGTAGAAGCAGCGCCCAGGGTCATGTTCCACTGGCCCCGGGACGGGTCAAGGCAGCCAACGCCCAGTGTGGGATGCCGGCCCCCGGCTCCGCAGAATGCCACCACGCCAATGTCCCCTCTCCGGTTCGGGCTGATGGACGGATAGGCCCATGCCCTGTCGTCATTCCACAGATCCGGTTCATCGATAAGCTCATTGGTAGATTCATTGATCCGCACCACCCGTACATAGGGGAAAGGATGCTCGCCATCCGCCGCGGCACTCCAGGCTGCGCCAACCACGCCATCGCTGCACCAGCAGGCAGTGATCCGGTCATCCAGACGGCGCATCCAGGCACTGGAAGGATCTGAACCGGATGCGTAAGAGCTGTCGCTCCATGGGGTTACCGTTACGGAAACCTGGGACACAAGATCCTGGGAATCCGGCCAGCGGAACAGTTCCAGCGAAGGGGCGCTGTAACTCAGGCTGGAGAAAACAGCGGTGTCATCCATGCCCCGGGCAAATCGCAGTGATCCGAACCGGGTGGTGGACCAGGCCGTGCGGGTAATCTGCTTGCGGGCCTTGAGTTCGTCCAGTGACAACCGGAGCACCACAGCCCTTTGCCACCGGTCCGAGGCTGTCGAGAACAGGTTAAAAGACAGCAGCAGATTGTCCCTGGATTCCGCCATATCCGGATAATCCAGCCATGTTCCGGTCCAGCTGTCGTCAATGTCCGTGGGGCGGGTATCCCACCAGGTCCAGGAGCCGGGCTTGCCCGATGCACTTACGGCAATCCGGACCAGGTTGCCATCGCCACTTTTGGAAAACTGCAGCAACCAGATCCAGAGCCTGCGGGATTTGCAGTAATGCACCAGCTGGTCACAGCAGAAACCGCCGTCCACAGCCGGCAGCTCGGTATAGGGATCGATAAAGCTCCACTGTTCTCCTCCGTCCGTGGAGCGAGCGCAGAACCAGTTACCGGTCAACATCAGTCGTTTTCCGGAACAGGCCACACTGGGCTCGGCAATGGTTGCCGCCTGCCCCCCTGTTGCCGTCCTGTCCAGTTCGAAGCGGTCAACAATGGTGGTCATGATTCTGGCCCTGATTCCGGTGGCAGATCCTCTTCAATCTTTGCCTGAGGGGCTTTCTTTACCGGCTTGCCATGGTCTGGCCGGGCCGGATTCTGCGCCGGAAGATCAGACCGGTTGCCGTCGGGCTTCCCCGGCCCCGGAGCTTTTCGCCGGGGCGATATGTTGGCGTCCTTTTCGTCAAAGTCGGGCTTGCCACACTCATGGTCTCCCCGGTGCTTGCCTTTCCCATGCTGACATTCCGGCTCCTGGGCGCTGGTCCCGTGGGCCTTGCCTGCGTTTTTTTCTTTTCCGTCAGCCATTCAGATCACCATCAAACGGATCAGATATCCGCCCATTACGGTCCAGAACAGGACGCTGTACCACTTCTCCCCCACTTCCCGATTAATTCTGCGTCCCAGCAGGGAACAACCAATCATCACCGGCACCAGGGTTCCGGCCAGCAGAAGGTGGGTGCTGTTGATCAGTCCGGACTGGCTGAACACCAGCGCCTTGGTCATGTCGCCGACCATGGAAATCAGTGATGCGGCTCCAACAAAGTAAAAGCGCTCAAGTTGCAGACTGCGGATAGCCAGCCCCTTCAGAGGGCCGGAGGTGCCGGAGAATCCGGAAGTGCTGCCAGAGAGAAACGCCAGCACCACCGCCCAGACTTTGTGGACGGGGCCATGGGCCAGAAAATCTCCGGCCAGTGTCAGCAACACCATGATGGCCACACCCCAGGCGACCCAGGTCTCGGGCATCTGCAGCATCAGCGATGCCCCCAGTGCGCTGCCACAGATTACGGCTACAGCAATAAGGGCTGAAGCCCTCCAGGGCAGTGTTTTCCTGTAAACAATCACCTTGGCGATGTTGTTGCAGGCCAGAAGCAGTGCCGCTACCGCAATTCCCTCCCGGGTACCTATGGCCAGCATCAGCCCGGGAACCAGTATCAGGGAGCCACCGAGTCCGGCTGCGGCAGACAGCACAAAAGACGCGGGGATCACCAGCGCCAGCAGTACAAGGGTCAACGCATCAAATTCCATGATCAGATTCCTTGTTCAGGGGAACAGTTGGGTCCCGGGTCGGGGCCAGACGCTGATGAGCCGGGCAGCGGCATGGGGCCAGTGCCGGACCAGATTTTCAACCCGGTCCAATGCACCGGCGGGAACCGCTGCAAAGGGGTCCACGGTGGACCCGGCAATGGCGATCAACAGCACTCTGTGCCCACGGGGAACCGCTGACAGGTCGATATTGATAGCTACGGCCCTGGGCATACGTGCAGCCAAAGGAACCGACAACCGGTGCAGCGGGGTGCCGTTGGCGGCCAGGGGCAGGTTCCAGCCCGCCGGAGCCGGTAACGCTGCGCCCCCTCCGGTCAGGCTTCTGACGAAAGGAACCAGATCCGCGCAGTCGGTTTCCAGCAAGCGATTCCCGGAAGGGTCACTGCGCCATAAAAGCACGGCAAAGGCGTTGTTGGCCGCAACCGGGCGGGTGTCACGGTGATGCAGCAACACATCCACCGTGCTGGGCTCCTGATACACCTGCCAGATATGGTTGGAGTTCCGACGGGGGATCACCGTTTCCATCAGATCGATTTCGGAACCCGGCAAATCGGGTGCCGCCGGATTCTGCCAGGGGGCGCGGTAGACACCAGGATCGCCGTTTTCATCCTGGGCGGCGGTCATTACCGATGTCCAGAGCCCTGAGTCCACCCGGCGGGCGCCGGCATTTGGAAGACCAAGCAGCCGGCGATGTCTTTCCACAAGGTCACCAAACTGGTCCGTCCAGCGGCCATCGGGAATCACGCTGGGATAAAGCCAGCGGAATGCGGTCTGGAAAGTCCAGAGCTGATAGCGGAGGTTGTCATTCCACAGGTTGGTACCGCGGAAAGACGGCGGATTGGCAACCCGTGCCCGGGGCCGTATGACAATATCCGGACTGGCGAAAAACGGCTCCTCCGGAGCTCCCGGCATGCGCCTGGGGTTTTCCATGGGTGTCGGCAATATCCGCCGGTCATCCCGCAGGTGTACCCGCAGGCTGGTTCTGGAAGGTTCATCCGCTGCCAGGTTCACCTCCCATACTCCCCGGGACTGCAGTGCCGCTCGCAGCAACCGGGGTGCGCCGGGGCGGGCCCCCGGGTCAGTCCAGACATTGAGATCCTGAACTGCGGATTCCGGCAGGCCATTGACAAACAACTGCCAGGGCCCGTGCGCGTTGCCTGCGATGCGCTGGCCGCGCCACACCGCCGACGCAGTGCCCACATACACAGTGTCGACGTTAACCGGATCCACCACCACCGAGTAGGCCGGGTCAATCGGGCTTGCAGCCAAAGGAGGAACCGCCGGCAGGACCGAACCCAGCCCGGTCAGCCGGAATCCGCCGGCAGCATTGTCGTAGAAATAACAGCTGTCGGCTGCTGCATTGGGCGCCGTGGCCGCTATGGCGGGCGCCGGAGGGGAGGCCGGAACTGCCGGGCGCCACTGGCTGGTTTGTCCGGTTCCGGTCAGATAAAAATCGCTGGTTCCAGGGACTGGTGCTATATCGGTGAAAAAGTTCCCATCAGGCACCACCAGTGGAGGAACCGGAGGGGCCATGGCCGGCGACAGCAGAACCGTGGATGTCCATTGCCCAGGATTGGCCACGCTTTCCTCAAAACGGACAATACCCAGGTTGAAAAGCGCCAGCAGAGTCCGCTCATCCGCCCATTTCACGGTAACGACAGCGCCCAGATTGCCCACAGGGACCCCAAAGGCCTGGTTGGCCGCAGTACTGGGCCCTCTGGTTCCCGGGCGCGGGTCCTTGGAACGCTCAAGAGTTCCCGATAATTTAAAGGGCAATACCCGCCAGGTATTCCGGGTTGCTCCACCCAGGTTATCCGTGATCCAAACCCTGTTGGTCCCCAGGGCAATTCGGGCGGTAGTTCCAGTGGCCCGGCGCACGGCATCAATCCCGGAATAGAAATTACTGGCAGTATTCTCCGGGTCATTGGTTATCAGGTTGCAGGGAGCAGAATAGAGTCCTGAGGGGTCACAGGCCCAGGTTGCCTGGACAAACTGCCCCATTACGTACTGGGAATGAACCGGATGGAAAATCACTCCGCCGCCATCCCCCTGCATACTGGTTTTCAGCTCCCAGACTGTGCTGCCCACCCTCACCTGCCGGCCATTGTCCTGACACCCCAGCATGACAAAATGACTGGAGCCTGGGTGGTTGGCGGAAAATACTGACTCAATGGAGGCCAGCCCCACGTTCTTTGCAGCAAATGTATTAGTCTGCCCGTCACGCAGGGACACGAAAACCCCACCGTCACAGCTGGCCCAGATCTGACTGGAGCCGTCTCCGTTCGTGGCCTTGCGCAGACAGTGCACATCCGGATGTATACCGTTTCCGATAAGGCCCGGAACATGTGCGCCATGGCCAGTGCCCGCTGGCTGGTCGGAAACTCCTGGAGATGGAACCAGGTTGGCCCCGTTCACATCAAAAGCCCAGATGGAAGCATTCCAGTTCGATACCCAGGTCAGGGAGCCGCCCAGGTAAACCCTGTCGGTTCTCACCGCCGGTGGCCCGGCAGCGGTGGTCCGGGTCGTCACCAGTATGGCCTGGTCGTAATCCCTCTGTCCCGGCCAGAGATCGGATGTGGCAGGCACATTGTTAAGGGGGGTAGCCACGGGCCCTGCTGCCCCGGGATTCGCGATCTGCCAGACATGGGGCACCAGTGGCGGCGGATCAGGTAAAGGGCTTGGCAAAGGACTGGCTCCCACCTCCCCCAGCACATATAACCGGTCACCATCATCATTCACTACCATGCTCATCCGGCCAATCAGGCGATAGCCTGCAGGCACCGCCGGGGGCGGAAGAAAGTTCATGGTGGCCCAGGTAAAGGTGTTGCCGTTGTCATCGGAAAAAGCCACGCCTGTGTGCCGGAAACAGACAAAGAGCCGGTTGCCCACATAACACAGATCGGTCGGATCGCTCGCACCTGTCCAGGCTCCCCTGGCCGGGGGCGCAGGCGCTGCCGGCGGAAACTGCAGGGGCACCCAGCTGAAGCCCAGGCGGCCTCCCATCATGGACCTTGTACCCCGGAACAGGCCGCCCGAGGTGGCGGCAATGACCTGATCCGTATCTGCTCCCACCGCAGATCCGGGAACCCGTACCATACGCACCACAGACACACCTTCCAGCTGGGCTATACCTGTGTCTGTTTCCCAGGGGTCCGCGTTCAGGTCAGCAGTGGCCGGCCCCCTCGCCACCAGAACCCCCATGCCCCGGGAGCCCGCTGCCCCGGTTGAAGTCTGGAAGGCTCCGATCTCCCCGGTACCCACCATGACAAAATCGGCAGCTGCATCAGCGCCAAAATCCACCAGCAGGCAACCGGTGGCAAATGCGCTGGTATTCCCCCCCAGCCGCCGGGGCTCATTGGCCCAGCCACCCAGTGGTTCCCAGGTGGCACCGCCATCACCTGTGTACCAGACGCCGCCCTTGGCGGTACCGGCGTAGGCTCGCCGACCATCGTCACTGACCGCCAGATCACGAACCCGGCCGGATACCCGGGGCCGGCCATCCGCCTGGCCCTGGCGGACAACTGACGGACCTATGGGAACCCAGCGGCTGGTGTTGCTGCCGGGAAAGGCCATGGGTACAGCTGCGGCCCGGGGCGATGCAGTGCGCGCCCGTGGCGGATCGCCAGCACCCCCGGGCCCTTCACTGGCGAGAAGAGCGGCTACCGAAGCGGACAGAGCCTTGCGGTCCACAAAACCTGAGATCTTTTCGAGAAAATCATTACGAGCTACTGAATTCTTTTGCTTTTTTTCCTTCCTCTCCCGACGGCGCTCCCGGACCAATTCCTCGGCAACGGATTCAGTTTCAGAGTTGCTGGTCATGACTCGTCCTCCTCGATAACCCGTATCCACCCCTCCTGAAATTCATGGGGCATTCGCGGCAACAGGGCAGACTGAGTTGCAGACATAATAGGATCGTCCCGCCAGGTCAGAGGCCCTGTCCGCCGGGTGAACTGCTGTCTCTCGCCCAACAGACTCACCTTGGGCAAACGCACCTCTTCCGGGTCCACCAGTACCGGCCCTACCCTGATGGAAGGAATCACCCGCTTCAGGCCCCGGTTGGTCCAGGCATCATTCAGTGCCAGGGATTTTCTGGGCAATATGCCCGATGTGAGATGCACCTTGCCTGCAGGCAGCATCAGCAGAGTCAAACGGAAGGTCTGCCCGGGTTTGATGTACAGGGTGTCGCCAGACAGGTACGGATGTTTGATGGCCTGAATCCCGGGAATATGAACGCTTCCCAGGAGTCCCAGCTGACCACGGCGGCGACCGGAATCCCGGGCCAGTGCAGCTACGGTCTTCTCCACCAGGTGGAAGTGGTCATAGTCCTCCTCCAGAAAATACCCCAGCAATGAATCATCGCTTCTTTGCAGATCCCCCAGTTTTACAGGGAAAGATTCATCCCGAAGGGCCTCAAAAGCCCTCCGCCTG
>JBFHSI010000165.1:0-7141 GCA_041591245.1 Marinobacter sp.
CTCCCACATCCGCATTGTGGTAGACCGCCCGGGCCAGTGGCGGGGTACGCAGTACTTCCACCTTGTGCTCCCGGGCAATTTCCATGATTTTGAAGGCCACTTCATCCGCCCCTTTGGCCACCACCACCGGTGCTGCCATGGACGTCTGATCATACTTCAGGGCCACCGCAAAGTGTGTGGGGTTGGTAATGACCACATCGGCCGTGGGCACATCCTGCATCATGCGGCGCTGGGCCATTTCCCGCTGCAACTGGCGTATCTTGCCTTTGACTTCCGGCTTGCCCTCGGTGTCCTTGTACTCGTCCTTGACCTCCTGCTTGGTCATTCGCAGCTTTTTCTGGTGATCGTAGATCTGGTAAGGCACATCAATCAGGGCGATCAGAATGGTGGCGCAGGACAGCAGGAAGAAACTCCAGCCCAGGGTCCAGAGCACGTGTTCCATGGCCGGAATCGCAGGCTCCTCGGCAATACTGAGCAGGTCTTCCGTGCGCAGGTCCAGAATCAGTATGGCAATCCACAGCACCAGCCCCACCTTGGCCAGGGCCTTGACCAGCTCCACCAGGGAGCGCATGGAAAACATCCGCCCCAGCCCCTTGATGGGATCCATACGGTTAAGTTTGGGAGCAATGGCCTTGCCACTGAACAGCAGCCCGCCAATGCTGATGGAACCGGCAATGGCGGCAATCAGCAATACCAGCAGAATCGGGGACAGGGCCCAGGCTGCCGCCTTGGCCGAGGCAATCAGCTGGACGCTCATATGGCGGGTATCGAAAATGGCCGCACGCTCAATCACAAAGGCGTCGCGCATAATGGCTTCCAGTGCCGCCCCCAGACTGGAGCCGAACACCAGCAGGCTGCCGGCACCGGCCATAAGCACAGCCATGGTAGCCAGTTCCTTTGAACGGGCAGTCTGGCCCTCCTCCCGGGCCTTCTCAAGCCTTCGGGGGGTGGCCTCTTCCGTTTTGTCCTGACTGCTGTCGTTTTCTTCAGCCATTGCCGGAAACCTGGTCCAGTGATATTCCGCAGTCCCCTCAGGGGAACCGGCGAGTCCTCAACAGGGCTTCAGAAATCAGGGGCGTCCCTGCAGCTGACGCATGAAATCGAATGTTTCCCGTGTGTACTGATCAAAGTGCGGCAGAAAATTGGCATGCAGCACCCATATGGCAAACAATCCAAAAATCAGGCCAATGGGAAAGCCCAAAGCAAAAATGTTCATCTGGGGCGCAGCCCGGGTCATCACCCCGAAGGAAATACTGACAATCAGTACCGCAGTAACCGCCGGCAGAGCCAGCAGCATGGCCGAGGTAAACATCCAGCTGATCCGGTGCGCCAGCTCCCAGACCCCGGACTGCCCCAGCCCGTCAAGCCCGATGGGCAGGGTCCGGAAGCTTTCGATAAATACCTCAATCATCACCAGATGGCCGTTCATGGCCAGAAAAAGCAGGGTAATGGTGATGGTATAGATCTGCGACAATACCGGAACATTAACGCCATTGGCCGGGTCCACCATGGATGCAAACCCCAGCCCCATCTGCATGGCAATCATCTGCCCGGCCACCACAAACAGCTGCCACAGGGCCGTTACCGCAAACCCCATGCCGACACCGATCAGCACCTGTTGCAGGGTAATCAGCACGGCGTCTGCGCTCAGGGCTTCCACCCGGGGCACCTCCGGGATCATGGGCACAATCATAATGGTGGTCAGCAGGGCCAGGCCCAGACGGATACGGGCGGGAACCAGCTGGGAGCCGAAAATGGGCACTACCATCAGGAAGCTGGCCAGCCGGAACAGCGGCCACAGGTGCTGACCGACCCACTGGCCGAGAATATCCGCACTGAACTCCGCCGGAACCATCCGTCAGCCAATCAGATAGGGAATGCTGGAAATCAGCCGGTGGGCATGATCCAGCAATTTGGTCAGCATCCAGGGCCCCATGACGATAATCACTATCAGGGTGATCAGCAACCGGGGCAGAAAGCTCAGGGTCTGTTCGTTGATCTGGGTAGCCGCCTGGAAGGTACTGACCACCAGACCGATCACCAGCCCCGGGCCGATAATGACCGACGCCAGCAGGACAATCATCCACAAGGCTTCGCGAACAATATCAATCACGGTTTCCGGCGTCATAGTCCCTCCCCTACAGGCCGTAACTGGCGGCCAGTGTTCCCATAATCAGAGCCCAGCCATCCACCAGCACAAACAGCATGATCTTGAATGGCAGGGAAATGATGATGGGTGACAGCATCATCATACCCATGGCCATCAATACACTGGCCACCACCATGTCGATAATCAGAAACGGAATGAACAGAATAAATCCGATCTGGAACGCGGTCTTGAGTTCACTGGTGACAAACGCCGGCATCAGCACCCAGAAGGACACGTCGTCAGCAGTCTCGTATTCCTCATCGGCCATCCGTACAAACAGGGCCAGATCGCTTTCCCGGGTCTGTTCCAGCATGAATTTCCGGAACGGCTCGCTGGCCAGCTCCACCGCTTCCAGAGAGGTGACCTGCTCCTGCAGGTAGGGCTGAAGCCCGACCCGGTTGGCCTCTTCCAGCACCGGTTTCATGATAAAAATACTGAGGAACAGGGCCAGCCCCAGCAGAATCTGGTTGGACGGTGTGGACTGCAGGCCCAGAGCCTGGCGCAATATGGCGAACACCACAATGATGCGGGTAAAGGAGGTCATCATCATCAGCATGGCCGGCAGGAAAGTCAGCGCGGTCATCAGCGCCAGAATCTGCAGGGTTACTGAATATTCCTGTACCCCTTCACCCTCACCCGGTTCAACGGTGATTGCTGGGATGCCCGGCAGATCTGCCAGCGCCAGCTGATTCCAGCCCAGACTGAGCAGGGCGACCAGCAGCGGACTGAAACGTTTTAACATCAGGACCCACATGGGCTCAGTCCTTACCTGTGGACGACGTCCAGGATTTTCCGATCATATCCTGAAGACGCCTGGCGAAATCTCCCGAGGGGGGAGCTCCGGCGTCCACGACCGGTTCATCGAAAACGTGAAGTGTACGGATTGCAGACGGGGTAATCCCCAGCAGGATCTGTTGCCCGCCGACCTCGATCAGAACCACCCGCTCACGGGTGCCCACAGCCATCACCGAAATCACCCGGATGGCATTGTTGTTCATGCCGGTCATCCCGTTCATGCGCCGGATAATCCAGGCACAGCCATAGATCACCGCAACTACCGCCACCAGACCGGCACCCAGGCTGATCAGGGTGGCAAGGGTATCCGGGGCCCGTACGGCTTTCTCCGGCAGGTCGTTACCGGCTTCCTGGGCCAGCACCTGGCTGCCCAGTGCAAGGGCCACAAAGCCTGCAAGCAAACGCCCCATACTATTTCTGCAGCCGTTTGATACGTTCACCGGGGCTGATCACGTCAGTGAGGCGGATGCCGAATTTCTCGTTCACCATAACCACTTCACCGTGGGCAATCAGGGTGCCGTTGACCAGAACATCCAGAGGTTCGCCGGCCAGTCGGTCCAGCTCGATCACCGAGCCCTGGTTCAGTTGCAGCAGGTTACGGATGGGGATCTGGGTATTGCCCACTTCCATGGAAATGGTCACCGGGATGTCCAGAATGACATCAATGTCCGGAGCCGAGCCATCAGCCCCGGTACTACCCTGGTCAAACTCTTCCATAGGCGCGGTCTGTACGCTCTGGCCGGGTTCTGCATCTTCTGCGGAGGCATCGTCGGTTCCGGACTCCTCCATGGCCGCTTCCCATTCGGCCGCCAGCTTCTCCTCTTCGCTGAGCTGCTGCTCGTCTTTCTTGTCGTCAGCCATTGCGTTCCACCTTCAGTCGTTTCTTGATCTTGGGCAGTTTTGCCCGTTCCTGAATCCGCAGCGCCAGTTTTCCGTCACGGGTTCCCATGGAAGCCTTGAACACCGGGACACCGTTAGCGGTAACGGTCAGGTATTCCGGAATATCCACCGGGATAACGTCTCCGGCCTTGAGCTTGGCAATTTCCCGCAGAGAAATCCGGCGCCGGCATACGGTGGTGTTCACCGGAACACTCACTTCCTTGATATCTTCCTGCAGAGCATTGACCCAGCGCTCATCAATATCGTCTATATCACTCTGCACCCCTGCATCCAGGATTTCCCGGATGGGCTCGACCATGGAGTAGGGCAAGGCAAAATGAAGTTCGCCGCCGCCGCCATCCAGCTCTATGTGGAAGGTGCTGACCACCACCACTTCACTGGGGCTGACAATGTTGGCCATGGCCGGGTTGACCTCCGAACTCAGATACTCGAAGTCAATATTGACCACTGCGTGCCAGGCCTCTTTCATGTCATGGAAAATCTGCTCCAGCGCCATCTGGATAATGCGGTTTTCCGTCGGTGTGAACTCACGCCCTTCAATCTTGGCATGGCGCCCTTCCCCGCCGAAAAAGTTATCCACCAGCTTGAATACCAGCCGGGCATCCAGCACAAACAGCGAAGTACCGCGCAGAGGACGGACCTTGCACAGGTTGAGGCTGGTGGGCACATACAGAGTGTGGATGTATTCGCCGAACTTCATGATCTGAACGCCGCCCGTGGACACGTCAGCGTTGCGGCGCAGCATATTGAACAGGCTGATCCGGGTATAACGGGCAAAGCGCTCGTTGATCATTTCCAGGGTTGGCATCCGGCCCCGGACTATCCGGTCCTGGCTGGCCAGATCGTAAGACTTTACACCGCTATCATCGGTTTCTTCATAGGTGTCAATATCACCGTCATCCACCCCGTGGAGGAGCGCATCGATTTCATCCTGCGATAACAAGTCCTGCATAGCTCATCCTGCCCGTGAAATGCCTTGCCCCACCGGGGCCTATTGCACCACAAAATTTCTGAACAGCACCCGCGTGACTGCGGGTTGCCCTTCCTGCTCCAGCACCTGATTCACTGTTCCCAGCATAGTGTCCGCCAGCGCCCTGCGCCCTTCGGGGGTCTGCAACTCGGCAAACTGACTGTTACCCAGCACCATCACCAGGCGACTGCGAATCAGCGGCAGATGCACCTTGGCGGCAGCCAGTGCCGCCGGATCCGAGGCTTCCAGAGACACATAGACCTGGGCATAACGCTGCCGACCCTGAGCCTGTACCGTGGTCACCAGCGCTTTTTCCAGATCCAGATAGGTGCTGGGCACAAAAACTTCTTCTGTTGCCTCGCCTCCGTTTTCCCCGCCAGCATCAGGCGTGGACGCATCATCACGCAGGAACCAGAGGGTACCGGCTACCGACAGGGCGATGGCCAGAATTACAACAATCACCAACAGGATGATCAGTTTGAGTTTGCCTTTCTTGGCAGGTGCTGTGTCAGATCCGTTATTTTCAGCCATAGTGCCCGTCTTGCCAGAAATCCGTCAGGAGATGCGTTTTTTCGCACTTCCATTGAGTTGAATGCAAAGGACAGGCCAGATGGCCCGTCCTTTCGGCTCAAAACAACAGTTTAGCGTTGCTGGTATGGATCAGCAAAACAGTTTGGCGGGAAATCCGTCAGGGGGCACAGGCGCTTATGCAAAAAGATCCACCTGGCCTTTCCAGCTCAGATCCAGGCTACCGCTGACAAGCTCGGCCTCGTCACTGCCGGAAGCGGGCAGGTCTCCGTCATGACCCTGACCGGAGCCGCTACCACCGCCCTCTCCTGCCTGCTCACCGGTCTGCTGCCGGGGCGAGTCGGAAACATCAAACTGGGCCAGTGACAGCCCCTGTTCTCCCAGCATGTCACGCAACCTGTGGGAATGCAGTTCCAGCTGGTCCCGTACCATGGGATTGGCAGCGTGGACGGTGATATTGGCCTGGTCATTATGAACCCGCACCTTCACTTCCATGGGGCCCATGTCCGGCGGAGTCAGATGAATCTCAGCCACCGACATGTTGCGGGCGGTCAGCCAGCTGAGTTTGCCCACCAGCCGGTCCCCCCATTCCCCGTGTCCCACGGGCACCTCAATGGAGGTGGCGTATGCCTTGAGGGGTACTGCGGCCTCTGCCGCCAGTCGCTGCTGGGCTCCGGTACTGGCGTTGGCCATGACCGAGTCAAAACGACTGGCCAGGGCCAGATTTGCAGAATCCGCTGAGCGCCCGGAATCCGGGCCGGACTGCGCACTCAGAATATCGGTCAGAAGGGCTCCCGGAGTAGTGCCGGGCGCGGTCTCTGCAGCCTTGGCTCCGTTACCGAACACTCCGGCTACAGCCGTCTGCCCCGCAGTTAGTGCGGAACCTGCTGAGGCTGTCGCTGCGGCTTCTGTCGCCGCCTGGCTGCCGGTTCCGGAAACAGGCACCACCAGAGCCTGCAATTCGGTGAAGGTCAGGGGCAAAACAGCCGGATCCGTGTCTGTGGAGGTATCCGGAGCTTCCGGATTTCCGTCACCGGCGGCAACGGCGCCGTCAGCATCGGTTTCCGGATTTCCAGCCGTCGCCCTGGCGTCATCGGGCGCCGGTGAATCCGCTACCTCATCCGAGTCGCGCCGGTCCTCTGCACGGGCCTCATCCCGCTGCCGGGTTCTCTGCTGCTCCAGGCGCTGGTGTTCAGCCCGGGACACAGACTCAAACCGGCGTTCGCTGTCGCCCGAGTCTCTGGAAGAACCGGCCCTTTGGGGACCGGAATCCTGTTGCATCCCTGGTGCGGGAGTCTGGGGAAGAACCATCTGGGGCATGGCAACCTCTTGCCGCTTTTACTGGGTTATCACCCTGCCGTTGCCGCCTTGCAGCACCTGACAGGATGGTTTTCCAAAAACTTGCAAAAGCAGTGCCATGCTGTATTTCGGGCATCAGCGGACGAGCAGTTTCTCCAGCATGACGGATACTGTCCGGAACTCCTCTTCAACCGCATCCACCAGGGGCGGGGCGGCATCCAGCTGTTCCGCCTTGCCCGCCTTCTCCGCCTCAAGACACAACTCACCCAGGTGGGGGGCTCCGATATTGAAACAGCTGCCCTTGAAACTGTGGGCGGTACGGGCGAAAGCATCCGCATCCTCGTCCTGGAGGGACAGTCGCAGGCTTGCAATACGTTCCCTGGAGTCATTCAGATAGGTATCAATCAACACTTCGAATTCATCTTCCATGACATCCTGAAGCTCGGCGAGAGCTTCTTCGTCAAGGTGCGGCTTATCGTTCATACCTACCCCCTGTGCTA
>JBFHSI010000166.1:0-7028 GCA_041591245.1 Marinobacter sp.
ATGGGTTCCGCGTTGGCATTTGTCGATCAGGACTACATCAGCCGCCGGCATGATTCCGCTGGCCAGGCCTCGGCGCAGCCTTTGCGCAGAGGCCTGGCAGAGCGTCTGATTGCTGAGGCCGATGAGCATCAGGCGCTGATGCTGTTTCTGAGCCAGTACCCGGGCCGGAAGAACTGGACCCGTGATCAGATCCGGGCGGTACTGTCAGAGACCATTCTGCGCATTGACCGGCTGCTGAACGCGCAGCTCAATGCCATTTTGCACCATCAGGATCTTAAGGACCTTGAAGCCAACTGGCGCGGGATACTGTTGCTGGTGGACCAGGCCGCTCAGGACGACCATGCAGACCAGGTCAGAATCAAGGTGCTTGATGCGTCCTGGGAAGTGGTTGCAGCGGATCTGGCCCGGGCCATCGAGTTCGACCAGTCGCGCCTGTTTGCGAAAGTCTATTCCGACGAGTTCGGCAGCCCGGGTGGCGAGCCTTTCGGGTTGCTGCTGGGTACCTATTCGATCAGTCACCGGACTCAGGGTGGAGCAGCGAATTTCGACACCCTGAAGGCGCTCACCCAGATCGCAGCGGCTGCATTTGCGCCACTTGTTCTTAATGCGGCGCCGAGTTTTTTTGGTGTTGACCATTACTCAGAGCTGACCGGTGTGCGGGAACTGGAAAGCCATTTTTCCCAGGTGGAGCTGGCACCCTGGCGGTCGGTTCGTGAAATGGAGGATGCGCGCTTTCTGGGGCTGGCGGTACCTCGCATGCTGATGCGTCCACCCCATCGGGAGCTGGGTGAAGGTGCGGAAGCCTTTGGTTTTCTGGAAAGGCGGGAAGTTACCGAGCGTGACTATCTTTGGGGGCCGGCCTGCTTCGCCTTTGGCACCGTGGCCATAAGGGCTTTCTGTGAGTCGGGCTGGTTTTCCCGGATTCGTGGATATCAGCCGGGCAGGGTGGCCCATGGCACAGTGGACAATATGCCAGCCATTGCCGGAATCAATCCCAGTGGAGAGGTCTATCCCACGCGCCAGGCCGTGGATTGGCAGATCAGTGACCGGATGGAAAAGGCGTTGTCGGAAGAAGGTTTCCTGCCACTGGTGCCTTTGCCCAATACACCCATGCTGGTATTTCATTCGGTGCCTTCGGTCCAGCAGCCAAAGAGGTACGAGAAAACTGCAGCGGATGTGAGCGCCAGGCTGTCGTCCATGCTCCACTATATTTTGTGTGTTTCCAGGTTTGCCCATTACCTGAAAGTGATGGGCCGGGACCGGGTGGGAGGCTTCCGGACCCCGGAAGAATGTGAAGCCCGTCTGCAGCGCTGGATTCATGACTACACCACAGCTACCGAGGGCGGGTCCGAAGACCTGAAAACCAGGTTCCCCCTTCGCGATGCAAAAGTAACTGTGCGAGCCCGGGCGGGGGAGCCCGGAAAATACTATTCAATCCTGCATCTGCAGCCGCACTTTCAGCTTGACCAGCTGGTGACCGGGTTGCGGTTGATAACTGAATTGACACCGGTGGATGGCGCCTGAGCCCGTCACCCTGAAAATAGTTAAACGGAGGAATTGGGAATGGATGCCATCAAGGAGCATCTCGCCAGTGGTCATCTGATCCGGGCGATTGAAGAGGCCCAGCAACAGATCAGGAGCAATCCTGGCGAAGCCGGTCTCCGGGCCTTACTGATTGAACTTCTGTGCATTGCCGGGGAACTGGAGCGGGCCGATGAAATGCTTGGTTCTCTGGCAAAGCATCACCCTGACTGGTTGCCGGGAACCGCCAATCTTCGGCAGCTGATTCGTGCGCAACATGCAAGGGCGGCGTTTCATCAGGGCCGGCTTGCTGACAAGGTCGTCGCCAACGAGGGGGAGGATCTGCAAGCCCTTCTGGCCTTGAAACTGGCTCTCGGCGAAGGGGATATCAAAGCTGCAGAAGAGGCATCGGCCCGTCTGGAAGCACTGCGTGTGAGAACAGATTTTTGTCTGGGTGAGGTCAAGGGTGATATCCGGGATTGTGACGACAGTCTGTGTGGGTTTCTTGAAGCCCTGGGTACGGATGGCAAGTTTTACCTCTGGCGCTGGTCAGAGATTGAATCCATTGATTTCCACCCGCCGGAGTCTCCGGTTGAGCTGGTGTGGCGCCGGGCAGAAGTTGAACTGTCTTCCGGTCAGCAGGGGGAAGTATTTATCCCGTTGATCTATGAGGGGAGCGAAACCGACCAGGAGCATCTGGGCAGGGTAACCGACTGGCGCGAACATTCTCCGGCACTGGTAACCGGAATCGGACTGAAGCAGTTTCTGGTAGGGGATGAGGCTGCCGGGCTGGAAGGGCTGAAACGTGCAGAACGGGTAACGGTGGCTTATGCCGACTGATCGCCATGGTCGCCTCCAGATGAACCTGCTGGACCGGCTGGCCGCGGACTCCAGTGCCCGGGCAACGGTTGCCTCTATCCGCCAATCGGTACGCCGGGATCTGGAGGCTTTGCTGAATACCCGCCGGTCCTGGCTGGTGATTCCCCCGGAGCTTCGGGAGCTTCGGCAATCCGTGCTCGGATTCGGCCTGCCGGATTTTACCGTCATGGATCTGGCCACCGAGGATGCCAGGCAATGGTTGTGTGATGAAGTCAGGGAGACCATTGTGCGTTTCGAGCCCCGGCTGACCAGAGTGTCGGTGACATCAGAGGAAGGTGACACACCCCTGGATCGCACCATGCGCCTGCGGATCGATGCGATTCTGCTGGTGGATCCTGTGCCGGAAGCGGTGGCATTTCGCTCAGATGTTGAACCCGTCAATCTGTCCATGACCCTTCAGGAGTGTGCCTGATGAGTGATGAACTCCTTCAGTATTACAATCGTGAGCTGGCCTACCTCAGGCGCCAGGGCGCGGAGTTTGCGCGCGCCTATCCGAAGGTGGCCGGTAATCTTCGGGTTAGTGACGAGTCGGTAGAAGACCCCCATGTCTCCCGATTGCTGGAAGGAGTTGCCTTTCTGACAGCCCAGATCCGGCGGCGCCTGGATGGGCATTTTCCGGAGTTGACCAACATTCTGATGGGCAACCTGTTCCCGGACTACCTGGCACCTATTCCGTCCATGACCATTCTCCAGCTCAGTGCGGGAGCCTCCCAGACCCATTGTGCAACCCTGGAGAAACAGCAGAGGTACGAAACCCTCGTTGAAGGGTTGCCCGCCTGCGAATTCCGGACGCCAGCCCATCATCACCTGGCACCGGTAGAAGTGGTTTCAGCCGCATTTGAGAATGCGCCGTTTGATGCGCCCAGGCCACCGGGTACCGAAAGCGCCCGCAGCCTCATCAAACTCCGCCTTCGCTCGGCCATACCATTCAGCGACATCAATTTGCCGGCTCTGAGGTTTTACCTTCATGGCCAGACACACCTCAGTAACGAACTCTATGACCTTATTCATCGTTCCGGTGCGGGGTTTGCCGTTGCGCCCACCAACGATGCCAGGCAATTGCGGTTTTATGGTCGAAAGCACATAAAACCCGTGGGCTTTTCCCCGGATGAGGCCCTGGTGCCCTACAGAAAACGCAGCTTTGATGGTTTCCGCCTGCTGGTGGAGTTTTTCCTTTTCCAGGAGAAATTTCTGTTTGCGGAGTTTGACGGGCTGGATGGCCAATGGCCCGAGCATACAGAAGTTGATCTGTTTGTGTATCTGGGAGAAACCTCGAAGGAACAGGAAAAGAGCTTTGTTCCCGAGCACATGCGGCTGTGGTGTGTTCCGGCTGTCAACCTGTTCGATGAGTCGCTGGAACCCATTGCCAACGATGGCTCCAGTCATGAGCATCGACTCATATCACGCTTTCGTGGCGCAGATACCTATGAAGTGGTCAGTGTGGAATCGGTCAGCCTGGTAGAGAATGAGAATGTTCGGGAAATGGCGCCTTTCTATGGGCTTGGCCTCCCCCGCTGGCAATCCGATCTGGATGTGTTCTGGCATCTCGAACGGCGGGAAGCCGGCTGGGCCGGCGGGCAATACGAGCCGGGTTTTGAAACCTGCCTGACGCTGGTGGACCGGCGTTTCAGCCCCCGGACACCCGAGGACCTGCCTCAGGGAGAGATCCTGATGGTCAAGGCATGGTGTTGCAACCGCAACATACCTGAACGTTTGCCATTTGGCGGCGGAGAGCCTCGCTTCAGGGCGCTTGGAGAGCCTCTGGTGGAAGAGGCTGTGGCGCTGGTGGCTCCTACGCCAACCACTCGTCCTGACCTTTCCGATGGTGCCCGCTGGGAGTTTATCCAGCAGCTGAATCTGGAGCATTTTACCGGCAGCGATGCCCTTGAGCGCCTGAAAGCAGTGCTCAAGCTGCATGACTTTCAAAATACCCCCGAAACGGAAGCCCTGATCGAAGGTATTGAGAAAGTTGCAACCCGCCGTGTTGCAGCCCGTATCGGCAAGGGTGTCCACAGCGGGGTATGCCAGGGTACGGAAATCTGTATCACCTTTTCCCGGCCCAGCTATGCAGGCACCAGTATCTATCTGTTCTCAGCCATACTGGACCGTTTCTTCGCACAGTTTACCCAGATCAACACCTTCACCAGGCTGAGAATCCGTCTGAGCGGACATCACCGGGACTATTGCCTGTGGCCTGCCAGAGCCGGCGAGCGGGAGCTGTTGTAATGGGCACCCCCACCACACTGTTTCGCGCGGTCTGGAAAGCCGAGCGCCAGTTGATCAACAGCCACCCCTCATACCATCGGGTGGGGCACGACGGTTGGCCAGACAAGGAGGTGGTGCGATTCCGGGCCAGCCAGAATCTGGGATTTGCCGGGCAGGACCTGGTTCGGATGACAACCCGGCGTGCCGACGATGGAGCACTGCTCCATGATCTGCTGGTGGATGTCATGGGGCTGACTGGTGCCCGGGGGGCGCTGCCGGCCTGTTTTACCGAGAGGGTACTTGAACAGGTCAGG
This sequence comes from Marinobacter sp., assembly GCA_041591245.1. Classification (GTDB taxonomy): domain Bacteria; phylum Pseudomonadota; class Gammaproteobacteria; order Pseudomonadales; family Oleiphilaceae; genus Marinobacter. Next base: position 4,920 of record JBFHSI010000166.1, read on the forward strand.
GAAAAATCCCCGGCAACCCGTGATTTTCTGGATCTGTTCAATCATCGCCTGGTGTCCCTGTTCTATCGAAGCTGGGAGAAAACACAGCCTGCGGTACACCAGGAACGGGGCAACAACGATGACTTCACCCGTATTCTGAAAGCCCTGACCGGATGCAGGGAAAACTGGCAGCTGTATTACGGAGCTGCTTTTTCAAGGCGCTCCCGCTCCGCCAGTACCTTGCGATCAGTACTGGAAGATATCACCGGAATGCCGGTGGAAGTCCGCACCCTGCGTGGTGAATGGGCATCGCTGGCGGACGAAGATCAGTCGGTGCTGCCAGATGGCGAACGGCCGGCGGGACAGCATGCGGTGCTGGGCAGCGCCATGTTGGGAAGTCGGGTCTGGATGGTGGACAAGGGGCTGGATGTGGTGTTCAGCCCGGCCTCCCGGGAGGCCCTGATTTCTGTCCTTCCAGGAGGTACCTACAGCAAAGCCATATCGGAAGTGACTCAGCGACTGGTCAGCGGCCAGATGCGAGTACGTTATCGCCTGTCAGCCCGGGCTGCACACCTGACCCATACAGTTCTGGGGCGTCAGGGTCGCCTGGGCGCTGACAGTTTTATCGGGGCTCGACTGGATTCAGCCAGGATGGTCGAGGTCAGTTTCAAACCCAGCCAAGGAAAGGATTGAGCGAATGTCGTCAATGACACTGAAGTCCCTGGTCGAAAAGCTTAACGATGCCAGTAAAGAATCTCTTGAAACCGCTGTCGCACTGTGTTTTCAGAGAACGCACCATACCGTGGAACCGGAACATTTGCTGAAAAGCATGATCCGTACCGATGACCCTGACCTGGCGGGAGTTCTGGCATTTTTTAACCTCGACATCACGCGCCTTGACAGCCAGCTCGAGCAGGGACTGGAATCCTTCCGAACCGGCAGCGGGGCAACGCCGAGTCTGGCACCCAGGCTGGTTGATCTGTTTCGCCAGTGCTGGCTGGACACCTCGATTGAATTCGCGGAGCCCGCTATGCGTGGTGCCACTCTGCTCTACACCATGCTCAACGACCCGGCCATGGCCGCGCTGGCGACCCGTCATGCGGGTGAGCTCAATGGTGTGGATCCGGCCCGCCTGCTGGCGAGCTGGCCAGAGATCCGGGCAAGGCTTGATGAGGCACCGGCGGTTTCTTCCGGACCCGCAAAAGCCAAAGCCGGCAAAGAACAAAATCTGGCCAAATATACGATAGACCTTACGGCTCAGGCCCTCGCCGGCGAGCTGGACCCGGTAATCGGTCGGGATGATGAAATCCGCCAGGTTATCGATATCCTGAGCCGTCGCCGCCAGAACAACCCCATACTGACCGGAGAGGCCGGGGTCGGCAAAACCGCAGTTGTGGAAGGCCTGGCCCGGCGTATTGCCGAAGGCAATGTGCCCGAGGTGCTGAAACCAGCACGGCTGTTAACACTCGACCTGGCATTGTTACAGGCCGGTGCCGGGGTGAAAGGGGAATTTGAAAACCGTCTGAAGGGGGTTATTGAAGAGGTCAAGGGTTCGGACCGCCCCATCATTCTGTTTATAGACGAAGCCCACAATATGGTCGGTGCCGGTGGCCAGGCCGGCCAGAACGACGCCGCCAACCTCCTCAAGCCGGCGCTTGCAAGAGGTGAGCTGCGGACAATTGCAGCCACTACCTGGGCTGAGTATCGAAAGTTTTTTGAGAAAGATGCAGCACTCACCCGCCGTTTCCAGGTGGTGAAAGTGGACGAGCCGGATGAACAGACGGCCATTCAGATTCTCCGGGGGCTGGTGCCAACACTCGAAGCCCACCATGGGGTCAGTATTGCCGACGAGGCTCTTAAAACCGCCGTTGTTCTTTCAACCCGATTTCTGGCAAGCCGACAACTGCCGGACAAGGCCGTTGCCTTGCTGGATACCGCTTGTGCCCGCGTTGCCATGAGTCAGGCCAGTGTGCCTGCACAGGTGGAACAGCTCAGGGCCGAGGTTGCTGGCCTGGAGCAGGAACTGGCTTTGTTGTCCCGGGAATCCCGGTTTGGTGTGGAACATGGTGCGCGCCAGGATGAGCTCCAGACCCAGCTGCACCTGGCCAGAGAGAACCAGCAAAAACTGGA
>JBFHSI010000167.1:0-6973 GCA_041591245.1 Marinobacter sp.
AGAGTTCCTTGCCCAGACGTCCCTGGTTATTGGCAATCACCGAGTTGGCGGCCTTCAGGATCGTTCTGGTGGAGCGGTAGTTCTGCTCCAGCCGCACCAGGCGGGCGTTGGGAAAGTCCCGCTGATACTGCTGGATGTTCTCGATTTTGGCACCTCGCCAGCCGTAGATGGACTGGTCATCATCCCCCACCACCGTGAGCGGAACCCGGTTGCTGGCCAGCACCTGCAGCCAGGCGTACTGGATGGTGTTGGTATCCTGGAACTCGTCCACCAGAATGTGTTCGAAACGGCGCTGGTAGTGGGTCAGAAGTTCCGGCCGGTGCAGCCAGAGTTCGTGGGAACGCAGCAGCAGCTCGCCGAAGTCCACCAGCCCCCCCTGCTGGCAAAGGGCTTCGTACTGGCGATAAATGGCCACCATGGTGGAGGTGAAATGGTCACCGGGATTTTCCTGGATGTGATCGGCCCTCAGGCCCTCGTCCTTCTGGCTGTTGATAAACCACTGGGCCTGTTTCGGCGGCCACCGGGTTTCGTCGATCTGCTGTTCCCGCATCACCCGCTTGATCATGCGCAGCTGATCGTCGCTGTCCAGCACCTGGAAGTTTTCCGGCAACCCCGCATCCTGCCAGTGAGATCTCAATAACCGGTGGGCAATACCATGGAAGGTGCCGAACCAGAGACCCCGGGCCGGAATATTCATCATCTGTTCGATGCGCAGGCGCATTTCCTTGGCGGCCTTGTTGGTAAAGGTCACCGCCAGAATACTGGTGGGCGGTACCCGGTCCACGGTCATCAACCAGGCGATCCGGTGCACCAGCACCCGGGTCTTGCCACTGCCAGCGCCGGCCAGCACCAGCAGGTGATCGTTGGTCGCCGTCACCGCTTCGCGCTGGGCATCGTTGAGGGGGTCGATAATGTGGGAAACATCCATAGGAAATCGGTCGCAACGGGTCAGGTGAACAGGAACAGAAGTATAACAGGTGATGGGCCGGAGCTTCCCTGCCCGGCGCCAGCCGGGTCAGGGATGGAAACGGGCTCAGGAAGCCGGTGAGTAAACCTTGATATTGCTGTGCCCCTCGGCCTTCAGATGACCCGCATGCATCCGGCTCATGGTGCCATGCTCGCAATACAGCAGGTACTGGCGGTCTGCCGGAAGGTCTGCAACCTGCTGATTGAGCTCATAGAAGGGAATCCGAATTACTTCGTTGTTGGTCAGAACCAGCGGTGACTTGTCCCCTTCAAAGGGGTGGCGCACATCGATAATCACATCATTCACCGACGGAGTCTGCACCAGTTCCACCTCTTCCGGGGTGCTGGTGCTGTCCAGAAGGTTCTGTACCTGAATCTCGTCCCTTGCCTCTATGGCTCCGGCCAGAACCGCTGGATCCATGGCCTCCTCGTCTTCTTCCACCCGGTGCAGCTTGGCCCGGGTCGCCGGTTTCTGGGAAATCACACCGCAGTATTCCGGCATGTTCCTGGCGTAGGGCTCGGTGCCGATTTCCCGGGCAATGCCGATAATGGTTTCCTTGTCCATGGCAACCAGCGGGCGCAACACCACTTCATCGCTGGCACGGTCCACCACGTTGAGGTTGGTCAGGGTCTGGCTGGACACCTGGGCCACTGCATCGCCAGTCACCAGGCCGATGGCGTTGTTCTTGCGGGCAATCTCGGCGGCGGCCCGGAGCATCTGGCGCTTCAGCACCACTCCCCAGTGCCGGTGATTGACCGAGCGCATGATCTCCGCCACCACTCCGTCAAAGGGTACGGAAATGAACTTGGCCCGATGCGATGAGCCGTATTGCTGCCACAGATAATGCACCACCTGGCGCACCCCCACTTCATGGGCAGCACCCCCCAGATTGAAAAACAGATAATGGGTTCTCAGGCCCCGGCGCAGCATCAGATACGCAGCCACAGAGGAATCGTAGCCGCCGGAAATCAGGGTCATAACGGTTTCCACACTGCCCAGGGGGTAGCCGCCAAGGCCGGCGTGCTTGCGATGGGCAATCTGGAACTGGTTATCCTGCACATCAATACGCACCTCCACCTGAGGTGATTTCAGGTCCACCCCCCGGGCATCGGAAGCCAGCACCAGTGCCGAGCCCACATGGCGCTCCAGATCAATGGAGCGGAAGTCATGGGTGCCCTGGCGCCGGACACGGACCGCAAAGGTCTTGCCGGCAAGACGATCCGAAAACGCCGCCACAGCCTTGTCTGCCACATCGTCCATGCTGACAAAGGGAAACACATCGATTTCCCGGATACTGGAAATACCCGGAATACGCATCAGCGCTTCAATCACCGGACCCGCCAGACCCCGGTCATCGGGAAAGTCCACATTCACCCGGTCCCAGGTTCCCTTCACCACAATGTCCGGATCCAGCTGGGCCAGAATCTTGCTGATATTCTGCCGCAGATGACGCATCTGCTGACGGCGGACAGGTTTGCTCTTGATGGCGACTTCAGAAGCAGGACGAACAAGAAGTTTCATAAAAATAGGAGCTTTGTCGTGTGGCGAATCGGGAGGAAAGGCCTTAGTGTACCTTTTCCGGTACCTGCCACAAAATCAGGCATGACCGAAACCCATAGAATGCCGCCCGGCCTGCAGCTGCTGTAACGCCGGTCCGGCAAGAAACATCAGGAGTTTTTCTGTTCATGAAGGAACCCACCATCAATGCCCTGGTATCCCCGGAAGGAAGCCTTGAAATCCTTTCAGCCCAGGAAGTCAGCCGCCTGAAAGACCGCAGTGAAGGTGGCCTGTACCGGCTGTTCCGGCAGTGTGCCCTCGCGGTCCTCAATACCGGCGTGGAAACCGATGACTGCAAGGCGCTTATGGAGTCCCACGCCGACTTCGACGTGCGCCTGGTACCCCAGCCCCGGGGACTGAAGCTGGAGCTGGTCAACGCCCCGGCCCACGCATTTGTCGATGGTGAAATGCTGCGGGCCATTCGTGAACACCTGTTTTCGGTACTGCGGGATATTGTCTATTTCCATTCGGCTACCGGCTTCCGCTCCGAGACCAGTGAAGATCTGACCAATGTGGTGTTTCACATTCTCCGTAACGCCCGGGTACTGGAGTCTGGCCGGCAGCCGGACCTGGTGGTGTGCTGGGGCGGCCATTCCATCAGCCATGATGAATACCAGTACAGCAAGGAAGTGGGCCACCAGCTGGGCCTGCGGGGTCTGAGCATTGTGACCGGTTGTGGTCCCGGTGCCATGAAAGGCCCCATGAAGGGCGCCACCATTGCCCATGCCAAACAGCGGATCAGGAACGGCCGTTACATCGGTATCACCGAGCCCGGCATTATCGGTGCCGAAGCCCCGAACCCCATCGTCAATGAACTGGTAATCATGCCGGACATTGAAAAGCGGCTGGAAGCCTTTGTCCGCTGCGGTCACGGTGTTGTGGTTTTCCCGGGCGGCGTGGGCACGGCGGAAGAAATTCTCTATCTTCTGGGCATACTGCTGCACCCGGACAACGCGGACCTGCCCTTCCCGGTGGTGTTTACAGGGCAACAGGAGAATGCGGAGTACTTCGAGATGATCGACCGCTTCATCCGCAATGCCCTGGGCGATGAGGCCGCCAGCAAATACGACATTATCATTGATGACCCGGTCCGGGTTGCCCGCACCATGAACGAGGGCATGCGGGAAGTGGAGATTTACCGGCGCGCCATGCAGGACGCCTACTATTTCAACTGGATGCTGAAAATTGACCCGGTATTCCAGCTGCCCTTCCACCCCAACCACGACAACATGCGTGCCCTGGAACTGCACCGTAATCAGCCGGTACACCAGATCGCCGCCAATCTGCGCAAGGCATTCAGTGGCATTGTGTCCGGAAATGTGAAGGAAAGCGGGATTCGCCAGATTCAGGAAAAAGGTCCGTTTGAAATCGCCGGGGACCCGACGCTGATCAAACCTCTGGAAGCCATGCTGGAGCAGTTTGTGGCCCAGGACCGGATGAAGCTGCCCGGTGCGTCCGAGTATCAGCCCTGCTATCGCATTGTGGAATGACGAGCAAATGTGAACCGGGGGCTGTCGCCCCCGCTCACAACTTCATACCGGCTTACTGACCACCGGCAGGCAGGCTGGCGAAATACGCAGCCAGATTCTCGATATCAGCATCGGACAGCATGGCTGCCTGGGCCTGCATGATCGGAGCCTGGCCACCAGTACGCTCCTTGTTCTTGTAGGCATGAATGGCCGCTTTCAGGTAGCCTTCGTGCTGTCCGGCCAGGTTCGGATAGGTCGGAATCAGCGCAATGCCGTTCTGGCCGTGGCAAGCCGCACAGACGACAGCCTTGGCCTTGCCGGCAGCTACATCAGCAGCGGAAGCCGCCATTGGGGCTGCCATTGTCAGCGCCAGGATTCCGGCAGCAGCACAGCGTTTCAGGTTCATCATTTTTTCTCTCCCTCACATCATCGTTGCAAACGTTTGCATTCCAGCCGGTGAAGCCGGACCATAAACGGAACTGCACTTATATCACAGCGGCAGCAAAGCACAAATACGATAGGTCAAGACCCTGTTCGACCATCGTCTCCTTCCCGTCAGACCGGATTGCGGCGACAGTTGAAGGAAATTCATGCCCCGGCTGCTGACCATATTCCGGAGAATCCAGTCATGTCCCTGAAGGTTCAGGAACTCCCCTGCCAGAAAGGCCTGCTGGGCCTGCTGACACTCAACGCCCCCGGCTCCCTCAATGCCCTGTCCGGGCAGATGGTTGCCGATGCCCTGAGCACTCTTGAACGCTGGGCCAGTGATGACCGGATCAGCCTGGTGGTGCTGCAGGGCGCCGGGGAGCGGGCATTCTGTGCCGGTGGCAATATTCTGGATCTGTACCGGAGCCTGACCGGGGAAGGTGATCCCGAGGCCCCGGCCCGCTTCTTCTCCACTGAATACCGGCTGGACTATCTTCTGCACGGCTATCCGAAACCGGTGGTGGGCATTGCCCACGGCGCGGTCATGGGTGGTGGTCTGGGCCTGCTGTCCGCGTGCCGGTACCGGCTGGTAACGCCGGATGTGACCCTGGCCATGCCGGAAATTTCCATCGGCCTGTTCCCGGACGTGGGAGCCAGCTGGTTCCTGAACCGCCTGCCCGGACGTATTGGCCTGTTCATGGGGCTGACCGGAGCCCGCCTGAACTGCTCGGATGCGATCCGTATCGGCCTGGCCGATCTGGTGCTGGAGCCACAGAACCGGGAAACACTGCTGGCAAAACTGCAGGAGCAGTCCTGGAGCGGCGTCCCTGAAGCGGATGATATCCGCCTGTTCCAGCTGCTGAATCAGTCCGAGGTTGCTGACTACCGCGCCCTGCCCCCAGGCCATCTGGAACAGCACGAACAGACCATTGCCCGGCTCGCTGCCGGAGATGAGCTTCCGGAAATACTGGACCGGCTGCTGGCTGCGGATATAGGTAGTGACTGGTGGCAGGCCTGCATGAACAATCTCCGGGGCGGCTGCCCGGTATCCGCCTGGCTGATCTGGAGCCAGCTCAAAAAAGCCCAGCAGATGTCTCTGAAAGACGTCTTCCGTATGGAACTGGCCATGGCTCTGGAATGTACCCGCCGGCCGGATCTGGCGGAAGGTATCCGGGCCCGGCTGGTGGACAGGGACCAGAATCCGGCCTGGTCCTTCGCCGATGTCCGCTCGGTTCCCCGGGCCATTGTGGAGGCCCATTTCCAGCCGGAATGGGACGACGAGTCCGACCCCATGCAGCTGGCGCCCTAGGCCTGAGGCTTACCCTGTAACAGCACACCTGCCAGCCGGCGCAGCCGGTCTTCCCCATCCCTCTGCCCCAGGCACAGGCCGGCCGACTGCAGTTCCGGCCAGCTCTGCTGTTGCAGCACGGCCCGGCACCAGAGTCCGGCATCCCCCTGTTCCCGCAGGCCAGCCATGAAACCGGCCGTCAGGGATGCTTTCTGCAGAACAGGCAGGCTCAGAACGAACCCCCGGTGCCCCTGGGCAAAACTGTGCAGGTCCCGCAGATCATCTTCGAAAAGCTGTTCCCGGGCATCCAGAGCCTCCGTCAGTTCCAGCAAGAGTTCCGGCTCCAGCCGGGGCCAGGCCACAGGCACCAGGGTGCGCCAGTGTTCCCCCAGGCGCAGGCGTAACCGCTCTGTCAGAGCATTTCCGTCCGCACTCAGCCCCTGCAGCATCTGCACCGGGTATTCTCCGCTGCTGGCCTCCTGCTGTAAGCCCACCCGTACCAGCTGCAGGCCGCAGGAACGCCAGAAAGCCAGCAACTCCACGCTGCCGCCAAAACTGGTTCCCAGAGTATCCAGTCCGTTGTCTGCGGCATATTCAGCGGCAGCGGCCAGCAGGCGCCGGCCAATACCAAGACGGCGGTTGCCGCCGGCTACCGCAATGCGCACCACCCGCAGGCAACGCTGGCTTGCCGCCTCCGGGAAGCCGCTGTGACTGGCCAGGGACTGGGGCAGCAGGTGGCCACGGATACGCCGCTGTCCAAGGGTAACCTGCTGCGCCAGCTCCGGGGCAAGCCCGCCTTCCTCACTGGCCCAGAGCACCCCCAGAACCCGCTCCCCCACACGGGCTCGCCAGCTCCTGGCCATGGGATCATCCAGCCATTGCCGCAGATCCCCGGGCCGGGTCCGGTAGTGGGCATCCACCAGCAGGCCAAAGGCGCCGGCCAGCTCAGCCTCGCTGGCCTGCCCGGGGCGCCAGGGTTCAATGATGACCGCATCGGCATCCTCCGGTTGCGGCATGTCCTGCTCCGTCCCCTGGGCGGCCAGCAGAAACAGCCGGGACACCAGCGCTTCCAGAGGATCTCCCGGGGCCCAGCGCACCGGCGTCGACAGGCTTCTGGCCTGCCACCGGGGAGTTTCCTGATCCAGTACTTTCCGGAAACGGATGGCAAAGCCGCGCCCGGTGCCTTCATAGCCATGTACGGTGGAAGCAAAGACCACCCGGGGCCAGCCCAGCAGCACCCGCTTCAGCAATGGCGCCGGAATGGCT
>JBFHSI010000168.1:0-6882 GCA_041591245.1 Marinobacter sp.
CTTCCAGCGCGCCGACCACACCCCGGTCTATGTTTCAGTGACACTGCTGCGTCGCCCGGATCTGGGGCCGGAAGTGGTGGAAGCCTTTGTTGCCGATATTTCCGAAAGGGTGCAGGCCCGTAACCGGCTGGAACGGCTCAACCAGGAGCTGGAACAGAGAGTTATCGAACGCACCAGGGCTCTGCAGGATGCCAACGAGGGCCTGCTGTTCCAGATCGAGGAACGCAAAAAGGTGGAGCATGAGCTGGTGCTGGCCATGGAAGCAGCCCGGGAAGCCAACCGCAGCAAGGACAAATACCTGGCGGCCGCCAGCCACGACCTGCTGCAGCCCCTGAACGCTGCCCGCCTGATGGTCTCTGCCCTGCAGGACGGCCAGCTGCCGGCACCGGAGCGGCGCATGGTGAACCAGGTACACCGGGCCCTGGAAGGGGCCGAGGATCTGCTGGCGGATCTTCTGGATATCTCCAAGCTGGACCAGCAGGCGATGGCGCCGGATCTGACCCTGACCGACCTGGGGGCCCTGGCCAAGGTGCTGGGGGAAGAGTTTGATGCCGTTGCCGCCAATGCCGGGCTGGATTTCCGGATCCGGGTTCGCCCGGCGCTGGTGAAGACCGACCAGCGGATGCTGGTCCGCATCATCCGCAACCTGCTGAGCAATGCTTTTCGCTATACCCGGGAAGGCGGCATTCTTCTGGCCCTGCGCCCCCGGGGCAGGGGGCTGAGTATTGAGGTGTGGGATACCGGAATCGGTATCGAGGCGGACAAACTCCGGGACATATTCACGGAATTTCATCAGGTTATTCCCCAGGGCAGCGGTGGCCGGCAGGGGGTGGGCCTGGGGCTGGCCATTGTTGAACGCATGGTCCGGGTGCTGGGCTACGACATAGATGTGATTTCCAGGCCCGGCAAAGGCTCCCGGTTTGCCGTAACCCTGCCGTTGGCGGAAGCCGGGCAGCTGTGCTCGGAACACACCGCCCGGGTTGACCCGCATCCGGGTACCTCGGGGCTTGAGGGGGTACGCCTGCTGGTTATCGATAATGAACCTGCGGTGCTGGAGAGCATGCAGGCCCTGCTGTCCCGCTGGGGCTGCTCGGTACTGGCGGCCGGGGGGGCTGATGAAGCCCTTGGCCTGCTGGCAGCGCTGGAGCCGGGTGACTGGCCTGCTGCCATTCTTGCCGATTACCATCTGAACGACGGCGCCACCGGCTGTGATGCGATCCAGGCGGTGCACACCCGGCTGGGCCGGAAACTGCCGGCCGCCATTATTACTGCCGACCGCAGTGACGAGGTCCGGCGCCAGATGCATCCGGAGAATGTGCCGATTCTCAACAAACCGGTCAAACCCAACCGGTTACGGGCGCTGATCACAAGTCTGGTATCCCGCTCCGTATAATCCGGTAATTCATTACTGAAGGACTACACTTATACTGAACCCTTAACAGGATGAGGTTTTCCCTATGAGCAGTCATGATAATGGCCTGACCAATCACGAAGTCACCATCTGCCTGTCGGGCGGCGCAGTACTGGGGCCGTTCAATGCAACCTGGAATAAAGACGAAGGAGGGGATGTCAGGGAGCTGCTTCGGGAATATGATGCCTACCTGGAAGGGGAAAAGCAGCACCGTTTCAAATTCCATCTGCACGATACCTATACCAACACTGTGCATACCCTGGTGCTGACATTCGATCATGTAACCGCGATCTGTGACCATGTGCGGCTGCGGTCCCAGGGTAGTGACTGAGGAACTCCGGATCGGGTGCCTGGCTGCTTTTCCCACATGTAAACGGATAGACTGGAGGGAGTGTGAGCGAATTCAGAACGGAAGCAGACAGCCTGGGAGAGGTTCAGGTTCCGGCCGACGCCCTGTGGGGCGCCCAGACCCAGAGGGCCATAGATAATTTTCCGGTCAGTGGCCAGCCCCTGCCGGCAGCCTTTATTGCGGCCGTGGTTCAGGTCAAACAGGCAGCGGCAGAAGCCAACACCAGCCTGGGCCTGATGGATGTGGATATCCGCGATGCCATTGTGGATGCCTGCAAAACCCTGCTCAAGGGAGAGTGGGCGGATCAGTTTCCGGTGGATCGCTATCAGACCGGCTCCGGCACCAGCACCAACATGAATGTCAACGAGGTGATTGCTGCCATTGCCCGCAGGCAGGGTACGGAGCTGCACCCCAATGATCATGTCAACATGAGCCAGAGCTCCAACGACGTGATTCCCACAGCGATTCATGTCAGCTCGGTGGTTCAGGTCAGAAAGCACCTGCTGCCGGCGCTGACGCATCTGCGGGCGGTGATCTACGAACGCGAGGCCATGTTTTCGGAACAGGTGAAGACCGGCAGGACCCATCTGATGGATGCCATGCCGGTAACCCTGGGGCAGGAGCTGCGTACCTGGCGGGAGCAGCTGGTGGCTGCGGAAAAGCGGGTGGAAGCCGCTGTGGATGCCCTGCTGGCGGTGCCCCAGGGCGGTACTGCTGTGGGCACAGGGGTCAATGCATTGCCGGAGTTTGCCCACCAGTTCGTGCGCTTTCTGAAAGCCAATACCGGCCATCCGTTTGCATCCATGCCCCACAAGTTTGTGGGCCAGAGTGCGGTGGATGGACCTGTGGCCCTGTCCGCCCAGCTGCGGGGCGTGGCCATTGTTCTCAGCAAAATCGCCAATGACCTGCGCTGGATGAACAGCGGGCCGATTCACGGTCTGGCCGAGATTGGTCTGCCGGCGTTGCAGCCGGGCAGCAGTATCATGCCGGGCAAGGTCAATCCGGTGATTCCGGAAGCTGTCGCCATGGTGTCGGCCCAGGTTATGGGGCTGGATGCCGCCGTCGCCATTGCCGGCCAGTCCGGCAACTTCCAGCTCAATGTCATGCTGCCACTGGTGGCGGCCAACCTGCTGGAGATGATCCAGCTGCTTGGCAATGCCTCCACAATCCTGGCCGACAAGGCGATCCGCGGCTTTACCGTCAACAGCGAAAACCTCAGTGCCGGTGTCGGCCGCAACCCGGTACTGGTCACTGCCCTGAATCCGGTTATCGGTTACACCAAGGCCGCAGCCATCGCCAAGGAGGCCTACCGCACCGGTCGCCCGGTCATTGACGTGGCAGAGGAACAGAGCGGTCTGTCCCGGCGCCAGCTGGAGGAACTGATGGACCCTCTGAAACTGACGAGGGGCGGAATCGCCTGAACCTATGGGACCTGAGGTGGTCTGACCCGAGTACAGCTGCAAACAACAGGAGGCAGCACGTTTGCGGATACTGCTGGAACTGTTTGTGATGCTGGTACTGGCGAATGGGGTGCCGGTGCTGGTGGCGAAATTCCTGAAAGACCGTTGGGCGGCGCCGGTGGATGGCGGGCTACTGTGGCGTGATGGCAGACCGCTGCTGGGGCGGAGCAAAACCTGGCGGGGGTTGATATCGGGCACTGTGGCCTGTTCCCTGTTTGCCGGCTGGGCCGGGCTGGGTGCCGGATTTGGTTTGCTGTTCGGATTGCTGGGGCTGTCCGGGGATCTGCTCAGCAGCTTTATCAAACGCCGCCTTGGCATGGAGTCCAGCGCCAAAGCCCAGGGCCTGGACCAGATTCCCGAGTCGGCCCTCCCAATGCTGCTGGCGGTGCTCTGGCTGTCCGTCAGCATCTGGGCCGCCCTGGCCCTGGTGCTGCTGTTTACCCTGTCGAATATCCTGTTTTCCCCTCTGCTGTACCGGGTCGGTATCCGTCGGCATCCCCATTGATCGGGGTTCAGGCCGGGCCCCGGGTCAGGGTGTGAATGGTTACTTCCGGCGGGCAGTTGAGCCGGACATTGACCACGGAGGTACCGGAACCGGGTGAGGTGTAACCCTGCATGCCGTTTACCTGCCAGTAGCCGCGCCCGAGCCGGCGCGGGCAGTCCGAATCCAGGGTTACCGGAATACCTCCCGGCAGGCAGATCTGGCCGCCGTGGGTATGCCCGCACAGAAATACGTCATAGCCTGCATGGGCGGCTTCCCGCCAGATTTCCGGGGTGTGGCTGAGCAGAATGCTGATGCCCCGCAGGGGGATGTCATCTCCGGCCCGATGCAGGTTGTGTACCTTGTAGAAATGGGCATCATCCACCCCGGACAGATAAATGCGGGCACCGTCCCGTTCCAGCGGCGCCATCTCGTTCATCAGCAGGGTATAGCCCATATCTTCCAGCGCCGGCACCATGCGTACGCTGTCGTGATTGCCCAGTACCGCATAGGCCTTGCCCCGGATGGCTGCTCTCAGTCGGGCCATGCCGTCCAGGGCGGCGTCCACCGGTCCCCAGGTCTGGCACCGGTAGTCCCCGGTCAGCACGCACAGGTCGTACTCCAGGGGTTCGATCTGGCGAATGAGAGCCTGCAGGTTGGCCTCGTCCATATCCACATGCAGGTCGGTGAGATGGAGGATGCGAAAGCCTTCAAAGGCCTCGGGCAGGGCCGGAAGCCGGAACCTGTTGTGCCGGGTATCGAGCCGACGGCTGTTGTTCTGGCCGCGGCCCAGCAGGCCCACCAGTCTCAGGCAGAAACGGATAAAGCCGGGGGCACTGGTGACATTTTCCAGATGAAAGGTCCCATGATCCTTGCCGAAGACCATGGCTTCATATTCCCGCTCAATGCCCAGGCGCTGCCGGGCATGCACCGGGCCAAGCCGCAGGCTCAGGCGGTATTCCAGAAGTTCGTCCTGGTTTTCAGGCGTACGGACCCTTGCCGTCATCAGTGCTTCCTTGGCGCCGGGGAGGCGAGACCAGTGATCGGTTGTGGCAAACCCTGTGGTTCATTATGAATGGGCGTGCCGGGTATGCAACCCTGAGGCTATTATGCGCCCTGCCGGTGTTTTTCGGGTGACGATTGGTAAACTCGGGGTATAGCAGCCACAATTCAACAGGTATCACCTGTCACTAATCGCAGTTTATATGGGGACAAGAAAGTCATGTCCGAGTCATGTGAAGTCCCGGGGCTGAATGTGCCCCGAAGCCGGTTTCCGGTTCCGGAAAAGGATCTGCCTGAGCAGGGAAGCGAGAGCCGCCTGGTACTGGCCGGTGGCTGTTTCTGGTGTGTGGAGGCGGTGTTTCAGGCCATGGACGGTGTGCTCCGGGTCGTTTCCGGATATGCCGGGGGGGCTGCCGAAACCGCCAACTATGAGGCGGTCTGCAGCGGCACCACAGGCCATGCGGAAGCGGTGGATATCCGCTATGACCCGGGCAAGGTCAGTTTTGGTGAGCTGCTCCGGGTGTTTTTTTCCGTCGCCCACGATCCCACCCAGCTCAACCGGCAGGGCAACGACCGCGGCACCCAGTACCGCTCTGCGATTTTCTATGCCACGCCGGAGCAGAAGGCGGTAGCGGCCGCCTATATCGACCAGCTCAAAGGGGCAGGGGTTTATTCTGATCCGGTGGTGACCACCCTGGAGCCATTGACGGAGTTCTATCCGGCGGAAGCGCACCATCAGAATTACGCCGCGCAGAACCCCTATCAGCCTTACATCATGGCCGTGGCTGCACCCAAGATGACAAAGCTGGTGAACAACTACGGCGACCGCCTGAAACCGGAATACGCCGGTGCGGCGGACAACCATCATTCTGACAACAAGGCCTGAGGAGGTTGGTTATGGGCGTATCTGCTGCAGGTTATGATCTGACACCCCTGTCCCGGGACGAGGTAATGAAAAAGGCCTCGGAGCTGACACCGGAAGAGCGCAAGGTGTTGCTGGATCACGGTACCGAGCATCCGTTCTGCGGCACCCTTCTGGATAACAAGAAGTCCGGGGTCTACTACTGTCGTCTGTGTGACCTGCCCCTGTTCAGCTCGGATGCCAAATTCGATTCGGGCACCGGCTGGCCCAGTTTCTTCCAGCCCTTCGATCCGGACCATATCCAGTATCTTAAAGATGCCACCCTGGGTATGGTGCGGACGGAAATCCGTTGCGCCCGCTGTGGCAGTCATCTGGGCCATGTGTTTCCCGATGGTCCTCCCCCCACCGGCCAGAGGTACTGCCTCAATTCCGTGGCCATGGTGTTCCGGGAAAGCGACTGAGGTCACCGGCTTACTGGGTTTCCCCTCCGGTCACCTTTGCCACATAACGGGCGACCGCGTCTATCTGCTCCTGGCTGAGGATTTCTGCGAACGGAGGCATGACGCCAACGCCGCCGGTCACTGCATTTCTGACCCTGTCGGCGGACGGTTTCAGTTCATCCAGGTTGGGGCCGATGAGCCCGGAGGAACCGGCATCGGCAAGGGTATGACAGATGCTGCAGGAGGGCTGGGCTTCCAGGGTAAAGACCAGGCGGCCCTGTTCCACCTGCGCATCGGCGGTCAGCTCCGTTGCCAGCAGGGCCAGGATAAGCGCTATGGGTATGGCGACTCTGGACATGACAGTATCCCCGTGGTGATTGCGGGTTCCTGAGCCGGAACCCGCTTCCGCGACTGCTAGCTGACGGTCAGGGTGATGCCGTGGTCACTCCAGCCATTGTGACCGTATCCCCGTTCGTTATCCTTGCGGCCTTCAGGCTGGGTGTTGTCGTCCACATCGGTGGCCTTGCTGACAAGCCGGTACTGCCCAGCAGCCAGATCCGCTGCCATTACGAACGGACGCCAGGCGTAAGGGCCCAGGTCCGGCCCCAGAAACTTCGCCGGTTTCCAGGTCTTGCCGCCATCCAGGGACAGGTCCACCTGCTTCAGGGCCCGGGTGCCGCCAAAGGCCACACCGTAAATCATGGTGCGGCCGGGACCGACCCTGTCCAGAGGCCGGGTAATCCAGGATTTGACGTTCATTTCCCACATGGAGGGCTGGTCCGGCGCGCCTTTCTCACCGACATCCCGGATCCGGTAGCCGGATGCCTGGATCTTGGCCTGGGTCTGGGCTTCGGTGACGGCCACCTGCTTCACATAC
>JBFHSI010000169.1:0-6853 GCA_041591245.1 Marinobacter sp.
CTATCTGTTTTTCAAGCTGGTGATCAGCCCGGTGATCTGGGTCAGCGGACTGGCCTACCTGTTCTACCATGACTGGCCGGCACTATTGGCCGGACCCCTGGAACTGAACACTGTGGCGTTTATTCATACCGGCGCCGCCTTTGCCATGCTGGTATTCATTATCGGCCATGTCTACATGACCACCATGGGCCGCACCCTGACCAGTCTGATACGGCCCATGATTACCGGCTATGAAGATATTGATGAACCGGCCCCGGAGCAGCCCCGGAAACCGGGAACCGGGGCCTGAACAGGGCTTCAGAAGCTGAAGGTGCGGATGTCCGGATCCAGCATCTGATCCGCCATTTCCGGTGGCATGGCCACACCGACACCGTCGATCAGGTCGTCTTTGCTGTGGCCGCTGTTGGGAAGATACAGGGCACAGACCTTGGCGGAACCACCCTGCTTGATCAGCGCCCGGAGCATCTGCCCGGGTGTCACATTTTTCGGTTTCAGGGGTTCCGCCTCATAGGATCTGAGGGCCAGATCCCCGGCCTGATCACAGAGCAGAACATTCACCCGGGCACCCTTCTGGGCCATGGTATTGGACAACACCATGGCCATGCCCTGGGTTTCCCGGGACTGGCTGGATACAATGACCAGAACTTCCTCAACCGTCTTCTGCTCATCGCTGCCTGCCTGGGCGGCAAAAGGGACACAGGCAAGAAACGAGCTGACGGCCAACGCCTTGAATGACTTGAGCATAGGAATAACTCCCTTGTCGGTTTATGAGCGGATACCCGGACACTGTATAGGGCCGGGAAGGGCACCTCAGTGACAATGTCACTGTTGCAACAGGACGGGACAGCGACATATCCCTCACCAGCATATTCCTAAATGTACTATGCTTAGAATCAAAACGCCTGTTAAGCTTTGGTTCGGTGTATCGCCAGACCATCCATAACAAGGACAAGAGGATTCAGGTATGACCAACAGCAACGCTTCCCGGGAAACCGCCAGCAAGCACACCGTCGTCATCGTTGGCGGTGGTGCCGCCGGTATCTCCGTCGCCGCCAGCCTGCATCGCCGTGACAGCGGCCTGGACATTGCCATTGTCGAACCCGCTACCCGACACCATTACCAGCCCGGATGGACCATGGTTGGCGGCGGGGTGTTCCGTCCGGAAGTCACCGCCAAACCCATGGCCGAGGTCATGCCCGGGTTCGTGACCTGGTACCAGCAGGCCGCCAGCTCTTTGGCCCCCAAGCAGAATCAGCTGGTGCTTGCCGACGGCAAGATTCTGGGCTACGACGCCCTGGTACTCGCCCCCGGACTGGAACTGAACTGGGGCGGAATTGACGGCCTGGAACAGGCCCTGGGTGACAACGGGGTCACCTCCAATTACCGGGAGGGGCTGGCCAGCTACACCTGGGAAATGGTGCAGAGCCTGAAAGGCGGAACCGCCCTGTTCAGCCAGCCCCCCATGCCCATCAAGTGTGCCGGCGCCCCCCAGAAAGCCATGTACCTGTCCGCCGATCACTGGCGCCGGCAGGGTGTGCTGAACGCCATGGATATACAGTTCCATAACGCCGGCGGGGTTCTGTTCGGGGTTCCCGATTATGTACCGGCACTGCAAAGCTATATCGACCGCTACGGGGTGGATGTGCACTTCCAGAGCAACCTGGTGGCCGTCAACGGCCCCGCCAGAACCGCCACCTTCCGGATGACTGACGGCAATGGCAAGAGCCAGGACCGGGAGCAGAAATTCGACATGCTGCACGCGGTACCGCCCCAGCGGGCACCGGCCCTGATCCGGGAATCCGAACTGGCCAATGAAGGCGGCTGGCTGGATCTGGAAGACGACACCCTGCGCCACAAAGGCTACGCCAATGTGTTCGGCCTGGGAGACGCCAGCGGCACCGGCAACGCAAAAACCGCCGCCGCCGTACGCAAGCAGGCCCCGGTGGTTGCGGAAAACCTGCTGGCAACACTGCGCGACCAGCCCCTGACAGCAGCCTATCTGGGCTATGGTTCCTGTCCGCTGACGGTGGAAAACGGCCGTATTGTCCTGGCCGAATTCGGCTACGGTGGCGTGCTCCAGCCCAGCTTTCCGAAATGGCTCAATGATGGCACCAAGGCCACCCGGGCGGCCTGGTGGCTGAAAGCCAAGCAGCTGCCCCTGCTGTACTGGCACGGCATGCTCAAGGGCCATGAATGGCTGGCCGGTCCGGCCAAGAGGTGACCCGCAGCCGGTACTGTGGCCAGAGTGGCGGAATCCGCCGCCATGGGGAAAGAACTGCGAAAACCGACTGGACGAATTGCCGTCACTGAACTGTAATTGAGAGCAGGGTTGTACGTTTTCCGGACCCGGTCCGGGTGCAAACGCCAGGGATCGGGTTGCCCGGGTAGCAATACCTGTTGCCACAGTCAGAGTTTTTCCCCGTGTGAGGGAACACATGCACCTAACCGCAGAAGCCCGGCTCAAAGGGATACTTTACGGAACCGATATCGGCACCTGGGAATGGAATCTTGAATCCGGTGAAATGATTCTCAATGACCGCTGGGCCAGTATGCTCGGTTATTCCCTCAAGGAACTGGCGCCGGTCGGCCTGCACACCCTGAAAGACCTGTGTCACGAAGCCGATTTCCATACCACCCACCAGCTCCTGGAACGTTACGTAGAGGGGGCTGCACCCCGTTTTGACAGCGTGGTCCGAATGCGCCACAAGTCCGGGGGCTGGCGTTACATCCACACCCGGGGAAAGCTGTTCCGCACCGAAGGGGGGCGGCGCTGGCTGATGGGTACCCACCTGGATATCACAGAAGAACGAACCCGGGAGCGCCAATTGAAGCAACTGTCAGAATCCCTGCCCGGGGTCATCTATACCTTTGTCCTGAAAACCGATGGCCACTACTACTTCCAGTATCTGAGCCGGAAAACCGAAGAATTCTACGGTATCCCCATGGAACAGGCCCTGGCTGATGCCGACTGCATTTTCCGGCTGATCCATCCCGAAGACCAGAAACGGGTAAGAACCAGCATTGACCAGTCGGCCCGTACCCTGCAGCAGTGGAGCTGCGACTACCGCATTGTGATCAATAACCGGACCCACTGGGTGCGGGGCCTGTCCCGGCCCGAGAAAGACCCGGACGGTACCGTGACCTGGCATGGCCTGATCACCAATATTGACGAAGAAAAAGAACTGCAACAGAAACTGGAATACCTGTCGGTCACCGATGAACTTACCGGGCTCTACAACCGCCGCCATTTCCTCCAGAAGCTGGATGAATTCACCAACGCCAGTGAGCGCTATGGCACCACCTTCTCCCTGATGTCCCTGGATATCGACTTTTTCAAAAACATCAACGACTCCTGGGGCCATCCCATGGGCGATGAAGTGCTGCGGCAGATTGCCCGGCTGATCCGGGAGCGTACCCGCAAGTCCGATATCATCGCCCGCACCGGCGGTGAGGAATTTATCGTGCTGATGCCCAGCACCAGCCTGGACAATGCCCGGCATCTGGCCCAGACCCTGCGGGGTGCCATAGAAAAGGAGGTTTTTGTGGCCAGGGACGGAACCCGGTTCCACACCACCATCAGTGCCGGTGTGGTGTGCTGGTCCCGGTCCCTGGCCACGGTGGAAGATCTGCTGTCAGTATGTGACCAGTCCCTGTATGCCGCCAAACGGGCCGGGCGTAACCGGGTGGTGGTCAGCGACGTCCCAGGTACCCCACACTGAACCATGCCCCCGGGAGCCAGCCCGCAAACTTCGGTTGCAAAACCCGGCCATCTCAACAACCATGGCCGGGACAACAATCACAATCGGAGAAGCACATGATCGGATACGTCACCCTTGGTGTCAGCAACATGGACAAGGCCAAGGCCTTCTACGCAGAGCTGCTCAGCGACCTGGGCGCCAGCCTGCTGCTGGACCTTGAACGCATTGCCTTTATCGGCCGGGACATGGCAAGCCCCATGATCGCCGTGTGCGTCCCCTATAACGGTGAGCCCAATCATCCGGGCAACGGCAACATGGTGGCACTGCAGCCTGGTTCAAAAGAAGCCGTGGATGCCCTGTACCACAAAGCCATCAAACTGGGCGCCAGCTGCGACGGCGAACCCGGCCAACGTATCCCCGACCAGTTCTACGGTGCCTATGTGAAGGATCCCGACGGCAATAAGCTGGCCTTCTTCCACTTCGGCTGATCCCCCGGTCAGCGGAACCACCATCCAGGTAACAGGTTGCGCACTCCGGGCCGGAGAAAACGGTCATCAATCAACCAGATCACACCCCGGTCCTCCGGGGTGCGGATCACCCGTCCCGCTGCCTGGGCAACCTTCTGCAATCCCGGAATCAGCCAGGTGTATTCATAGCCTGCACCAAAGCGCTGCTGCAGACGCTGCCTGAGGACTTCATGCCAGGCATCAAAGGGCGGCAGGCCCAATGTGGCCACAAAGGCCCCGATCAGCTGCTCCCCCGGCAGGTCTATACCTTCACTGAACACCCCGCCCAGTACCGCAAAAGCCACACTCCCGGTGGGCTCCCGAAAGCCCGCCAGAAATCCCTCCCGCTGCGCTGGTGTCATGGCCGGGTGCTGCGCCCGCAAGGGCACATCCGGGGCCAGTTCGGACAGGGCCCGGGCCACCTGATCCAGATACCGGAAGCTGCTGAAGAACGCCAGATAATGGCCGGGACTGCGCCGGTACTGATCCGCAATCAGCCGGGCAATGGCGCCCACGGAAGCCTCCCGGTCCGCCTGCCGGGTACTGATGTCCGGGGTGGAATGCACCTGCAGCTGATCACTGCTGAAGGGGCTGGGCAGGCTGGTGAAACAGGTATCCTCCGGCAGTCCCAGCAGATCCCGGTAATAGGTACCGGGGCTCAGGGTGGCGGAAAACAGCAGCACTGACGCGGCAGCGGCAAAACGCTCCCGCAGGAAATCCGCCGGCACCAGATTCTGCAGGGTCAGGCTGGCCCGGCCACGCCCCGGCCGGCGGTATTCACACAGGGAGTGATCCCCAAAGGACTCCGCCAGCTTCATGAACGCCAGGGACTCGAACAGAAGCTCCTGTAGCGGCAGGTCCGGGGGATTGTCAGTGAGATAGTCGGTGATAGCGGAGACCAGTCCCTGCAGGCTGCTGATCAGTTTCCAGGGCAGGTTGTCCAGAAACACACCCTGGTGTTCCCCGGTAGGGGTACTTCCGGCCAGCCCCTGCCAGGCCCGGGCAACCCGCTCCATATGGGATTTCAGGGACTTCGGTGCGGTCTTGCGAATCCGTAGCAGGCGCTGCTGGTCCAGGCACACCGAGTACATGCCCCGGCCCCGGTCCACCAGATTGTGGGCTTCATCCACCAGTACCCCGGTGCGCCAGTCATTCTGCCGGATCAGCCCGTGCAGCAGCGCGCTCTGGTCAAACATCCGGTTCACATCGGCCACCACCAGGTCGCACCAGCGCGCCATTTCCTGGGCCAGGAAATAGGGGCAGATATCATGGCCCCGGGCGATACCGGCCAGCACATCCCGGGTCAGGGGGCCGGTGCTTGCTGCCGCTTCCGCCCGGGCATCGGGGAGCCGGTCAAAGAAGCCTCTGGCCAGTGGGCAGGAGTCGCCGTGGCAGGCCTTGTCCGGATGTTCACAGGCATCATCCCGGGCCACCAGTTCCAGGGTGCGCAGGCTCCAGGCTGCCGGATTGTCCTGGGCGCTGCGCAGCCGCTCCACCGCGTCCATGGCCAGCTGCCGGGCGGTATTGCGACAGGTCAGATAGAACAGCCGGTCATGGCCCGCTGCGGCCATGGCCATCAGGGCAGGGAACAGGGTGCCCAGGGTTTTACCCAGGCCGGTGGGCGCCTCCAGCAACAGGGCATCGCCACGGACCGAGTTGCGGTACACGGTTTCCGCCAGCTTCCGCTGCTGGGGCCGGAACCGGGGAAAGGGGAAATTCAGTGCGGACAACTGTTCATCCCGCAGCTCCCGGTGCCAGGACTCCTGTTGTGCCCAGTCCCTGTAGGCCCGGCACAGGTCTTCCAGTTCCTGCCAGAGTTCGTCGGCACTGGCGGTTTCCGTCAGCGCGCTTTCCCGGTCCCGGCCCAGATCGTAATAGACCAGGGACAGCTCCAGTTTCCGGCGTTTTTCCTGCCGGCACAGGAGCGCCCCATAGGCCCGCAGCTGGGCCCGGTGCAGGGCTCTCTGGTGTTCCCGGATACGGGACAGATCACCCCGGTGGGTCTTGATTTCCTCCACCAGCCCGCGGTGCGGGTTGTAACAGTCAACACGCCCGGAAATCTCAAGCCCCAGGCATTCACCGGTAAGCGAGTACTCGCTTTTATAGCCATAACCGCGGCGGGACTGGAGCTTCTGATGGCCCCGGATACCGTCTTCGGCGCTGGGGGCCGGGGTATAGCGGAAATCCAGGTCGCCGCGCCGGGCAGCAAACTCGCACAGGGTCCGTACCGCAACCTTCATGGGCCGTCTCCGCTGTCCTGCCAGTTCACGTAACAGACCCGGGCGGCCATGCCCTGGCGGCCGAAGAACTGCAGCCAGCGGGTCTGGTGATCCTGCAGCCGGTCCCCCGGTCCCTTCACTTCGATCATTTCATAGCGCAGCTCCGGATCCGCTGCATCGGGCCGGAACCGGATCAGATCCGGAAAGCCACTGCGGTGCTCGGGAATATTCACCAGCAGGCGCCGGAACACTGCATCAAGGTGCGCAGGGGGGATGCACTCCAGAGCCAGCATCAGCAGCTCTTCGCTCAGCACAGGCCAGACCACAAAGGGGTTGGCGATACCCTGGCGGGCGTGCCAGTTTTCCACAATCTGCCGCCGGTAACTGCCATCCTGCAGCTGCTTCAGACAGCTATCGAACGAAGCCTGAC
>JBFHSI010000170.1:0-6823 GCA_041591245.1 Marinobacter sp.
CCCGGAACTGGCGGGCGCCGTCAGCTACCGGCTCAAGCGTCCGACCCTGATCGGCTTTGCCTTCGCCATGGGCATGGACCCGTTTGCCGCCTACGGTGACCAGGAGGCCTATGAGTCCATCATGGCCAGGGTGGAAGACAAGCTGATCGACTGCAAAGCCAATGTGAAAACCTACTGGACTGGCGGCGATCAGTTGCTGGCCCTGTTGCGTACCGGCGAAGTGAAGGCGGCCATGGCCTGGGACGCGGGCGGCTGGAAGCTCAATGCCGAGAACCCGGAGATCCGCTTTGTGGCACCGGAATCCGGCGCTCTGGGCTGGATTGATACCTTTGCCATTCCCCGGCGCAGTGAAAACGAAGAGGCCGCGTACAAGTGGATCAACTTCGTGATGCGCCCGGATATTGCCGCAAAAATCACCAATGCCTCCGGTAACTTTACCGCGTCCAAAGGGGCGGATGAGTTTGTCCGGGCCGATTTGCGGGATGCCTATCGGGCCAGCTTCAGTAACGAGGATATCAACAACATCAAATGGTATCCGCCGGTTCCCCCGGGACTGGAAACCATGGAAGGGCAGGTACTGGATCGCGTTCAGGCAGCAAACTGACCGCTATGGGAATGGATTCTGACCTCTGTTGTACGGATCTGGTGCGCCGCTTTGGCAGTAATGCCGCGGTGGACCATGTTTCCCTGGACGTACCTGCGGGCACCTTTTTCTCCATACTGGGGCCCTCCGGTTGTGGCAAAACCACCCTGTTGCGCCTGCTGGCCGGTTTTGACCGGCCGGATCAGGGCAGCATCCATATTCGTGGCCAGCGGATGAATGATGTGCCCCCCAACCGCCGACCGGTGAATATGGTGTTTCAGCATCTGGCCCTGTTTCCCACCATGTCGGTGGGGGACAACATTGCCTACGGACTGAAGCGCCAGAAGGTACCGGCGGCGGAGCGCCGTAAACGCATCGCCCAGGTGCTGGAGCAGGTGGGCCTGCCCGGTCTGGAAGACCGCAACCCCCTGCTATTGTCCGGCGGTCAGCGCCAGCGCGTGGCCCTGGCCCACTGCCTGGTACTCAAACCCACCCTGTTGCTGCTGGACGAGCCCCTGGGCGCTCTGGATCTGAAACTGCGGGAGCAGATGAAGGTGGAGCTGAAGCATCTGCAGAAGCAGTTCGGCACCACCTTTGTCTACATCACCCACGACCAGTCCGAGGCCATGGTAATGTCGGACCAGGTGGCGGTGATGCGCAGCGGCCGCTTTGATCAGGTGGCACCGCCGGAGATCCTGTACCGGGAGCCGGCGACCCCCTTTGTGGCCGGGTTTGTTGGGGACAACAACGGAATCACCGGGGAAGTGGTGGCGGTAAGGGGTGAGCTGGCGGATATCCGGCTGGCTGACGGCGCCCTGATTACCGGCCGGGTGGCGGATACCAGTGTTACCCCGGGTGCCCGCGCCCGCCTGTTTATCCGTCCCGAGTCCCTGCGGCTGACGGATAGTGCTCCGGATGACGGCGCTGCCTGCCTGCCGGCCCGGGTGCAGACCACCCTGTTTGACGGTGCCAACAGCCGGGTGGAACTGGCGTCCGCCGGGGAAACCGTATACGCCCGGCTGCCCCAGGACGGTTCCGCGCCGCACCGGGATGCCGGTACCCAGGTGTGTCTGGCCTGGGACCCCATGCTGGCCCGGGTATTCGGGGAGGAGGGTGCATGAGGTCAGCTTCCGGGCGTTTGACCCTGTGGTTGCTGATGACGCCCTTCCTGCTGTGGATTGTTCTGCTGGTGCTCTTGCCCCATATCCAGATGCTCCGGGTATCCTTTCAGGTCCGGGAGAGCTGGGACACACTGGCCTGGGGACTGGAGCAGTACCGCAACTTCTTCACCGAGTCTTACTACTGGCGCACCTTTATCCGTACCGGGGTCATGTCCCTGTTCACCACTTTGCTGACCCTGGTGGTTGCCTTTCCCATTGCCTGGTATATCGCGAAAATGGCCCGGGGCCGGGCCAAGGGGCTGCTGTTTCTGGCCTGCCTGATTCCCTTCTGGGCCAGTGAGCTGGTACGCACCTACGGCTGGATGATCCTGCTGCGTGAAAGCGGTCTGTTCAGCACCTGGCTGCAGGCCCTGGGCTGGGCCGACGGGCCAGTGGAGATGCTGTATAACGATGTGGCGGTGATTATCGGGCTGGTCTATAACGGCCTGCTGTTCATGGTGGTGCCCCTGGTGACCACTCTGGATGGCATGGACGACACCCTGGTGGAAGCCGGCTACGACCTGGGCGGCAACCATGTCACCGTGCTCCGGGAAGTGGTGGTGCCCTGGGCCATGCCCGGCATAGTGTCCGGCTGTATTGTGGTGTTCATGCTCACCCTGGGCAGTTATCTGACGCCCATCCTGATGGGGGGCAAGGACAGTGCCTGGTTCACCCAGCAGATCTTCACCCAGTTTATTACCCGCTTTAACTGGGAGCAGGGTGCCGCCCTGGGGGTACTGCTGCTGGTGTTGTCGTCGTTGATGGTGTGGCTGGGTCTGAAACTGACCGGTCAGTCACTGCGCAAGGTTCTGGGGTAAGCCATGATTCCATCCGTACCCAGATCCCGATGGTTTGATGGCCTGTACCTGGCCTATATCGTGGCTTTCTTCGTGTATATCGCCCTGCCGCTGGTGGTAACCGGGGTCTTTGCCTTTAACGACTCCCTGTTCCCGTCCCTGCCCTGGAAGGGCTTTACCCTGGACTGGTATCTGTCTGACGGCAGCAATGGCCGCACCGGCCTGTTCCACGACGATGGCCTGTTGTCGGCGCTGTGGGTGAGTGCCCGTATCGCCTTCTGGGTCACTTTGGTGAGCGTGGCGCTGGGGTGTCTGAACGCGGTGCTGTTCGAGCGTTTGCAGTTCCGGGGCAAGGAGTTCCTGTATCTGCTGATGCTGCTGCCACTGGTGATTCCCGGGGTGATTCTCGGGGTATCGATTCTGGTGTTCTACAGTGGCATGGCCAATGAGCTGTCCCGGGCCTGGGGCATAGAGCTGGACGTGTTCCGACCGGGACTGACCCTGGTGGTGATGGGGCAGGTGACCTTTATCACGACCCTGAGCACCCTGGTGATTGCCGCCCGTCTGCGCAAGTTTGATCCGCAACTGGAAGAAGCGGCCCTGAACCTGGGAGCGACGCCAGTGGTGGCCTGGTTTACCGTCACTCTGCCCTGGCTGTTGCCGGCCATTTTCGGGGCTGCTGCCATGGCGTTTCTTATGTCCTTCGAAAACTTCAATACCACGGTCATGCTGACCGGCAGTGATACGCCGCTGACGGTGGCTCTGTTCAATCGCTTGCGGGAAGGTTCTACGCCGGTGCTGAATGCGGTAGCGCTGCTGTTGATGGTGGGTTCGGCTGTGCTGGCTGCCCTGGTGATGGGGCGCCGGAACTGAGCGCGGGGAAAACCGGGAGGGGGACTCCCTCCCGGGTCCGGATCAGTGCCAGATATTGCTGTCGATTTTCTCGTGCAGCTCCGGGTATTCCTTGGACTTGAAATGGGGCACCAGGCCCTGTTTGCGCTGGGACATATAGTCCCGGGTCAGTTTGACCACAGTGCCGGACAGCAGAACTATGGCAATCAGGTTGATGGTGGCCATCAGCCCCATGGAGGCATCGGCAGCATTGAAGACAGTCACCACCGCTTCGTTACTTCCCCATACCACCATCAGCAGCGCCGCAGTACGCAGTGCGGTCAGGCTGTGCTTCCTGCCGCCCAGATAGACCAGGGCGTTTTCCGCATAGGCGTAGTTGGCCACAATGGAGGTGAAGGCAAAGAACAGTATGGCAATGGCAATGAAGTAGCTGCCAAAGCTGCCGATATGGGATTCCAGGGCGATCTGGGTCAGATGGGTTCCAGTAATGCCGGAGTTCGGGTCCAGAACACCGGACAGCAGGATCATCACGGCTGTGGCGGTACAGATCACAATGGTGTCAACAAACACCCCGAAGCCCTGTATCAGGCCCTGGGATGAGGGGTGGTGGGGTGCCGGAGTGGCGGTGGCGGCGATGTTCGGCGCCGACCCCATACCCGCTTCATTGGAGAACAGGCCGCGCTTGATGCCGTTGAGCATGGCGGCGGTTACTGCGCCGGCAGCCCCACCTGCAGCTTCATTCAGGCCAAAGGCGCTTTTCACGATCAGGGCGAGAATGCCCGGAACCTGGTCATAGTTCGCCACCATGATGCCCAGGGCTACCAGCACATAGGTTCCGGCCATAAACGGCACCACCAGTTCAGCGAAGCGGGCGATGGAGCGCAGGCCCCCGAAGATGACCACTCCGGCAAAGACCGCAATGGCAATACCGACCCAGAGTTTGGGAATGCCAAAGGCTCCTTCCATGGCGTCAGCAATGGAGTTGGCCTGTACCGCATTGAACACCAGACCGAAGGAAATGATCAGGCAAACGGCAAAAATGCCGGCAGCCCAGGGCGCTTTCAGGCCCTTGGAAATATACACCGCCGGTCCACCCCGGTACTGGCCTTCGCCATCCCGGACCTTGTATAGCTGTGCCAGGGTGCTTTCGGCATAGCCGGTGGCCATACCCACCAGAGCCACCATCCACATCCAGAAGATGGCACCGGCGCCCCCCAGATACAGGGCTACCGCAACTCCGGCAATGTTACCGGTACCCACACGGGAGGCCAGGCTGGTGCACAGGGCCTGGAACGGGGAGATGCCGTGAACATCACTTTCCCGGGAACCGCGGATGGCGCGGATCATTTCACCGAAGTGGAGGAACTGAAGGAAGCCGAGACGGATGGTGAAGAAGATACCTACTGCCAGCAGACCGTAGAGCAGCACGTAACCCCAGATAATGGAGTTCAGGAAATCAACAACTGCAGTCATGGGAGACGCCCTGTGATTTATTGCGTGGATTTAAAAAACAGGGCGCGGAGTCTATCACGGTGATTTTGTGATCAGACTGCGGAAATCCGAGAGTGCGGGGGGCGCGGATTTATGCTAGCACCCTTCACGAACAGGTAGGTTATACGATCAGCACCGGGCACTCGGCGTGGGAGGTAACCCGGTGTGAGACACTGCCCAGCAGGGCCACATCCTTGTCATTGTGGGTGCCCCGGTTACCCAGAACGATCAGGTCGGCACCTTTCTGGTGTGCGAATTTGATGATCATCTTGGATGGCCGTCCGCCCTTCACAAATCCCCGGACCTTGGTGGCTCCTTCCTGCAGGGCTTTGTCCTTGGCGTGGTTGACCACATTGGTGGCGTATTCCTCCAGAACCTTGTCCGGAATTTCCATCTCTGCCGGCCGCCCGATGGACAGGGAGGCTTCAAACAGGCTGTGGTGCTTGTAAACGCAGAGTATAAAGATCTCGGCATCGGTCAGCTTCTGCAGTTCGACCGCCCGGTCCAGTGCTCTGAGGGATGCCTTGGAACCATCGACAGCCACCAGGATCCGTTTGAACATAGATTTTCTCTCCCAGGTGAATAATCCGGACTATCCCCGGGGTTGGTACCCTGGTCTCCGGTGGTGTCAGCGCCAGCGGGCCAAAAGCGCTGCCACCGTTCACACCGCCTATAATCATATCAGGAAAGAAATCGACGACGGGGCCTGTGCAGGGTGGGAATTATCCTTATCTGCGGGCCTGTGTCAGGTCCGCCCGGCACTGACCAGGCAGGCCTCCAGAAACTGCCGGAACTCCCTGACGATCAGCTCCAGGCTGTGTTCCAGACGGTGGCCGTCGGGCACAACCAGGGTCGGAATCTGCTGTCGCCGGGCCAGTTCCAGTACCGGCATGACCGGAACCACGTCGTCGTTCCAGCCGTGGATGATCTGCCGGTGGCGGGCGCGGATCTCCGGGGAGGACTGGGGATATTTTTCCAGAGCCAGTGCCGGGGCCAGCAGAAAACAGCCCAGAACCGGTTCCAGGGCACTGGTCTGTGCACACACCCAGCCGCCCATACTGGAGCCGGCGAGAATGGTCCGGCCGGGATCGGCTCCGGCCTCGGCCATGGCCGAACGCATCTGCTGCAGACGGACTTCCGGGTCCCGGCTGCTGCGATGGTCCAGAGCGACGGCGTGAACGCCGGGGAAGTCCTCTGCAGTCTGTTTCAGGGCCTGAACCTTGGTGCCGCCGGGGCCGCTTTCCAGGCCGTGGGAGAGGAAAACATGAAGGCTGGATGTGGTCATGTGCAGGGCTCTGTAATGGGTTTCTGACAGAGCCCAAGTCTAACATGGCATCAGGGCCGGCGATGCCGAAGGCACGCCCTGAGCAGGATCCTTGCCGGGCGGATGTAACAATTCTGCGGAACAAGTGTTTACCCACATGGACAGCTATCAGACCAGGAGATAGATCGTGGAGCAAAGCAATGCTGAAGACACCGGATCTGTTGTGGTTTGCCCGCGGGCTGAAACCGGTGAGGGGCTGTTCAGCCGGACGGTCAATCTGCACCGGGGGACGCCGGAACAGAAGCGGGAGGAGATCGAACGATGCTTCTGCGATACCTTTGATACCTATGAATCCCTGTTTACCACCCTGGCAGGGGATCAGGCCTATTACCGGCAGCCGATTCCGCTACGGCACCCGCTGATCTTCTATCTGGGGCATACCGCCACCTTTTTTGTGAACAAGCTGGTGCTGGCGAAACTCCTGCCCGAGCGTATCAACGGGGATATGGAATCCATCTTCGCCGTGGGTGTGGATGAAATGAGCTGGGACGATCTGGATGAGTCCCACTACCAGTGGCCGTCGGTGGCGGAGGTGATGGCCTATCGCCGGCAGGTGCGTAGCCGCGTTGTAGAGCTGATCCGGACCCTGCCCCTGCAGCTGCCCATTACCTGGGGC
>JBFHSI010000171.1:0-6691 GCA_041591245.1 Marinobacter sp.
CATTGGCCACATTATTACCGGTGGTGATGATGTCCCGCTCCAGGCGCGCAGTTCGCTGCGGGTTATCCCGGAAACCATACACCTCAACTTCGCTGTCAGCCGCATCCGGGCGGGCTTCCATACGGAATTCCAGATTCGCGGTGGCACCCAGAACCCGTTTGGCCTGGGCGGTATCCTGAACGCCGGGCAGCTCCACAATGATCCGGTTGTCGCCCTGACGCTGAACCAGAGGCTCGGCAACACCCAGCTCATTCACCCGGTTACGGATGGTGGTCAGGTTCTGTTCCAGAGCGTATTCACGGATGGATTTCACTTCCGCTTCGGAAAGGGAAAGCACCAGCTGGCTGACGCCGTCCTCGTTACGGCTGTCCAGCAGGAACTGGTTGTACTGGCCCCGGACCAGATCAAAGGCCTGGTCCCGGTCTTCTTCGTTCCGGAAACTGAGCACTATCTCCCGCTGATCGCTGACATCGCCACCACGGTAACGGATTTTTTCATCGCGGAGTTCCGCCTTGATCTGGCTGGACAGGGCCTCCAGACGCTGACGAACCGCCGTTTCCATATCCACTTCCAGCAGGAAGTGCACACCACCACGCAGGTCCAGACCCAGTTTCATGGGGCCGGCACCCAGGCTTTTCAGCCAGCCAGGGGTGGATGGCGCCATATTCAGGGCCACCAGATAATCGGAGCCCAGAACCGACTGTACCGCCGGACGGGCCTGAAGCTGGTCTTCGGCACGGGACAGACGGATCAGCGCGTCCCGGTCTTCCAGAGTGCTGCCCTTGACCTCAATTCCCTGGGCTTCAAGTGCCTTGACCGCAGAATCCAGAACCTGGGCATTGACCTCGGTGCTGCTTCGGGCACCGGTAATCTGGATGGCGTAGTCGTCGGGGAAGAGGTTTGGCAGGGCATAAATGAACCCGATTACGAGCGCAATCAGGATAACCAGGTTTTTCCAGAGCGGATACTTGTTCAGCATGGGATCCCTTGTAGCCGGCCCAGAGGCCGGCCTTGGTGTTACAGCCAGAAAAGAGTCAAAGCGTCAGCTTTTCCGGATTCCGACTCAGATATCTTTCAGAGTGCCCTTGGGCAGAGCTGCAGCCACGGCAACCTTCTGCACTTTCATTTCCACGTTGTCGGCCACTTCCACAACAACAAAATCGTCAGTCACCTTGGTGATTTTTCCGGCAATACCACCGGAAGTAACGATTTCATCGCCTTTGTTCAGGCCGGACATCAGGGCTTTATGCTCTTTGGCACGCTTGGACTGGGGACGCCAGATCAGGAAATAGAAGATCAGGATAAAGCCAGCAAAAAAGATTACCTGGCCCATGGCACCCATACCCTGGGCAGCAGGATCCTGGGCAAGCGCCAGAGCAGGCATCATCGCCATCAGGCCAGCTACCAGCAGTTTGATTGATTTCATTGAATTTCTCCGTTGTTTTGTCAAATAGAGTCAGGCAGAGCCCAGAGGCGGAACAGTCTCACCCCGAAGGGCGTAGAAGCCGGTTACAAAGTCGGACAATGTACCTGCTTCAATGGCGTCACGCAATCCGGCCATCAGGTTCTGGTAGAACCGCAGATTATGAATAGTATTCAGTTGTGATCCGAGCATTTCCCCACACTTATCCAGATGATGCAGATAACTTCTGGAAAAGTTCTTGCAGGTGTAGCAGTCACAGCGCTCATCCAGAGGGGAAGTATCGTGCCGGTGCCGGGCATTACGGATCTTTACGATGCCGGTGGATGTGAACAGATAGCCATTCCGGGCATTGCGGGTTGGCATAACGCAGTCGAACATGTCTATTCCACGCCTTACCCCTTCCACGAGATCCTCCGGACGCCCTACCCCCATCAGGTAGCGGGGTTTGTCCTCGGGCATTTTCGGCGGCAGGTGATCCAGAATCCGGATCATGTCTTCCTTGGGCTCACCCACGGACAGCCCGCCAATGGCATAGCCATCGAATCCGATACCGGTCAGCCCTTCCAGGGAGCGGTCACGGAGATGTTCATACATACCACCCTGAACAATACCGAACAGGGCTGCCGGGTTACCTTCATGGGCTTTCTTGCTGCGGGCGGCCCAGCGCAGTGACATTTCCATGGAATCCCGGGCCTGCTTCTCGGTGGCCGGGTAAGGAGTACATTCGTCAAAGATCATGACGATATCCGAACCCAGGTCACGCTGAACCTGCATAGCGATTTCCGGTGACAGCTTGACCGGGGAACCGTCAATAGGAGAGCGGAAAGTGACATCCTCCTCGGTAATCTTGCGCATCTCACCCAGGCTGAACACCTGGAAACCACCGGAGTCGGTCAGGATCGGCCCCTGCCACTGGGTAAAGTCGTGGAGGTCACCGTGCTCTTTGACCACCTCGGTGCCCGGGCGCAGCATCAGATGAAAGGTATTGCCCAGAATGATCTCGGCACCGATTTCCTTGATGTCCCGGGGCAGCATGCCCTTGACTGTGCCGTAGGTGCCCACCGGCATAAACGCCGGGGTCTCAACGGTGCCACGGGGGAAAGTCAGGCGCCCCCGCCGGGCACGACCATCTTCTCCAAGCTTCTCGAATGACATGAAACAGGACTGTGTCACTGGGCCTCCCCGGCGCTGTCTGAAGGGCTATCGGATACCGGCTCGGATGCGCCAAGCAGCATGCCGCGGCTGGCCTCCTGTCCGGTAATAAACATTGCGTCACCATAGCTGAAGAACCGGTAGCTTTCTGCCACAGCCTCCCGGTAGGCCGCCATGACATTGCCATAACCGGCAAAAGCACTCACCAGCATGATCAGGGTGGATTCCGGCAGATGGAAATTGGTGATCAGGGCATCCACATTCTGGAACCGGTATCCCGGGTGAATAAATATATCGGTTTCACCCTGAAACGGCTTGAGCCGGCCACCAAGACTGGCAGATTCCAGGGACCGGACTGAGGTGGTACCCACCGCCACCACCCGTCCACCCCGGGCACGGGTTCGCTCTACAGCTTCAACCGTCTCCCGGGGCACATGCACCACTTCACTGTGCATGACATGATCTTCAATCCTGTCTACCCGCACCGGCTGGAAGGTGCCGGCCCCCACATGCAGGGTGACAAAAGCAAACTCAACCCCCATGGTTTTCAGGGTATCCAGCAGCGGCTCGTCAAAATGCAGACCCGCCGTAGGTGCCGCCACAGCGCCAGCCTCCCGGGCATAAACGGTCTGATAGCGCTCCCGGTCGGCAGACTCATCGGGCCGGTCCACATAGGGAGGCAGAGGCATGTGGCCGATGCGCTCGAGTATATCCAGTATGGCTTCCCCGGATTCACTCACCAGATGGAACAGGGCGTCGTCGCGGCCGCTCATGCGCAATACCGAATCGTCTTCCAGACGCACCGCCTGCCCTTCTTTCAGAGCCTTGGAAGCTCTGACATGGGCAAGCATCTCGTGTTCCCCGGTAATCCGCTCAACCAGGATTTCCACCCGGCCACCCGTCTCCTTCTGACCGAACAGGCGCGCAGGAATAACCCGGGTATTGTTGAACACCAGGAGGTCGCCGGGTTGCAGAAGATCAGGCAGGTCAGAAAAGTTCCTGTGGCTGGTTGCACCGGAAAGGCCATCAAGACAAAGCAGACGTGATGCAGTTCGTTCAGGAAGCGGATAACGGGCGATCAGCTCGTCCGGGAGATCAAAATCAAAATCGGAGACATTCATGGAATGGACTGCTCACGACACCGCGGGAAAATGGTAGCGGCGGGCGGACTCGAACCGCCACGGGTTTTACCCCAACGGATTTTGAATCCGTCGTGTCTACCAATTTCACCACGCCGCCATCGGAGAGTGTGGGGATTATACTGAGCCAGCCCGGGAAAGCAACACGCCCAGAGGCCCTATGTGCCCGTTTGCTCACATATTTGACCTACAAACGGTCAAACAGGGACAGCTGGGATACCTGGGCAAATGACTGCTGGGCAGCCTGCAGTACAAAGCTCTGGAAACTCAGGTTACTGATCGCCTCGGCGTAGTCCACATCCTGCAACTGGGAACGGATTTCATTGGAGTACACGGATGAGTCCTCCAGGAATGCCTGGGTGGACTCCACAATATTCATGCGTCCGCCCAGCTCTGTCTGTTTGAGCAGCAGGCTTTCCTGGGCATTGTCCAGATTGACCAGGGTCTGGGCGATCAGGTCATCATAGGCAGCATTGCCCTCTCCTTCCCCCTTGTTCAGGGAT
The DNA here is from genome assembly GCA_041591245.1 of Marinobacter sp. Classification (GTDB taxonomy): domain Bacteria; phylum Pseudomonadota; class Gammaproteobacteria; order Pseudomonadales; family Oleiphilaceae; genus Marinobacter. The sequence continues at coordinate 4,218 of JBFHSI010000171.1, forward strand.
TCAAGCCCTGCAACCAGGTTCTCGATGGTGCCAAAGACCGACTGTTTTTCATTGATCTTGAGAGTGTAGGTATCACCGGCTCCCGGCACAGCGTCGGTGAGTGCCGCTTCAACCCCCGCAACCACAAACGGCTCGCCACTCTGGTACTCGGCGGGAGTAACCGTCAGTGGATTGCCATTGCTGTCGAAAGCCAGAATATTGGGTGGAACGCTGTTATCCACTTCCAGGGTAATGTCATCAGGAAAACCACCAGCATAGGCCGCCGACAATGCAGCCTCATCAACGACCTTGACGCCGGAAATAAAGCTTTCCGCAGTAACCACATTGGTGTGCTCACCGGTCACTGCGGCAGGAATGTTTTCAAAGATCCCCTTGCCATGGTCACTGATGGCAACGGTCACTCCGTCATCGATTTCAAGAACCCGCTGGCCTTCATCCCCCTGGTAGGTCCAGCTGCCGCTGCCGTCTTTCTGGAATGCCGGAACCGAACCCTGGAAGCCGCTGAAGATGTATTCACCAGAGGCATCCCGGGTATTGGCAACAGTCGCCAGCTGATCCAGACGCTCCTTGATTTCGGAAGATATGGAAAGCCGGTCATTGGCCGACAGGGAGCCGTTACCCGCCTGCACCGTCAGTTCCCGGACACGCTGGAGAATATCGACAGCACTTTCCAGCGCGCTCTCTTCCTGTTTCAGCCGGTTATCCGCAAGATCCGCGTTACGCTGATAGGTGTCCACCCGGGCCAGCTCCTGGTCCAGCTTGAGAATGCGGGCTGCCGCCACCGGATCGTCGGAAGGACGGTTGACCCGCTGACCGGTGGAGATCTGCTCCTGGGTCTTGTTCAGGCTGCTGTTAAGCTCCTGAAGACGGCTGATACCGCCGGAGAATACCTGTTGTGAAGATAGTCTGATCATGTCCCCTTCCCCTCAGCTTGCGCCGCGATCCTTTGTGCCAGATCCCTGATCACCGGAAGCTCTGCAACAATGTATTGAACAGGTCCTGTGCCACCGAAATCACCTGGGCAGAGGCATTGTAGGCCGCCTGATACTGGATCAGCTTGCCCGCTTCCTCATCCAGATTGACACCGGATACGGCTTCCCGCTGGTTCGTGGACTGTTCCAGAAGTGTCTGTCCGGCATCCAGATCCAGCTGGCTCTGGCGGGTTTTGACGCCAATATCTTCCACCAGTCCGGCATAGCCTTCGGTGAAGTTCTGACTGCCGCCATTAAGCGTATTGGCTGTTCCCAGTGCGGCAAGAAGCTCCGCATTCCGGTTATCCGATACACCGTTGCTGTTGTATTCAATAGTGAAACTGTCCCCGACCGCAGGCTCACCCGTGATGGTGAACTGGAAGCCCTGATAATCGGCACCACTGGCCGGATCATCATTGAACAGCTCATTGGCCTGTCCGGGTGTGTATTCCTGGTTGGCCGGCCCGACAGGATTCCCTGAAGAGTCGGTCACGGTAAAGGTGAGCCCGGTGGAGCCGCCCGCCGCAAAGGTCACGGTGAGAGGGCCATTGGCCAGCTCGCCGGCGCTCTGGAAGCCTGGCAGCAGCGACTGGGTGAACGGATTGCGCACATCCAGCATGGTGCCCTGATCGATACTGCCGGTACCTATATTGTCATTTGCCGCCGTTGCCCGCACCGGACTGGCAAAAGCCAGATCCTCTTCCCGGTTAACCACCAGCCCGATGGATTCCGCCCCATTGCGGCTGGGCTGGATCAGGTAACTGTCACCGGCATTGAAGGTGCCGGCCTCGATCCGGATATTGAAACCGGGCATGGATATTTCCGACTGTACCGGATCCGGCAGGCGGCCCTGGCTCACGGTATCACCGGTAGCCCTGTCCACCAGCTCGAAACTGCGGCCGTCGCCACTGAACTGCAGGGTGTAACTGTCCGCAGTCAGCTGGGAGCTGTCGGTAATTTCAACCGCCAGCACCGCATCGCTGGGGAACTGGTTATTGCCATTGGCCACCACCCGGGCGCGCTGGGCTTCTTCGGAATTGATGTCGGTGAAGAACAGGCCACCCAGGTCGCCCTCCAGGTCCATGCCGATTTCATGCTGGTGATTCACGGTATCGGACAGGGCAATGGCAATCCGGCCCAGTTCGTCGAAAGCCGGTTTCAGGGCCTCGTTGTCAAAGCGCAGCAGCCCACCCAGGGTTCCGCCGGTAATCTGCTCATCAATATTCAGTGTGCGGCCGCCGCTGGTCAGGGTGAACTCAAGGCGGCTCGGGTCCTCGGAACTCTCGCGGGTGCCCAGCTGGGCGGCATTGCTGCCAACCACCAGTGCCAGACCATTGGTCAGAGATACGTTGACCTGGCTGCCGTCGGCTTCAGACACCTTGATACTGACCAGCTCCGCCAGCTGGCGCAGTTTTTCATCCCGCTGATCGAGAAGCCCATTCGGCTCTTTTCCCTGTGCCAGCCCCGGAGATTCGGAAATAGCCAGGTTCAGGTCGGCAATGC
>JBFHSI010000172.1:0-6667 GCA_041591245.1 Marinobacter sp.
ATTCTTGTTACCCGCTCCTGGGGGCGTGATTTTCTGCCCCTGGTCAGCCAGGTCGCCTCCATAGGTCAGACCTTCCCGCCGGAGGCGGTGCTGGCCCTGGCCGTGCCCGTTCTTGGGTTCGGCGAGGCCCCGATTCTGTTTGCCCTGATTCTTTACGGTCTTTTGCCCATATTGCGCAACACCCTGGCCGGTCTGGAAGGAATCAGCCCGGCGGTAAGGGAGGCGGCACTGGGTATGGGCATGTCGCCGTTACAGGTTCTGCTGAGGGTTGAGCTGCCCCTGGCTGGGCGGGTAATTGTGGCGGGTATCCGCACCTCCGTCACCATCAATATTGCCACCGCCGCCATCGGCTCCACCATTGGTGCCCGCACTTTGGGGGACCCGATAATTGCCGGCCTGGTGAATGGCAATACCGCTTATGTACTGCAGGGCGCGATCCTGATTGGCTTGCTGGCACTCACGGCCGACAGCCTGTTCGAGGCGCTGGAGCGGACCTGGGATCGGAAGCAGAGCTCTGGTGTTCTTGTGTAAAGTTTGTAAGTATTTGAAAGTGCATAAAAAATACTGGATTTTAAAATTTGAAGGGTTTCACAGTTACGCTGTTTTTGCGGGGAGTGGGAGAGCATAAATAGGGTAGATTGTCCTGCAGGTAATGTTTCCTCAAATAGAAATGTCTGATGGCCGAGGGGATGTCATCAATGCCATTGGATGGTTATTGAAAACCAGGACAGGTAGCTTTCTATGCGTTCCAATCTTCCCGTTACGCAGCAGCCGGTTGAAGTGGCTGCTTCTGCAAACATCCTCTCGACCACCAACGCCAAAGGGCAGATTACCCATATCAACGATGAGTTCGTTGATATCAGCGGCTTCGCCCGGGACGAGCTGATTGGTGAGCCCCACAACATCATACGGCATCCGGATATGCCCCGGGCGGCCTACAGTGAAATGTGGCGGCGGCTCAAGGCGGGGCAGTCATGGCTTGGTGCGGTCAAGAATCGTTGCAAGAACGGTGACCATTACTGGGTTCAGGCCTATGCCATTCCCATCACCGGGCAGGATGGCGATATTCTGGAACTGCAGTCGGTCCGCTCGAAGCTGGATACAGAAAGTATTGCCCGGGCCGAGGCCCTCTACAAAAAACTCAAGCAGTCAGAGCCGGACGCCGGAGCCTTGCCTGAGCTCAGAATGAAGCGCTCACCGGGGTTGTCGCTAAAGCTGACTGCTACAGTGGTAGGGATACTCACCGCGCAGGTTGTTGCCCTGCAGTTCAGTCCGTCCACAGTGGTATCGGTTCTGATCGGGCTTGCCAGTATTGCCCTGGCTGCCGGAGCAGTCGCTTTTCTCATGGCCCCATTCCGAAAAGCGGTCAGTCGTGCCCGGAAGATTGTGGATGACCCGGTGGCAGAACAGATTTTCACCGGGCGTGTGGATGACTTTGGCAGCCTGGACCTGGCCATGATCCAGAAGTCTGCCGAACTGGATGCAGTGGTGAAGCGTCTACACGATGTAATTGGCCAGCTGGAAGAGGGCGCCCAGTCCACCATTGAACGCAGCAGTGAGGCCCAGGAGGCGGTCAAGGCCCAGTCGTCTTCCACAGAGACCATTGCTTCGGCCAGCGAGGAAATGTCGTCCACCTCCCAGGAAGTGGCGGATAATGCCTCCTCCATGCTGGAACAGGTCCGAATGGCCAACGAGCGTGTACTGGAAGGTCAGGGGCTGACTGAAAATACCCACCAGAGTATGTCGGTGCTGTCCCGGGAACTTGATGACGCCACGGCTGCTATTGGCCGTCTTGCCCAGGCCAGTAAAGATGTTACTTCGGTTCTGGGAATCATCCGTGAGATCACCGATCAGACCAACCTGTTGGCACTGAATGCCGCCATAGAAGCTGCCCGGGCCGGCGAGGCTGGGCGGGGGTTTGCGGTGGTGGCAAACGAAGTCCGGGACCTGGCCGGTCGCACCCGCAGCTCCACCGAGCAGATTGATGAGACTCTGGGGCATCTGGAAAAGACGGTGGGGGAAACCATTTCAACCATGACCCGGTGCAGCGATTACGCCAGGACTACGGCGGAAAATGCGGTAAATTCCAATAATACCCTCAGCGAGCTGGTTCGCTTTACCGATCGCATGTCGGAGGCCTGTACCTCCACATCGGCTGCTGCCGAACAGCAACATTCCGCGTCCGAGGAAATTGCAGTCAAGATTCTGAGTATCAATGAACTGGGAAGCAGGGCCCGGTCCGTGGTGACAGAAGCCCAGGGGTCGATGGAATCCCTCCGGGATAATATCGGCCATGTGGGCCGTCTGGTGAACCGGCTGCGTTCCCGGAATCTGTCCTGAATCTTCAGTGGTATAGGAGCCCGGAATATTGTCCGGGCTTCTGTTTTTCTGCAGTCATCAGTTGTCCCTTTCCTGACTGATATCAATCCGCCGCTCCCTTCATCTGATAACTTCGTAAGTGGTTAGTAGCCTTTACATAAGTTTGATTATCAAGAGCTGTTGCTATCGTCATCCCCGGACGACCAGCAGGAGGGATTATGGACAGTCTCCGACGTGCCTTGCTCGGGCAGATTGCGAAACTTACTGCCGGGGCCGCTCTGGTCCCCCTGAGCAGTGTTGCCTCTGCCGCCATCAATGATCAGCCCCCGCGCCGCGAAGGTGATCCCGAAAAACGTTACGCCATGCTTATAGACCTGCGCGCCTGTATCGGGTGTCAGGCCTGTACCGTGTCCTGTCATATCGAGAATGAGGCGCCCCTGGGCAGCTTCCGTACCATTGTCTCCCAGTTCGAGGTTGAGAATGAGGACACAGGGGATCTTGCCACCTTCATGCTGCCGCGCCTGTGCAATCACTGTGACAACCCGCCCTGTGTGCCTGTGTGTCCGGTGCAGGCCACCTTTCAGCGCCAGGACGGCATAGTGGTGATTGATAACGAGGTCTGCGTGGGCTGTGCCTACTGTGTTCAGGCCTGCCCCTACGATGCCCGCTTTATCAACAAATACACCCAGACTGCGGACAAGTGCACTTTCTGCGCCCACCGCCTGGAGGCGGGTCTGCTTCCGGCCTGTGTGGAATCCTGCGTGGGTGGTGCCCGTATTATCGGTGACCTGAAAGATCCGGACAGCCAGATCAGCCGGATGATCCGGGAGCACCACGACGAACTGATGGTACTGAAGCCGGAGATGGGAACATCACCCCATGTGTTCTATCTGGGGATGGACGAACGCTTTATTTCCCGCCCGGATGCCGAGCCGGCTCTGTGGGATGTGCGAGATCAGGAAGGTGAGGAGATCGGTTATGAATTCAGCGGCCATTGAGTTTCTCACTCCCCGTTATGACATTGCCTGGTACCCCTGGGCGGTGCAGTACTTTTTCATGATTGCGGTGTCCTATTCGGCGCTTCTTCTTACCGTGCCGGGGCTGATTCTGGGGCGCAGGAATTATCTGCCGCTGGCCCGGGTGGCCATGGTGGTAGCCGTGACCTGCACCCTGGTGGGACCTGTGGCCCTGCTGGCGGATCTGCACCAGCCCCTGCGCTTCTGGCATTTCTACACCAACCTGACGCCCACGTCCTGGATGTCTGTCGGTAGCCTGCTGCTGCCCCTGTATGTGCTGATGGTGCTGGCCTATGGCTGGCTGTCCTGGCGTCCGGCACTGCAACAGCAGGCGGGCGGGGAGGGGTTTCCGGCCCGGATTTCCGGCTGGATCTGTCTTGGCCGCTGGCATACCCCAGCCGGCTTGCGGGTGGCGGCGGGCCTGGGGGCTCTGGCGTTTGCCCTGGGCATCATGATCTACACCGGGTCCGAGGTGGCCATCATCAAGGCCCGGCCCCTGTGGCATACCCAGTGGTTACCGGTGATGTTTGTGCTGACCGGTATTGTGGCTGCTGCCGGCCTGACCCTGCTGGTCAACCGGGTGCTGGCGGGTAATAGCCCGGATGTAAACAGGCAGGGACTGAAGGTGATTCTGGTCGCCATGGTACTCAGTGCCCTGGTGGCTGCCCTGTGGGTAGCCGGCGGCGTTACTGGCTACAGCCCGTCGGTGGAACAGGCATTCCTGTCCCTCAAACGCAGTGATGAATGGGGTCTGGTGGCCATTTACGGTCTGGCCGTGGGCTGCCTGCTGACGCTGTTCTGTGCCGTCCTGTTGTTCCGCAAGCGAGGCCAGTCTCTGGCCTGGGTGGCCGGGCTGCTGGCGGTACATATTGGTTGGACCTTCCGCTGGATGGTGCTGATGGAGGTGCAGACAGTGGCGAAGAATACTGCGGGTTATTACCACTACGCGATTGCTGCCGGCTCCAGTGGTCTGCTGGGCATTCTGGGAACCTTTGGCCTGTGGCTGGCGGCCCTTCTGATTATCGACATCCTGGTGCCCTGGAACAGGGATCTGCAGGCGCAGGGTTATTGAGATTTATCCGGAGCGAGACTATGGACAAGAAACGTCGCAATTTTCTGAAAGGGGCCGTAGCTGCCGGAGGCGCAGCCACCTTTGCTGCCGGCTACCACGAACCTCTGGAAAAAATGGCCCACGGCCTGATGCACGGCACCTCCGGCAAGCCTACCCGGGACCGCCTCCATGGCAACAGTCTGGAGCCTGAGTACCGGGTGGATCCGGAGACCGGAGAGGTCACACTCAACCCGGATCAGCGGGTGGCCTTTACCGTTTGCTATGGCTGCACCAGCCTGTGTGGCGTGCGTGTGCGCATCGACAGGAAACAGGACAGGGTGCTGCGGGTGGCGGGCAACCCATACAACCCCTTGTCCTCGGATGAGCATCTGGATGAAACCACGCCAGTGCTGGAGGCGTTCCGGGGCATGAGCCGGTTCCGGGATCAGGGCCAGCTCAATCGCTCCACCGCCTGTGCCCGGGGCAATGCCGCCATGGCCCAGATCACCAGCGACAAGCGGGTTCTCACCTGTCTCAAGCGGGTGGGGCCCCGGGGCAGTAATCAGTGGCAATCCATTCCGTTTGAGCAGTTGCTGGATGAAATCGTGGAAGGGGGTGACCTGTTCGGTGAAGGCGAGGTGGAGGGCCTGAGGTCGATCCGGGATTTGCAGACACCGGTAGACCCGGAGCACCCGGAATACGGCCCCAGGGCCAATCAGTTGCTGGTGATGGAGGCCACGGACTATGGCCGCTCAGCGTTGCTCAAGCGTTTTGCTTTCAATGGTTTTGGTACCCGTAACTACGGTCATCACGGTTCCTACTGTGGGCTCAGTTTCCGTATGGGCTCCGGAGCGGTGATGAATGATATGAAGGGTTTTGCCCATGTGAAGCCGGACTATGCCAATGCGAAATTTGCCCTGTTCGTGGGCACGGCTCCGAGCCAGGCGGGCAAGCCCTTCAAGCGCCAGGGCCGGCTTCTGGCCCAGGCCCGCAGTTCCGGTGAGCTGGACTATGCGGTGGTGGACCCGGCCCTGAACGCGGCCACATCCCATGCTGCCTCCGACCGCAGCCGCTGGATTCCCATTACCCCGGGAGCAGACCCGGCACTGCTGATGGGGGTGATCCGCTGGTTGCTGGAAAATGAAGGCTATGCCCGGGACTATCTTGCGCTACCCGGAAACGCGGCCGCGCAGGCGGCTGGTGAGGCCGGCCATACCAATGCCACCCATCTGGTGATTGATGACGACAACCACCCGGGGGCGGGCCGTTTTCTGCGCCTGAGCGACCTGGGGCAGGCCCGGGCTGGCAGCGATAAGGATCACCCGGTGGTTGTGAATACGGCGGGGGAACTGGTCGGTTGTGAAGACTGTGACCGGGCAGAACTGTTTGTGGAACGCACCGTGGAAACAAAGGACGGTACGGTGCTGGTACGCAGTGCTCTGGCCAAGCTGCGTCAGGAGGCCCGGAAGCATACGCTGGAGGAATACGCTCAGTTCTGTGGTGTGCCTGCCCGGACCATCGAAAACCTGGCCCGGCGTTTTGCCTCCTATGGTCGCCGGGCGGTGGCGGATGCCCATGGTGGCATGATGTCCGGTGCCGGTTTCTACGCGGCCTTCGGCGTCAACATGCTCAATCTGCTGGCTGGCAGCTTCAATCAAAAAGGCGGGGCTGTGCTGGGCGGAGGCAAGTTTAACGGAACCGGCAAGGGGCCAAGGTACGATCTGGTGGACTTTCCGGGAAAAGTGGGGCCGAAAGGGGTGTTCCTGTCCCGCTCCAAGTTTCCCTATGAGAAGTCCTCGGAATTTCGCCGCAAGCTGGCCTCCGGTCAATCCCCGTACCCGGCCCAGGCCCCCTGGCGGCGTCTGGCGCCACCAGTGCTGACCGAACATCTGTTGTCGGGGCTGGAGGGCTATCCCTACAAAATCAAGGCAGTGATCAGTGCCATGGCCAATCCCCTGTATGGCCAGGCCGGCTTGCGCAATGTACTGGAGCCCAAACTCCGGGACCCGAAAAAACTGGGCCTGTTTGTGGCGGTGGATGGCTTTATCAATGAAACCAACCGCTTTGCCGACTACATAGTGCCGGATTCGGTCATGTACGAAGTCTGGGGCTTCACCGGTGCCTGGAGTGCCACGCTTACCCGCATGACCACCGCTTTCTGGCCGGTGGTGGAGCCCCGGCAGGTGAAAACCGCAGAAGGGGAGCCGGTCAGTCTGGATAATTTCCTGATCAGTCTGGGCAAAAAACTTGGCTTGCCGGGGTTCGGTGACCAGGCCATTCC
>JBFHSI010000173.1:0-6635 GCA_041591245.1 Marinobacter sp.
AGCAAACCAAGAAAGACGAAGCGGCCAAAGCCGCATCAAAGAACGACAAGGTGGTTATCACCTTCATCAAGCCATGGAGCCGGTATAGCCGTGGTGACATTGCGGGCTTCAAGGACGAAGAAGCCGAGCGCCTGGTCAAGGGTGGTGTGGCTGTGAAGGGCACGAAACTGCCAGCCGCAAAAGCAGACCAGGAACCAAAGGCCTGAACCGGTAGCAACAATGCCGGCTTCGGCCGGCGAAAGGACTGCAGTCAATGATTGGTATTGAAGACGCCAAAGCCCACCTGCGCGTGGAACACGATGAAGAGGACGGTCTGATTGCCTCTTTGATTTCAGCAGCATTCCGGTACATCGAGAACCGCACCGGGCAGGTGTTCGACCAGCGGGACAACATCGTAATGATCGCGGACCGCTTACCCAGGGGAGAGCAATGCCTTGAGCTGCAGTGGACTCCAGTGCGATCGGTAACAGAGGTGGCATATCTGGATACCGATGGTGTCCGGGTCACCCTTCCGGAAGAGGCGATTTACCTGGAAAAGCGCCGGGTATATCCGGCGCTGTACCCAGCTCCTGGAACTCAGTGGCCGGACCATCGTCCTCAGCGTGGGAGTGTTCAGATTGCTGTGAACGCCGGCTATGAAGAGCTGCCGTCGGATATTCGGGCAGCCGCATTGCTCATTATTGGCAACCTTTATGAGAACCGGGAAGCCGTTGTTGTCGGGACGATTGCAACGGAGTTGCCCATGGGTGTGGAGATGCTGCTGGCGCCCTACGTGATTCACCGGGTGGGCTGATATGCGATCAGGCACTCTGAAAGACCGTGTAACCCTGTACGGTGCACGAACTGACGTGGGTGAGCCTGCATGGCCGGTCATTGGTAAAGCCTGGGCTGGATTCACGGAGCCAAAAAGCGTTGGCCGGTCAGAGCCATCAGGTATCCGTGCAGTGGATAGCACCTTTGTCCGCATGCGCTATCGGGCAGGCATTGAACATGGCCAGCTGATCCAGCGTGGCCCGGACTGGTACATCATCGAATCGGTAGAGCCCGGGCAAAGTCGAAGTGAACTGGCGATCTCTGCCCGCCGGATCATTGGCTCTGACGCGATTTACCGGCAAAAGGGTTCTGATGAGGAAGCCCGGGTGCTGGCATTCCTGACCAGGGAAAACATTTATGTGGGGCCAATGAATGAGCCCCGGTACCAGATTGAGCTGTTTCAGCCGCAGTTGCCGTATCCATGGGGGCGGCGGGGTGATTCGGTGACCCTGCGGGGCACCACCTACACAGTGGATGGTGTTGTCGAAGGGACCGACGACGGGATTACGCTCACCGTAATGGGGACTGTCTGATGGCCAGGGTGAAGCCTGGCATTCAGGTTACAGGGCTGGATTCAGTAGTTGAAAGTCTGGCAGATCAGCCTGCGGCTATCCGGAGGGCGACCCGCACGGCAATTAATGATCAGGGGCGGGAGACCAAGCAAGACCTTGCCCAGATCATTGCCCGGGATGGCATATCCCGGGCCAAGGCCGGTGGGCAGATCAGCCTTCAGCGGGCCACCAACAAATCACCTGTTGCGGTGCTGGCGCCAACCAGCCGCAGGATTCCATTCCGATTCTGGAAAACCACGACCAAACCGACAGACAGCACCGGCACCCGGGCCAGCGTATGGATCCGCAAAGGCGGTGAGCTGATGCGGGTGTGGGGGTTCGTGAACCCGAGAGGGGCTAAACGAATGGTGCTCACCCGCAGGCGGAAAGCGGGCAGAGACATTCTCAAGCAGGCAGCCGGCCATAGCATCAAGCTGCACTTCCAGGCTGCGGCGGATGACCGGTTCCGGAAGTCGGTGGGGGAGAGCCTGAGCGACAAGTTCATTCACCGGTATAACGAGCAACTGAAAAAATGAAAGCCAAGGCCACTCAAGTGATTGACCTGCTGATCAAACGACTGAACGAGATCAGCCAGGAAAATGGTTATTTCACCGATATCCCAGATCCGGTGCAGGAAGATGACCCGTCTCTGTATTTCGATGAACACACGGCCCTTCCATGCATCGGTATCCGTAATCTGACTGACAACCTGGGTTCCCAGTCCCGTGGTTCAACCTTGCAAACCAGGACAGTGGAGATCGTCGCTTACCTGGAACGAGGTCAGGGCGGGCGAGCCCGGCAGGATGAACTTCTGCAAGACATTTACCGCACCGTATTCAGGCCGGAGTCCATAAAGATGGATGGTCTGTCTGTCGAGATCGTAGCCGGCGAGGCTCAGCTCGACGATGTAGAACTCGGCACGAAGATCCTCCCGATCTATCTGCCGATCACGATCACGTACAACACCCTGAACTGGAGGTAACACATGTCTTATCAAGACACTGGCCTGATTTTCGCCGGCAATATCTACATGGCCACCATCGAGGATGGTGAAGCCACGAATTTTGTCGGCCCCATCAACGTATCCCGGCTGGAGCTGACTCCGCCTGAGCCGGAAACCGTAGACCGCACCAGCTACCAGCGCGACACCTACGGGCAGGTTCTGGATTCGGTCAACCTGCCTGGTGAAGCCCCCAGCATTGCCATGGATTTCGACTCTCTGCCGGCAGGCCTGCTGGCCGATGCTCTGGCAGGTACCACTGAGGACTTCACTGAATCTGTGCAGACCGTAACTGGTGAGCCTGTCACCCTGATTGATGGGGTGTGGAAAAAGCTGCCATATCCAAACGTTGATGCATCTACCATCACCGTCACCCTGGCGTCAGATGGAACTACTGTGCTGGAGCGTGGTGTTGATTACGAACTGGAATCGGTCAGTGGCCTGATCCGTCCTCTTTCAGAAGCCGGTGCCGCCGATGTCACCATTGATTTCGATACTCTGGCCGCCTCCGGGCAGAAGATTCTCGGTGCAACTGAGATCTCCAAGAAGCGTCAGATCATCATGGACGGGAAGAACCTGGTTACCGGAAAGAGCGCCCGGGTCACCATTTTCAGTGCGTCCTTCTCCGCCACCAATGCCATGGACCTGATGGCTCAGGAGTTCATCACCGGGACTCTGGAAGGCACCATGATCACCCCGTCCGGGAAGAGCAGCCCGTATGAAATCATGATGCACGAGTAATCGGGCAATCACCGGGGTGGCTATGCTGCCCTGGTAATCACACCACAGGTATACAGGAAGAAAATCATGACCAAGCAAGCCGAAAAGCTGGATGTTGTTAAAGCGACCTTGAAGAAGAACCACCGCCACGGCGGCAAGGAATACCGCGCCGGTGATGAGGTGGAGCTCACCAAGGCCCAGGCGGAGCGCCTGACCCGCCGCGAAGTGATCTGATTCTACTGAAGTGATGACACCCCGCTCCGGCGGGGTTTTTTGTGTCTGGAGCATTCATGGCAACCCAAAAGCAAGAAGTTGAACTGCTGATTAAAGCCGGTACCGAAGGGCTGAAATCTATTGCCCAGTTGGTGAAGGAGCTGGAGTCCCTGGGGGAGGATTCCGGAGAAGCCAGTGCCAAGCTGGAAGGCCTTGCCAGCAGCCTTGCTGAACTGAAGAGCCAGCAAAAGCTGGTTACTCAGTTTGCCAATCTGAAGAGCCAGACCAGAGACCTGGCTGAAGCTCAGGCCAGTGCAAAAGAACGGGCCACGGAGCTGGGCAGAGCCCTGGCACAGACTGAGAGCCCGACTAAAGCTCAGCGCACGGAATTCCAGAAGGCGGTGGCTGCATCAAAAGCGGCTGACAAGGCGTGGCTGGATAACCAGCAGCAGCTGAACAAGCTACGTACCACCCTGAATGAAGCCGGGATAAGTACCCAGAACCTGGCATCTGAGCAGCAGGCCATCAAGCGTGCGGTTACAGGTGTCGATACCGAGATCGGCAACCTTACATCGGAACTGACCCGTATGCGCGACAGCGCCAAAGCGGCAGGGTCCGGAGCCGGTGAGGCAGCTGCTGGGGCAAAAAAACTCAGTGCCGAAACTGACAGATCTAGTGATTCACTGGATAGGGCAGCGGCATCGGCAGGCACATTTACATCCAAGCTGAAAGCTGCCGCCGCAGGTGTGCTGGCGTTCCTTGGTGTTTCTGCCGGCCTGGAAAAGGTTCGTGAAGGTCTGGTTTCCATCCTCAGTACCGGTGACGACTTCGAAAAGCTGGATCAGCAGCTGATTCAGATATTCGGAAGCATTGAGGAAGGAGAAAAGGCCAGTGAGTGGATTCAGAACTTTGCTAGCAACACACCGCTGCAACTGGAGGAAGTTTCCCAGGCATTTATCCGTCTGAAAAATTTCGGAATTGACCCGACCAACGGAACCTTGCAGGCCCTGGTAAACCAAAACGAAGCGTTGGGCGGCAGCTTCTCCGATCTGGAAGGGATAGTAAATGCTGTTGGCCAGGCGTGGGCGAAGCAGAAACTGCAGGGTGAAGAGATTCTGCAGCTGATTGAACGGGGTGTGCCCGTTTGGGATCTGCTGGCTAAAGCCACCGGCAAAAACGTGGTGGAGCTGCAGGATATGTCTTCTGCCGGAGAGCTGGGCAGGGAGACGATTGCTGCGCTGGTTGCAGAAATCGGCAAGGCCAGCGACGGTGCAGCAGCACAGAGTATGGGCCGCTTGTCAGGGCTGGTATCAAACCTCAAGGACCAGTGGGCTCAGTTCTTCAACCTGATTGCAGAATCCGGGGCGCTGGATTATGCAAAGGACCAGCTGCAGCTCCTGCTGGATAAAATCAAGGAGCTGAAGAACAACGGCACGCTGGAGCAGTGGGCCAAGAGTATCAGCGACAGCATCGTGTCATTTGGTGAGGCCGTAAAGGGGGCCATCACTACGGTGGCTGATTACAAAGACCAGCTGATCCTGCTGGGCAAGGCATTCGTGGCCATCAAGATCGCCGGAGCCATCAAGTCTATCGGCTCATGGACTGCCGCCCTCCGAGCTTCCCGGGCAGAGATGATGGCTGCCAGCGCCCAGGCGGCGGCCACATCCCGGGGCTTCTCTTCACTGGGAAGGGTGATGCTGGGGCTTGCCAAACCTATTCCGATTACGCTTGCCATTATCGGGTTTGAGGCTGCGGTCTCTGCAATGGAGATCATCACCGACAAAATCCATGGTGTTCAGGAAGCTGAACAAAAGCTGGCCCTGCAGCAGAAGGAAATGGAGCTGCAGCGCCTGCGGGAAATTAACCAGCTCAAGCAACAGGCTCAGGCCCTGGAGGATTTTGCCAGTGTAACCATCAATACTGGCGCGGAGATCGCCAGAATGAGTCAGGAGCAGCGGCAGACATACGCTGACCAGCTGGCCGGGGCTCAGAAATACTATGAGTATGCGATCAAGGCGCTGGAGCGTCAGGCCGCAATGGGGCAGGACGTATCGGCCGAAATGTCAGCCACCCGCAGCGCATTCGAACAAGTCACCCAAGCGCTGAAAACGGTTGCCGATGAGTCTACCCGGGCAGGCGAGGCGCTACGTCTTGGCATGACCAAAGAGGCGCTGGATGCTGTCACCGCATTCACTGACCTGAAAGCCCAGGGGCTGGCCACCACAGATGCCCTGCAGAAATCCTTCGATAATCTGGACCTGCGCACGCCTGAAGGTGTCACCTCCATGGCTCAGGCGCTGGCCAGCCTTGTCCGGACGGCTCAGGTCAGCGGGCAGGAAATCAAGGACGGGCTGATGAAGCCCCTGGAAGAGCTCAGCACGGAAGGCCTGTCCCAGCTGCAGCGCAAGTTTGCCGAAACCATGAGTGGCGCAGAGGCTGATTCCCGGCGTACCGGCCAGGTCATGGACTCTGTGCTGGGTCAGGCATTCTCCAATCTTGGGGCGGATCTGACAAAGGCTCAGACAGGCATCACGGCAACCGGCCAGAGTGCTATCGATTCCTTTGGCGTGGTGGTTGAAAACATCAAGCTGGCAGGCCGTTCGGCAAAAGAGAATGCATCAATTCTGGCGGAAGCATTCAGTGGCGCCATTCAGAAGGTTTCAACGGAAGAGGAGTTAAAGCAGCTCAAGGCCCAGCTGGAAGATGCTCAGTTAAAGGGGATCGATGCCAGTGGTGCTCTGGCCCAGGTGCGTGACCGGCTCCGGGAAATCCGCCAGGAGCAAGCGGGTGGCGGGGATATTGCGGAGTCTGTGAGCGATGCCGGGACGGCTGCGGATGCGTCCACGGTAAAAATCCGCAATATGGCTGACGCCATCGGTGATAACAGTCAGCAGGCCCAGGAATTCAAAGAGCAGTGGCAGGCTGCCTGGGGTGGTGCATTTGGAGCCGCAATCACCAACGCCCGGGAATCCGTTACAGCCCTGAGCACGGCGGCCAGAAACCTGTTCGAGATGAAGATAGGCGGTAATCAGTTCGTATCTGAAGCTGAGTCTGCATCCGATGCACTGGAAAAAGCCCGCCAGCGAACCGATGAACTGGCCAGCGCCCGCCGTGGCCTCATGTCCAGCAGCCTGGCGGCATGGTTTGCGGATACCGCTCTGGCCGCTGCTGAGGTGGAGGAAAAATTCTGGGCACAGGCCGTGGCCATGGAGAACCTGCAGCACCGGATCGAATCCGGCTCCTACAGCCTGGACCAGCTCAACCAACTGAGCACCACCGCCGCCAATAAGTTCGACCTGTTGGATGACCAGCGCCTGGCCGGGCTGCAGAGCGCAATC
>JBFHSI010000174.1:0-6508 GCA_041591245.1 Marinobacter sp.
GACGCTGCGGGCACCGGCGCCCAGCGCGGATTCCTTGATGGCCCGGCGCTCCACCTCGGTGGATTTGCACGGCACGCAGACCAGGACCCGGGGGCTGGGTGTAATAAAGGAGTGTTCATGCACGCGGTTGATAAAATGCTGCAGCATTTTCTCGGTAACCACGAAATCGGCGATCACCCCATCCTTCATGGGACGGATCGCCGTGATGTTGCCCGGGGTACGCCCCAGCATCCGCTTGGCTTCTGCACCAACCGCCGCAACCGTTTTCTGGGAATTATTGGTGCGAATGGCAACCACAGAGGGCTCATTCAGCACGATCCCACGCTCACGCACATAAATAAGGGTGTTTGCGGTGCCCAGGTCGATGGACAGATCGCTGGAGAATAGGCCTCGGATTCTTTTAATTAACATTCGTGTAGTTTCAACCTGAGAGTTGCAGTCGCAGAAAAGATGCGGCAACTTTAGCAGTGAGCACCCCCACAGGCAAGACGAGCAGCTCCCCTATACCTTACAGTTCTCACAGTTTCCGTGCCTTCTGGCCCCTCCCGCCCCGGTTTGAATCTGTTACCATACAGCCTTTCAATTTTTGGTTGCTGATGCCGGCGGTTTCCGGAACATTCCCGGATACGGCCCTGTGACGGTCGGGTACAGCCATTCAGGGCCCACTATATCAGTCAGAACAGCTGATAAACGCTGCTGTATACCGGCGACGTCCTGACAGCTCAAACCGTTTTATTAAAGACACTTCACTTACCTGGGAGGTAATGCGTGACCATTTCCCGTGACGACATTGAAAAGGTGGCTGTGCTTGCCCGCATCCGCCTGCAGGAGGAGCAGATCCCGGCTCTTGAAATAGACCTGGGCAACATCCTTGAACTGGTCAATCAGCTCAGCGCGGCCGATACCGACTCGGTGGAGCCCATGGCCCACCCGCTGAATGCAGTTCAGCGCCTGCGCCCGGACGAGGTCACCGAAACCAACCAGCGCCAAGCCTTCCAGGCCATTGCTCCGGCAACCGAAAACGGGCTTTACCTCGTCCCCCGGGTTATTGAGTGATCTGACGAACAGGTATCAGGAATTATCATGCACAAGAAATCCGTAGCAGAGCTCTCCCGGGAACTGGAGAGCGGCAAGGTGTCCAGTGTCGAGCTGACCCAACAGTTCCTCGACAGAATCCGCCAGGAAGACGGCACCTATAACAGCTTTATTACCGTGACCGAAGAACAGGCGCTGGCCGATGCCAGAGCTGCAGACCAGCAGCGGGCCGAAGGCAAGGCCACCCCCTGGACCGGCGTACCCTTTGCCCACAAGGATATTTTCTGTACCCGTGGCGTGCGCACCACCTGCGGATCCAGAATGCTGGAGAACTTCGTTCCTCCATACGACGCCACCGTCAGCGAGAATTTCCGCAAGGCCGGCGCAGTGTGCCTGGGCAAAACCAACATGGACGAATTCGCCATGGGTTCCTCCAACGAATCCAGCTACTTCGGCGCGGTCACCAACCCCTGGGGCCTGAGCCATGGTGAAAAGCGGGTTCCCGGTGGCTCCTCCGGCGGTTCGGCTGCTGCTGTCGCAGCCCGCCTGGTTCCGGCAGCAACCGCCACGGACACCGGTGGCTCTATCCGCCAGCCGGCAGCCCTGTGCGGTGTGACCGGCCTCAAGCCCACCTATGGCCGGGTATCCCGTTACGGCATGATTGCCTTCGCCTCCAGTCTGGATCAGGGTGGCACCATTGCCCGCACTGCCGAAGACAATGCGCTGATGCTCAATGTCATGGCCGGCTTTGACCCGAAAGACTCCACCTCCCTGGACCGTGAGGTGCCGGATTACACCGCCAACCTGAACGAGCCATTGAAAGGTCTGCGTATCGGACTGCCCCGGGAGTATTTCTCGGACCAGCTCAGCCCGGCCATGGAAGAACAGATCCGGGCCGCTGTGCGGGAATACGAGAAACTGGGCGCCACGGTGAAGGAGGTTTCACTGCCCAATGCGAAACTGGCCATCGCCGCCTATTACGTCATCGCCCCGGCAGAGGCTTCCGCCAACCTGTCCCGTTTTGACGGCGTACGCTACGGCTACCGCTGCGACAACCCCAAAGACCTGACGGACATGTACACCCGCACCCGGGCCGAAGGCTTTGGTGACGAGGTCAAACGCCGCATCCTGGTGGGCACCTATGCCCTGTCCGCTGGCTATTTCGATGCCTACTACCTGAAGGCACAGAAAGTCCGCCGCCTGATCCAGCAGGACTTTATCAATGCCTTCAAGGAAGTGGACCTGCTGATGAGCCCCACTTCCCCGTCTCCTGCATTTATCCAGGGCGAGAAGACCAGCGACCCGGTCACCATGTACCTGGAAGACATTTTCACCATTGCGGTGAACCTGGCAGGTATTCCCGCCATGTCGGTACCGGCCGGTTTCGTCGATGGCCTACCGGTGGGACTGCAGATCATCGGGGATTACTTCTCCGAAGCCCGGCTGCTGAATGCCGCCCATCAGTTCCAGCAGGTCACCGACTGGCACCTGCGCGAACCCCAATAAGCCCGGAACAGGAGAAAGACACATGCAATGGGATATTGTGATCGGGCTTGAAATCCACGTTCAGCTCGCCACCCGAACCAAGATATTTTCCGGCTCCAGCACCGCCTATGGCGCTGAGCCCAACACCCAGGCCAACGCGGTTGACCTGGCCATGCCCGGCACCCTGCCGGTACCCAACGAGCAGGCCTTCCGCTATGCGGTGATGTTCGGCCTGGCCGTTAATGCGGAAATCGAGCGCCGTTCGGTGTTCGAGCGCAAGAACTACTTCTATCCGGACCTGCCCAAGGGCTACCAGACCACCCAGCTGGAACGACCCATTGTCGGCCCGGGCTATGTGGATATCGATCTGGCGGACGGTAAAACCAAGCGCATCCGCATTCACCATGCCCACCTGGAAGAAGATGCGGGCAAATCCCTGCACGAAGACTTCCAGGGCATGACCGGCATCGACCTGAACCGGGCCGGCACCCCACTGATCGAAGTGGTCACCGAACCGGACATGAACAGTGCCGAGGAAGCCGTGGCCTTCGCGAAAAAACTGCATACCCTGGTGACCTCCCTGGGTATCTGCGACGGCGACATGTCCCAGGGCTCCATGCGTTTTGACGTAAACATTTCCCTGAAACCCAAAGGTTCCGAGCAGCTGGGTACCCGTACCGAAACCAAGAACCTGAACTCCTTCCGGTTCATGGAGCAGGCCATTGCCCACGAAGTGGAGCGGCAGATGGATATCCTTGAGGACGGCGGCCGCATCGAACAGGAAACCCGCCTGTACAACGGCGACCGGGACGAGTCCCGGTCCATGCGCACCAAGGAAGAAGCCAACGATTACCGTTACTTCCCGTGCCCGGACCTGCTGCCTGTGGAAATTGACGAAGCCTTTATTGAGGATGCCCGTAGCCGCCTGCCAGAGCTGCCGGATGCCCGCAAGGCACGGTTCATGGAACAGTATGGCCTGAACGATTATGACGCCGGCCTGCTCAGCACCGATATGGCCCTGGCCGATTTCTTCGAACAGGCGGCCGCCCGGGGCAAGGACGCCAAGCTGGCGGCCAACTGGATTCAGGGTGAATTTTCCGCGCGCCTGAATGCGGAAGAGAAATCCGTGGCCCAATCCCCCATCACCGGTGCCCAGCTGGGTGACCTGGTGCTGCGCATTGCCGACAACACCCTGTCCTCCGCCGGCGCCAAGAAGGTATTCGAGGCTCTGTGGGTGGGTGAAAATGACAGCGTGGATGCCATTATCGAGGCCAAAGGGCTGAAACAGGTGTCCGACACCGGCGCCCTGGAAGCCATGGTGGATGAGGTTCTGGCGGGAATGCCTGAGCAGGTGGCCCAGTACCAGCAGGAACAGGATCCCAAGAAGCGCAAGAAAATGCTTGGGGGCTTTATGGGGCCGCTGATGAAGGCCTCCAAAGGCCAGGGCAACCCGAAACTGTTCAACGAGATTCTGTTGCGCAAACTGGACGCCTGAGGTCCGACTCACGCAGGGGGTTCCCCTGCGTGAGTGCCTTCTTCTGTTTTCCTCCTTTCCCGTCAGTCCCGGAACATGCGTTCAAACTGGCGGATATTCTGCTGGATATAGTCAATAAAGGCGCGCATGGCCGGTGTCGGATACCTGGCTTTTGGGTAGACCACACACCAGGTCCGCCGTAACGGAAAACCCGGCACTGAAACAATGTGCAGTCGCCCCAGTGCCAGCTCCGAGACTATGCCCAGTCTGGGCAGCACCGCCACTCCCAGCCCGGCCAGCACCCCATGTTTCAGGGCATCGTTGGAACCAAATTCCATACCCGCCGCCAGGCGCAACCGCTGCTGCTGGCAGTGCAGTTCCAGCGCCAGACGGCTGCCGGACCCCGGCTCCCGCACCAGCAGCTCACTGTCCAGAAACTCCTGGGCCGTCACCGATTCCCGGGCCAGCAACGGGTGCCCATCAGGCACTACCGGCACCAGCTCGTTGTCCAGAAACGGCAGGGACGCCAGCGGCCGGTCTGTCGGCACCATGCCCATGATCACCAGGTCACCGGCATTGTCATTCAGCCGCTGCAGAGCCGTGGCCCGGTTCACCACCGCCACCGACACGCTCACCTGGGGATTCAGCTGCAGGAAGGCCCTCAGCAGATAAGGCACCACATACTGGGCGGTATTGACCGCTACCAGCCGCAGATTGCCAGCCACCTGCCCTTCCAGAGCCGCCAGCCGGTTCTGAACCCGCTCCAGCTCGCCAAAAATGGAACGGACACAGCCGGCCATTTCCTCACCAGCAGCCGTGCAGTACAGACGCCGCCCCACATATTCAAACAGGGGAATGCCCAGGGCCTGCTCCAGATGCCGGACCTGGCTGCTGACCGCCGGCTGGGACAACCCCAGCAGATCCCCAGCCTTGCTGTAGCTCTTCAGGTCGTAAACAGCTTTGAACACCTGCAACTGCCGAAAGGTCAGGCGACTGGCCAGATTCTGGATACTGAGGGGCATAGGCAGGGTAACTCCGGCTAACCATAAGTGATTACTTATAGATAAGCATAATAATATCAATTTTTCCTTAGAGCTCCATCCCGATAGTCTTTTCCTGACCTTCATTCGGGACGAAGACACGAGGAACCTCCCATGTTGAAGAAAGTTCTGATTGCCAATCGCGGCGAAATTGCCGTCCGCATCGTGCGGGCCTGCGCCGAGATGGGCATACGTTCCGTAGCCATCTACACAGAACCTGACCGTTACGGGCTGCACGTCAAGCGCGCCGACGAGGCCTACTGTCTGGGCGAGGATCCCCTGGCCGGATATCTGGACCCGGCCCGTATCGTCAACCTGGCGGTGGAAACCGGCTGCGACGGCATCCACCCGGGCTACGGTTTTCTTTCGGAAAACCCCGAACTGGCCCGCCTGTGCGAACTCAAGGGTCTGAGTTTCATCGGCCCCAGGGCCTCGGTTATCCATGGCATGGGTGACAAAACCCAGGCCCGCAACAGCATGCGCGCGGCCGGTGTCCCGGTGACCCCCGGCTCGGAAGGCAATCTGGCGGATCTGGACGAGGCTCTGGCGCTGGCCAATGACATTGGCTACCCGGTGATGATCAAGGCAACCTCCGGTGGTGGCGGCCGGGGGATCCGCCGCTGCGATACTCCCACGGAACTGACCGCCCAGTATCCCAGGGTCATCTCCGAGGCCACCAAGGCCTTCGGTTCGGCCGAGGTGTTTCTGGAGAAGTGCATCGTCAACCCCAGGCACATCGAGGTGCAGATACTGGCGGACAGCCAGGGCAATGTGGTGCACCTGTTCGAGCGGGACTGCTCCATCCAGCGCCGCAACCAGAAACTGATCGAGATAGCTCCCAGCCCGCAACTGACCCCGGAACAGCGCCAGTACATCGGCGACCTGGCGGTGCGGGCAGCAAAGGCGGTTGGCTATGAGAATGCCGGTACCGTGGAATTCCTGCTGTCCGGCAACGAAGTCTACTTTATGGAAATGAACACCCGGGTACAGGTGGAACACACCATCACCGAAGCCATCACCGGCGTGGACATTGTCCGGGAACAGCTGCGCATTGCCTCCGGCCTGCCCCTGAGCTACCGCCAGGAAGACATACAGTTCCGGGGCTACGCCCTGCAGTTCCGCATCAATGCGGAAGATCCAAAAAACGATTTTCTGCCCAGTTTCGGACGCATCACCCATTACTATGCCCCCGGCGGCCCCGGAGTGCGGGTGGATACCGCCATCTATACCGGCTACGAAATCCCCCCTTACTACGATTCCATGTGTCTGAAACTGGTGGTCTGGGCCCTGACCTGGGAGGAAGTCATTGCCCGCAGCCGACGAGCCCTGGATGACATGCGCCTGCACGGCATCCGCACCACAGCCAGTTACTACCAGCAGATACTGGAACATCCGGACTTTATCCGCGGCAAGTTCGATACCAGCTTCGTGCCCTCCCATCCGGAACTGCTGAACTATTCAACCAAGCGCCATC
>JBFHSI010000175.1:0-6501 GCA_041591245.1 Marinobacter sp.
GGTATCCGATCGCGTACCCAGCTGACAGAGAAAGTATTTGAGGCGGCCAAAAAACTGGTTGCCGTGGGTTGCTTCTGTATCGGCACCAACCAGGTGGACCTGCAGGCGGCCACCCGCCGCGGGATCGCTGTATTCAACGCCCCCTACTCCAACACCCGTAGCGTGGCGGAACTGGTTCTCGCCCAGGCCATCATGCTGCTGCGCGGTATTCCGGAAAAAAGCGCCAAGGCCCATCGGGGACAGTGGATCAAATCTGCCAAGAACAGCTATGAAATCCGCGGCAAAAAGCTGGGGATTATCGGTTACGGCAGCATTGGTACCCAGTTCAGCGTGCTCGCAGAAGCCCTGGGCATGGATGTCTACTTCTACGATGTGGTGTCCAAGCTTCCGATCGGTAACGCCACCCAGGTGGGAACCCTGAAAGAGCTGCTCAACATTGCCGATGTAGTCAGCCTGCATGTTCCCGAGACTCCGGCCACCAAATACATGTTTGGTGCCGAGCAGTTCGAACAGATGAAGTCCGGCTCCATCCTGATGAACGCTTCCCGGGGCACCGTTGTGGACATTGATGCCCTGGCCGAAGCCCTGCGCAGCGGCAAGCTGCTGGGTGCCGCTGTAGACGTGTTCCCGGTTGAGCCCAAGTCCAACGACGAGGAGTTCGTATCCCCGCTGCGGGAATTCGACAACGCGATCCTGACTCCCCACGTGGGTGGCTCCACCATGGAAGCCCAGGAAAACATCGGCCGTGAAGTGGCAGAAAAGCTGATCATGTACAGTGACAACGGTACGTCCGTTTCTTCCGTCAACTTCCCGGAAGTGGCACTGCCTTCACACCCGAACCAGCACCGTCTGCTGCATATTCACGAGAACGTGCCGGGCGTCCTGTCCAAGATCAACCATGTGTTCTCGGACAATGGCATCAACATCTGTGGCCAGTACCTGCAAACCCGCAAGGATATCGGCTATGTGGTCGTTGATGTGGACAAGGCCTATGGCGAACTGGCCCTGGAAAAACTGCGGCAGGTGCCTGGCACCATCCGCTGCCGGGTCCTGTTCTGAGGCCTGACCGCCCATAAAAAAACCGGAGCCATGGCTCCGGTTTTTTTATGCTTCCGATGCGCCCTTATTCCATGGGGATCAGGGTCAGCTCTACCCGGCGGTTCTGCTCACGACCGGCTGCTGTATCGTTGGAGGCTACCGGATAACGCTCGCCGTAACCCACTGCCCGGGTACGCTTGGGCTCAATGCCCTGGTTCAGCAAAAAGTCACGGACAGAACTGGCCCGACGCTCACTCAGCAGCTGGTTGTAGCTGTCAGAGCCGGAGCTGTCGGTATGGCCTTCGATCTGGATAATGGTCTTGTCATACTCTTTCAGCACCAGGCCCACAGATTCCAGGGTTCCGGTGAAGGAAGGACGGATAGAGGACTGGTTCACATCAAAAGTGATATTGCCCGGCATCACCAGCTGGATCTGGTCACCATTGCGCACCACACGGACACCGGTACCTTCCAGCTTGTGGCGGAGTTCCGCTTCCTGCTTGTCCATATAGTAACCGATACCACCACCGATGGCGGCACCACCGGCTGCACCGATCAGAGCACCCTTGGCCCGGTCTTTCTTGCTGGACGTGGCAGCACCGATAGCCGCACCACCGATGGCACCGATGATACTGCCGGTTGTGGCGTTGGAAGTTTTTTCCTCACCGGTATATGGATCGTAGGTCATACAGCCACTCAGGGTTACCGTCGCGACCGCAAATGCGAGAATTGTTTTCTTCACCATTGTCTCCAAAATCTGGTTAGGGTTGGCTTGCCTGTGTTTTTTCTTTCGTTGCCACAGACTCAGTCATGAACGTATCCAGTACGGCATTGAATACCGTCGCCTGCAAATCCTGAGCTTCATTCACCAGATGGTGACGTCCGTTCGGGATTCTCACTTCCTCAACGGAGGAAAACTTGTTACGGATGATACGGAGATTGTGCTCCCAGTCCACCGTCTGATCCATTTCCCCCTGCACCACAGTAACCGGAAAGTCCACCGGATGCGCCGATTCTATATGGGGTACCCAGCGCCTCAGTGCCGTTACCCAGTCCACATGGACTGCCCGCGCCTGCAGCGGGTCGTGCTCCCGGAGAAACTGCAGGAACCGGGCATTGCTGCTGTTGGCGCCAAACACCCGGCGCCAGCGGGTAATAAACGGCCGGACAATGCTGTGCAGCACCTTGGCACCCAGCCAGCCCTTGGGCCGGACCAGAGGCGCCAGCAGAACCACTTTGCGGAAGCGGGATGTGGCCCGAGAGTGTCGATTGGATAGCAGGTAGTCTATCAGTATGGCTCCGCCGGTACTTTGACCAACTGCAAACCAGGGCCCCCGGATTTTTCCGTCCACATAGGCCATCACTTCCGTCAGTACCCGCTGGTATTCCAGAAAACTGCCAATGGCCGCCGGAGTGCCGCTGGACAGCCCGTGGCCCGGCTGGTCATAGGCCAGAACATCAAAACCACAACCCAGGCAACGCTCTATCAGCTGGCTGTACAGGCCCACATGGTCAAAATAGCCGTGCAGGATAAATATGGTTCCCCGGTTTTCACCGGATTCCGGCAGCCGGTAATAATGCACCATCACCTGGTGAGGGCCGGAATTCACATAGCCCTGATGGTAGGAAACCTCCGGATGCTCCACCCACAGATCCAGACCATAGAAGCGACAGTATCCTTCCATATCCTCTGGTAACGGACCACCCGTTTCCGGGTCAAATGGCTCAAGCCGCTCCAGCAGGGAGTGTCTGTCCCAATCGGGTATTTCTATGGTATCGGTTTTCCAGTACACGTAGAGTTAAACGCCTGTCATGATTAATGAAACATTTTTCCGCTGTCATCCTAACCCATAGTGGGAGTAGAACACAGATGCTGCAACACCTTCTCGAAGCCAGCCTGCGCAATACCACAAGCTGGCTGGTCCGGCCCATGCTGAACCCGGCAGTCCCGATAGGCCTGCAACGGACCCTGACGGCCCAGGCCTATCGCAGCTCCATGCCCCCCCGGGGCTGCCGGTTCGAACAGGACAGCCTGGCCGGCATTGCCGCTATCCGTTCCGGCTTTGGTGAAACCCCGGAACAGGCCCTGCTGTATCTCCATGGCGGCGGTTATGTAATCGGCTCCGCCAGCACCCACCGTGGGCTGACCGGCCATCTGGCCAAAGCCAGTGGCTGCGAGGTATTTACACCGGATTACCGGCTGGCGCCGGAGCATCCGTTCCCGGCCGCCCTGGATGATGCCGAAGCGGCCTGGATGGCCCTGATCGAAAGGGGTTTCAGACCGGAGCAGATGGCGGTAGCCGGCGATTCTGCCGGTGGTGGCCTCAGTGTTGCCCTGGCCATGCGCCTGCGGGACAAGGGGCTGCCCCTGCCGTCGTCCATTACCGTGTTTTCCCCCTGGGTGGACCTGACCCATTCCCAGGTTTACTCCCCGGAACGGGAACCCGTATTGCAGCTTCGCTGGACCGAGAAGTGTGCTGCCCTCTACGCCGGTACAGAAGCCCTGGACAACCCGCTGCTGTCCCCGGTTTTTGGCGACCTCCGGGGCCTGCCCCCCATACTGATCCAGGTGGGCAGCGACGAGATACTGCTGAACGATTCCGAGCGCCTGGCCACAACCGCCCGGAGGGATGGTGTCAGCACCTCACTGGAAATCTATAACGGTCTCTGGCATGTCTTTCAGATACACAGTGGCCAGCTGGCTCGGGCCACTGAGGCGGTAACCACTGCCGGCAACCATATCAGAGGTCATCTGGCAGGCTGATGTCACCCCGGACCAGTGCTTCCTTGCGGCTCCGGGGCCACTGTTTGACCTGCCATTCCAGGCGGGAAGCCCGACTGCGGTCTCCGGCCGGAGACCGGAATACCAGCTCCAGAGGCCCCTTGCCCCGGAGCGCCCGGGCTCCCTTGGGAGCGCCGGCCTGATGTTCGGAAAAACGCCGGTCCACATTGGTGGAAATGCCGGTATACAGGGCCCCGCCGGAGGTCCGGACCAGGTACAGGAACCATTCACGACTCACCAACCAGCCCCTCCTCCCGGATACGCACCTTCTTCTGCTGCAACCAGAGCCCGGACACAATCAGCGCCAGTCCCCCATAGGTGGACATGAGAATGTCTTCACCGAGGATGAAATGGATAAACCCCAGGGACAGGAAGGGCGAAATAAAAATCAGATTGCTCACCTTTGAGGTGTTTTCCGCCTTTTTCATGGCAAAAGACCAGAGTACAAAGGCGATGCCCATTTCGAACACGCCCACGTACACCGCCGCAGCCAGCGCGGTTGTGGACGGCAGGCTGAAGCCGGTGGTCAGAACACAGGCCAGAGCAATCACCGGCAGCCCGAAAAGGAAGTTAAGGAAAAGCCCCACCACCGGATCCCGCCGGTCCCGGGTCGCCAGTATCCAGTAGGATGCCCAGATCAGAGTGCTGCCAATGGCCAGTGCAACACCAGCCGGGTCCGAGAAACTCAGGGAAGTGACCGCCCCCCTGGTGGCAATGACCAGAACTCCGGCGTAACACACCAGCCCCGCCAGCACATCCAGCCGGCGCAGCTTCTGCCCCAGAAAAGGCACCGACAGATAGGCCAGAACCAGGGCCCAGGTGTAATTCAGGGGCTGGGCTTCCTGGGCCGGCAGACGCTCGAAGGCACCGAACAGAACGAAGTAGTACAGACAGGGATTGATCAGCCCCATACCCAGGGACTGCAGATACTGCCGGCCACTCAGCTCAAGAACCAGGTGCAGCCGCCCCTGGATTCCGAGGATTATGGCGATCACCAGCACCGAGGAGGCGCAGGCCACCAGCAGCATCTGTATGGGGGCCAGTTCCACCAGCGCCAGCTTGAAGGCTGTGGCCACCGTGGACCAGAGCAGAACCGTGGCCAGGCCATAGAACATGGCCTGCTTCTGGTTTTTCATGAAAATACTCCGCCAACTGAAGGCAGGAAGCACCTGCCAGGCTGTAACAATATCCGGGACCGGATCAGGTCGGCTCGGCCACCGAGACCGGAACCGAAGCCAGACCGATACCCCGGGCCTGCAGAGCGGCGCAGGCACTGGCGGTCAGTTCGGTAATGAAGCGGAACTGGTCTTTGGGCTCCAGCGGATAGGCTTTCAGTGCGTAACTCATCCCCCAGGGCTGGTTCGCCACAGTCACCACCACCGGCTTCCAGGTCCGGGTCAGGGGGCTGGTATAGGCCACATCCCGCAGCAGGTCCAGCACCTGCCGGACATCGTGCCCGGGCTGCAGGTGGAATCTGGCCACGCACATGAGATTGTCCGAGCCATCATTGCCATTGGCGATGAGTGCATTCCACAGGGTGTTGTGGGGGATGATGACCACGGAATCGTCCGCTGTCACTATCTTGGCGGCCCGGGTTCCTATAGAGCGGACCTCGCCATACTGACCGTTCACTTCGATCCAGTCCCCGGGACGGTAGGGCATTTCATAAAGAATCACAATGCCTGCGATCAGACTGTTGGCGTAATCCTTGAAAGCAAACCCCAGAGCCAGAGCCAGGGCCCCGAAAATCGCCACCATATTCTCGAACGAGGGCTCGATCAGGATAGGCACTATCAGAATAAAGGTGCCGACAATAATCACCAGCCGCAGCAGGGGTACCAGGGCCAGCAGATACAGCCGGGGCTTGCCTCCCAGTTTCGATGCCAGCCGGGGCAGCAGTTTCTGAATCAGTACGATAACCCCGGATGCCACGACAATCACCAGCAGTGCTTCCAGCACCGCCTGGGAGGTCATGGAGGAAAATGCTTCCTTGATTCCGAAATCGCCCATTATCTCATCCCTCAGAAGTGATCCACCGGATAGCCCCAGCTCTGCAGATAGCGCCGCACCGCCGGATAGCCCAGGGCGGTGACATGCCAGTCACCCCCGCTGTCCCCGTCGGTAACAATCTGCGCCCGCTGCAGCCGTGCCAGGGCATGGGCCAGCTCATGGCCGGACATCCCGGTAACCAGGGACAGGTCCGGGACAGTCAGCCCGTCGTGCAGCAGAAGGGCATGGAGCACCAGCCCATGGCCCCGGTCCGCAGACTGGGGCATGGCCGGAAGACTGAGCTGGCTCAGAGGTACCAGCCAGCACCGGGAGCGGCTGGCCCCGGTATGCTCATCTCCGTCTGTCTCATCCAGTTCCGTGTCATCTTCCGGGCGGGCACGCAGGGCCCGCTGCCAGATGGCCAGAGCCACCCCCGGAATGCCCCGGGAAGTGGCGGCAAGATCCCGCAGAAAACCATTGTGCTTGATGGTCTTGCCCTCCACTTCCCCGGCCAGGGGCAGCACATACAGGCCATCGTTGGTCATACGGGCGGTGACGGGTTCCGGGTTGCTGGTGCGGGTCAGGTGTTCCAGCCAGATACCCAGATTTTCCGCATTCAGGGGGGCTGGCGCCCTGGGGGCCATGCTGATATCGGAGCAGTAGCTTGCCCAGAACTGCCAGCACCAGCTGGA
>JBFHSI010000176.1:0-6442 GCA_041591245.1 Marinobacter sp.
CTCTGAATCAGGTGCTGGGGCACAGCAATCTGCTGCCCTGGTTCGATGGCCTGGTGTCGGTGGATGATGTGCGCAGCTTCAAGCCGGATCCCGCCGTCTATGCCTATGTTCGCAGGGCCACCGGGGCCTGGGACCAGCCCCTGTGCCTGGTTTCCAGCAATGCCTGGGATGTGATTGGTGC
Organism: Marinobacter sp.; assembly: GCA_041591245.1. Classification (GTDB taxonomy): domain Bacteria; phylum Pseudomonadota; class Gammaproteobacteria; order Pseudomonadales; family Oleiphilaceae; genus Marinobacter. The sequence goes on from JBFHSI010000176.1 coordinate 182, forward strand.
GCGCGCGGCGGGCTTGCAGGGCATCTGGGTAAAACGGGAGGCGAGCCGGGTATTCGATGACTGGGGCATTGAACCCTCTGCGGTGATTGCAAGCCTGGCCGAATTGCCGGAAGCTGTCACCCGGCTCTGAAACCGGTTATTGGTACTGGCGGCAGCCCTCAGTCGGAGCGTTCCGCCAGCCACCGGGCCATTTCCAGCCAGCTTTCCCGGGGCGCCTTGCTGCCGGCTAGAATACCCATATGGCCGCCGGGCACCACCCGGAAGGTTTTATCCGTGGAGCTGACATGGTCCATAACCCGTTTGGCGGCACCCGGGGTGACCAGGGTATCGCTGCTGCCGGCAATGGCCAGCAGGTTGGCGCTGACATTCTGCAGCCGGGCGATGTCGTCGCCGATCTGGATTTCCCCGCCGGAAAGCTGATTGTCGATCCACACCCGCACCATGGTGTCCTGAATGATGCCGCCCGGGTAGGCCACCATCCGGTCCAGAAATGCCGAGGTGGTGGCGTGATTGGTGACAAACTCCCGGTCGCCCAGACGGACGACCAGCTCCCAGTAACTCATGACACTGCCGATGGGATTGGTGAGCTTGAAGCCCAGGGTATTGGCCCAGCCGGGGGAGTGGAACCAGCCTGGCTCCAGGTTGTGGATACGGAAGCCGGTACGTTTGCGGATAAGGTCGGCCACATCGGCCACCCGCCGGTTGAGCAGGCCGATCAGGCCGGAGGCGTGGCTGTCGATGGGGGAGCCCAGGATAATGGCGTTGCGCACATGCTGGTCATTGCTGAGGGCGGTGTAGAACAGGGTGAACATGCCGCCCATGCTCCAGCCGTGCAGGCTCAGTTCCTGCTCGCCGCTGTGCTCCCGCACCCGGTTCAGGTATTCCGGCAGCAGCTCGGAGACATAGGTGTGCAGGTTGTAGTGGCTGTGTTCCCGCCGGGGCATGCCCCAGTCGATCAGGTAGACCTCAAAGCCCCTGGCTCGCAGAAACCTCACCAGGCTGCGCTGGGGAAACAGGTCGTAGATCAGCATGTTCACCGCCAGTGGCGGCACTATGACCACGGGGGTGCGGTGTGTGCGGGCTTCGGTGGCGATCACCTCGCCGTCCAGGTCGATGCTGTCTTCCTGCAGCGGAGGATAGTAGCGAAGGCTGACCAGTCCGTTGCTGTGCAGGGTATCGAAGGGCGTCTGTCCGGCCTGAACCAGAGTGCCGGCCCGGAATACCCGGTCGAAGGCATTGCCGGCATAGTTGCCTGTGTGGCGGGCGAGCCCGGCGGTGGTACGGGCAACGGATCTGAGCAAACGGTTCATGACATTATTCCTGCAGGCCTGGGACCAGGTCCGGGTGCTCCGGACACCGGGGGCTACCATAAGCCCGCAGGGGATTTCCGGCTATGGCAGCTGTGTCTGCAGGCCCCGGGCAAGATGGTCACCTGCTGCCACTGCCCAAGGCTGCCCGTGGTTGTTATCATGGCCATCCCATCGGACACTACAACCATAACAGGAAGATTATGCTCAGTTTCCTACCCGCTCCCATTATCGGTGTGATCAATTCCATCCTGCTGGGAATCAACACCCTGTTCTGGTGCATACTGCTGTATATTCCGGCCGTACTGAAGCTGATCATTCCCCACAAGGGTTTCCGGGTGCTCTGTACCCGGCTCATTATTGCCATCGCCGAAGCCTGGGTGGCCTGCAATACCGGCTGGATGAAACTGACCCAGAATACCCGCTGGTCAGTTCAGGGGGCGGAAGAGCTGAAGCGGGAGAGCTGGTACCTGGTGCTCAGTAACCACCAGAGCTGGGTGGATATTCTGGTGATGCAGCGGGTGTTCAACCGCAAGGCGCCGTTCCTCAAATTTTTCCTGAAGCAGCAGCTGATCTGGGTACCGGTAATCGGGCTGGCCTGGTGGGGGCTGGATTTCCCGTTCATGAAACGCTACACCCGGGAATACCTGATCCGGCATCCGGAAAAACGGGGTGAAGACCTGCGCGCCACCCGCATTGCCTGCGAGAAGTTCCGCTATACCCCGGTAAGTGTGATGAATTTTGTGGAAGGCACCCGTTTCACCCGGGCCAAGCACGATCAGCAGAAATCCCCCTACCAGCACCTGCTGGTGCCCAAGGCAGGCGGGGTGGCCTTTGTGCTGGACGCCATGGGCGATGCCATACAGACCCTGGTGGATGTGACCATTGCCTACCCGGGCGGCGCGCCCACCTTCTGGGATTTCCTGTGCGGACAGGTCAAAGAGGTGCGCATGGAAGTGCACACGGTGGCGATTCCGGAACATCTCCGGGGGCGGGACTACTCTTCCGATGCCGAGCACCGCAGGAATGTGAAGGACTGGCTGGCCCAGCAGTGGCAGGCCAAGGACAGACGTTTGTCGGAGATGCTGGCGGATAGCGGCAGCAAGGATACGACGGACTAGTACCGGAACTTCCCGGTGCGCCGGCCTTCGGCCGGGCACCGGGGGGCTGAATCAGCCGGCGCAGGTATTCACTGAGCCATACTGGCCAGGGTCTGCAGGGCCAGTTCCTGGCCCACATCCGCCAGGGTCACCCGGTGTTTGCGCTTCTCGAAGCCGTGATCGGTGGCTACCCAGCGCCGGTCTTTGTCGGATTCCGGTGGCCGGCCATTGGAACTGAGCATGGTCTGCACCGAGCCATTGCGGACATCCAGAACGCGGATATGGAACTCCTTGCTCTTCACCTGACTCAGCTCCAGCAGGTAATCGGCATGTTCCCCCAGGGCCCGCATTTCCAGTCGGGCCTGATCCGGTGACAGCCGGGAGAAATCCCCGGTTTCCAGTGCGTTGTCGGTAATACGCATGATGGCGGTGCGGTCCAGTATCTGGACTCCGGCAGCCCCCAGCTGATTTACGAAGCCGGCCTGAAGGTCAAAGGCCGGCGCGGTGTTTTTAGCACTGGCGCCGGCACTGCGGAATTCCGCCTGGGCCGCCTGGCTGCCGTTGCCATCCAGCTGTACCTTGCCGTCGGGCACTTCCCCTTGCAGATGGCCTTTGCCGGACACCACGATACGCCGGGTGCTGGCCCAGTCACTGACCTGTTCACTGAAATCCCGGTTCCAGAACACGGCAATGTGGGGGTTGCTGCGGCCGAACCCGGACTTGAAGCGTTCGATAATGCTTTCCGCCGATTCGCTGCGCTGGGGGGCATTGGCCTCATTGCGCAGGTCGTCCTCGGTCAGGGGTTTCTGGGGGCTGGCCATCATCGGGGCTGCGGCATGGTCACCGGCGGCCAGGGCTGAACCTGTTCCTATCAGCAATGACAGTGCAACTGCAGTCAGTGGTCTGTTCATCACCGGATCTCCCGCACTTCCACGCGATACTGCAGTGGCTGGGTGCTGGTGGACAGGGTCTTGTAGACACCGACGCTGTTGGCGGGAATGGTGGAGCGCTGCCATACAGGTTTGACATCGGCGGGTACTCCGTCTCTGTCCACAAAGCTGGTGCGGGCTTCGACCTGGTAGTCGTAGTCGGTGTGGTTGCGCAGAACCACAAAGACTTCTGTTGTCCCGGTTGCCGTTGGCCGCTGGCCGTGTTTCTCCACCGTCAGGCGGTAAACGTTTCCGGAACCCAGAAAGCCCCGGTCCCAGGACCGGCTCAGGTTGTAATCGGTGAACACCACGGAATTGTATTCCAGTGGGGCACTGCGTTCGGTCAGTTTTACCGAATCCGCCGACATGGTGGCGCAGCCGGTGACCAGCAGCATGGCTGCGGCAAGAGCAATCAGTGATCTGTACATGGAGTTATCTCCTGTTTCTGCCGGTAACGGATTACGGGCGTTGTGAGGTGGCGAGGGCCAGTCCCCGTCCATATTCATCGAAGCGGAATTCTGCCGTGTCGGTCATTCCCGGTATGGGCTGCCCCCGGTTATCCAGGAAGCGTACGTCCACCCGCTGCCCGGGTTCGGCATGGACCGGTATGATGTGCAGGGTATCCGGCAGGGATTTCCAGTAGCGGATATCCGCCCGCACAACGGCGGAGGCGGACATGCCCTGGGCGGCCACACTGACCAGACTGATGGCGGCATAGCCGGCAGCAAAAACACCTCCGGCGGCAGCACTGGCCCCGGCGATCACGCTGTCCTGGCTGACCGAGCTCAGGTTGGTACCCAGGGCCCGGGTGTTCTCCTTGTACTGGACCTGGCCTTCCACAATCCGGTCAATGGCCCGGCCACCCCGGGTGGAAGCCTGGAAGAAGATATCCTCCATGGGGTAAACCGTTTCCCAGGTATTGCCGTCGAGCCACTGGGCGCCCTGGTCCCGGAAATTCTTGCCGCGACGGTACACCAGCTGATAGTGGCCGACACCGTCACCCAGTTTGCGGGGGGACTTGCCGGTTTCCACAATCAGCAGGGCATTGTCGTCGTCACCGGGAATTGGGGCATCGGGACGGAATGCCAGCAGCTCATTGAAGTGCTGTTCGGCCAGCTGGGGGCTGCCCATCTGTCTGGCGGCCCAGCCTGCCAGGTACAGCAGGGCGGCGAAATCGGCGCTGTTCTGTTCTTCTTCCGCAAAGGCGTCCTGCAGCAGGCCACCGATAAAGCTGGCGCGGGCATTGCCGTAATCACCCTGTTCCAGGAACAGCAGCCCCAGGTACAGGTAGACCATGGACCGTTCATAGGGCTCGCCCTTGAAGTCCTTTTCCGCTTCCTCGTACCACACACTGCGGGCCTTGCGGGCCGCTTCGTTATCGGCGTATACGCTTTCAATAATGGTCCGGGCCCGGTCCAGGGTGCGGCGCGCCTCATCTGTGTCACCGGCCCGGTAGGACTTCAGGCCGATTTCCATCAGATTCAGCACCTCATTGCGCTGGCCTTCTTCGTACAGATTCCGGTAATCCTGCTGCAATGCCGCCGGCCGGCCGGCAATCAGCGATGCTTCCTCTGCCCCGCTCAGGGTGGCCCGGTCATAGGTCTTGGGCCCGGTGGCGCAGCCGGTGAGGCTGGCGGCCAGCAGGGCACCGGTGAGTACGGGCGCTGATCGTCTAGCGATAGACCACATCATCACGTCCCGCCTTGCGCATTTCATACAGACCGCTCCAGACAATGGTGCCCAGTTCCAGGTCTACCATTTCAAAAGTGATCTGGCTGTAACGGGAGCGGGTGCCATCACCACGGTCGGTGGCGTCCAGAGAGGTGATACGACCGGCCAGACGGTAATCGCCACCGGCCTGGGCAGCGGTGGAACGGATGGTGCCGCCATCCACGGCGCCGTCACGCTTCAGGTCCCGTTCTTTCTGGACCATGCCGGCATATTCCCGGCCCACGAAGATCATCCGGCCGTTGGCGGCGCGGTTGAGTTCGATACGCAGCCGGTCGGTGAGCATGTTGGTGTTGATGACCGACGAGCTTTCGTTGCGCATGTACTGGTTGTCGATAATGATTCGGGGTGGCACCGAGCGCCCGGCCAGTATGGGATTGGCCAGCATGTCCCGCATCATGGCATCGGTAACACCGACAACGTCCTGGCTTTCAATGCCGACACCGCCGACACGGCCGGTGGTTGAGACATCTTCGTACACAGTGGCTTTGCCACGGCTGTTATCAATGGGGCTGGCACAGGCGGTTACCAGACTGGCTGCCAGCAGCAGACCGGCGGCTTTGGCCGCGGGAGTAAAGGAACGCATGGGAATTCTCCATCAGAGTGATCGGGCCTTCCCGGAGGAAGGCATAATTCGGTTAAGGAGCCTGTCGGCTCCGGCTATCAGAAGTGCTGGGCAAGTTCCGGGTAGACCTGTTTGGTGGCGGCTATGGCCTCGGAAAAGTTGCCGGTATGGCCATATTTTGCTTTCAGGTAACGGGCCATATCAGCCAGGGAATTGAAGCTGCGGTCGGAACTTGCCTTGATGGCTTCCCAGCCGCCGGAGGCGGAAATGGCGGTTTCCCGGCCAACACTTTTACCAATCTCGGCACCCACGGCGCCTCCAACCAGGCCGCCCAGGCCGAAGGGTACGAAGTCCAGGGCCTTCTCGGCCGCATAGGCACCGGCGACGGCACCGATTCCGGTTCCGGCGGTGGCGCCTATGTTGGCATTGATGGCGGAGTTGACCCACTCGGCCAGTACGTCATCGCTGGTATAGGGGCTCATGTACTGGCCCTGGTTGTCCTTGCGCACCAGCTGTTCCAGCAGTTCTTCCTCGGTGGGAATCCGGATATTGCCGGATTCGTCCCGGAGTTTGCCGGATCTGGCGGCGGCCAGCAGCTGCGGGGAGGGCTTGTCATTGGTCATCCGGTCCAC
>JBFHSI010000177.1:0-6404 GCA_041591245.1 Marinobacter sp.
ATGGATCGCATGATTGCCGGTCAGGCCAACAAGGTCATTGCCATCGAGCTGGAAATCAGCCAGCGCACGGTGGAAATCCATCGCTCAAGGGTGATGCACAAGATGGGAACCCACTCCCTCGCACACCTGGTGCGCATGGTTCTGTCCGTAAAGGACCTTATCGACGCGCGGTGAACACCTCGCCATGATGCGGTAATGTTTTTCAACGGCCCGGCACACTATGACCGAATCTGTCAGTGAGAATGCAGAGGTGACGGTTCTGCTTGTGGATGACAATCCCCAGAACCTGAAAGTCCTCTATGAAACCCTCAAGGATAAAGGCTACCGCCTGCTTATTGCCAATGAAGGGGAGAAGGCCCTGGATCTGGCCAGCCGTCACCAGCCGGAAGTGATTCTGCTGGATATCATGATGCCGGAGATGGACGGATACGAGGTGTGCCAGCGTATCAAGTCTGATCCGCAGACGGCGGATTGTGCGGTGGTCTTCCTGTCAGCACTGGATGACCTCCAGGCCAAGGTCAAGGGCTTTGCCCTGGGCGGCGCCGACTATATTTCCAAACCCTTTCAGTCCCAGGAAGTCATCGCCCGGGTCAATACCCATGCCCGGGTTATCCGTCTGGAGCGGGAGCTGCAGGCCCGTAACCGGGAGCTGCAGGGTGACCAGGCCCTGATCCTCAACTCCATCAGCGAGGGCATCTACGGGCTGGATGAAAACGGGATTATCGAATTTGCCAACCCGGCCGCCGCAAGGATCATGGGCTGCCCGGTGGAAGATCTTGTTGGCCAGGATTTCTTTGCCATCCACTTTGCCACCTGCGATGACGACCCGGACGGTTTACCGGTCCGCGCCACCTGTTGCCGTGGGGTGGAGGAGAGCCAGCGCAATATCCGCATGAAACGGCGGGACGGTCAGTGTTTTCCTGCGGAATACCGTGCCACTCCCAAGCTGGATGGTGAGCAGCTGCAGGGAGCCGTGGTGGTGTTTCGGGACATCACTCCGGAGCTTGAGAGTGAGGCCGAACTTGAAGAGGCCCGGCGCCTGGTTCAGGAACAGCGGGACCAGCTGGCCCATGCCTCACGGCTGACCACCATGGGTGAGATGGCTGCGGGCTTTGCCCATGAAGTGAACCAGCCATTGACCGCCATTACCAACTACGCCCGGGTTTCCAAGCGCATCATGGCCAAGGAAGCTCCGGACACAGGTCTGTTGCTGGAAACCCTCGACAAGATCGAGGCCCAGTCCCACCGTGCCAGTGAAATCATCCGGCGTATCCGCCGCTTTATGAAAAAACCGGCTACCGGCAAGGAAGTGATTTCGGTTGCAGCTCTGCTGGAAGATACCCGGCAGTTTGCGGAAGTGGATATGCGCAACAACGAGGGCGGCATCGAGGTCTCTGTGCCGGAGGATCTGCCGGACGTTCTGGCCGACCCCATCCAGGTACAGCAGGTGGCGCTCAATCTGATCCGCAACTCTCTGGAGGCAACCCACAGTGCGGGCAATTCCGCACCAGTCGAGGTCAGTGCCGGCATGGCGGATTCCGGCTGTGTCAGAATCCAGGTCCGGGACCATGGTGTCGGCCTGCCGGAGGATGCCGAAGACCGCCTGTTCCTGCCGTTCTATACCACCAAGGATGAGGGGATGGGCATTGGGCTGGCAACCTGTCGTTCCCTGATCCAGGCCCAGGGTGGAGAAATCGGCTTTGAGCGCCCCCAGGACGGCGGTGCCTGCTTCTTCTTCACCCTGCCGGTGGCTGCCGCTCAGCCGGCAGAAGAGGGCCAGGAACACCCTGACGCCCCGTCATCACAGGACTGACCCTGCACCCCGGCTTTTCTGTCTGAGGGCTAGAGCCAGTGAATCTGGCCGCTCAGGCAGGGGGCATCTCCCTGATCATTCAGCAACTGATAGTCGATCCCCGATGTTCCGTTCTGCCAGTTCAGCCTGGCCTTGCCCGGAAGCAGCAGCGGTTTCCTGAACTGGCACTCCACCTTCATGGCTCCGGGTTTCCAGCCATCCTGCTGCTCCAGTAATGCCACGGAGTGGGCCAGACTCCACATGCCATGGGCGATGGCCCGGGGAAAACCGAAAGCCTTTGCGGTCAATGCGTGCAGGTGGATGGGGTTCCTGTCTCCGGAAACCGCAGCATATTGTCTTCCGGTATTTTCCGGAGCCCGGACCTCCAGTCTATTGGGGAAGCAGGGTGGCTCCGATGGTCTGGTTCTGGGCTGTTCCCGGTCAGGATTCTGTTCCGGTTGCCGGAACAGGGTAACGCTGGTTTCTTCCCACACCAGACGGCCAGAGCAATAGGCTTCCGTGATCAGGTCAAATTCGATGCCCCGTCGGGTCCTTTGCTGGTTGCCCAGGCGAACCAGGATATCCAGATTTTCCCCCAACCCTATCTCCCGGTGCTGGGTAATGCTGTTGCGCAGGTGAACCAGGCCCAGCAGGGGCAGGGGAAAGCGGGCATCAGTGAGCAGTTTCAGGTGCAGAGGGAAGGCCAGGACATGGGGCCAGGTCAGCGGAACCTGGGAGCTGTTACCGAACTGGCAGACTTTTCTGTACCTGGTCAGGGCCGGTGTATTGGTGGCAACTCCGAGCAGGCGGGCGCTCAGTGCCGGAATGGTGGCATCGTGACTGGCGGCGGGTCTGGGCAGCACCGCCCGGGCATACATGGGGAGCAGAGCTGGTGGCGACTGGCGGTAAATAAAAGTATCTGTCATGTTGGTATTTGTCCCGCCTTCAGGCGTTTTTGTGTGGCAAATAACAAAAAAGTCACATGTATGTGGTCTATTTTTTCATTTCGGTACAACTGTGCGCCCACGGCCTGATATGCTCTAATATGTGATTCATATCACAAAGAGTGCAAGTATTTGCCGGGAAAGGTATTGAATTTTCCCGGTAATGTGCTGGACACAGGCCGCAAGTGGTCCAGTTTGGCAAACCCGGGCCGGCCGGGCATTGACCTGATCTGTCGCGGTGTATGTCTGGCAGGTCAGGATGTCATTAAATGAATAATAAAAGCGGGATCTTATGCAGGAACTTCGTGACGCGGGAGTGATGTTACGCCTGATCTATGAGGCGATGAAAAAGTCCGGTATTGATACCGATGCCATTTTCAGCCGCCTTGGCGTTGATGAAAACTATGTCTATACGGAGCAGTTGAGAACACCACACAGCGCGCAGCTCTATTTCTGGCAGGCGGTGGAAGATGTATCCGGGGATCCTGACATTGGCCTGCATCTGGGGCAGTTGCTCCCTGTGTACAAGGGCCAGGTGCTGGAGTATCTGTTTCTCAGTAGCCCCACTTTCGGTGAAGGCCTGCGGCGTGCCCAGAATTACCAGCGTTTGCTGAGCGATGCCGCCAATACCGGATTCTGTATTGTGAATAACGAGGCCTGCATGGTTCTGGATACGGCCTCGGATGAAGTGCGCCGGTTGCGCCATTTCAATGAGTGCTTTGTTCAGGGGCTGATTACTTTTTTCCATTCCATCACCGATAACCGTTTCCGTCCTTCCCGGGTTGATTTTGAGCACGAGCGTGAGGAAGGCCAGGAGCATGTGGCGGAAGTGCTGGGCTGCGAAGTGGTGTTTGGTGCCGAGGAAAACCGGCTGTATTTCCCCCTGTCCCTGCTGGATCATCCGTCCCCCCATGCGGAGCCGGAACTGCTGGACTTGCACGAACGTCTGGCCAGTGAGCAGGTTGCCCGGCTGGAGAAGAAGGACATTGTGGGGCAGGTGGAGCGCATTATTGCCGAACTGCTGGACAGTGGTGAGGTGACACTGGACGCGGTGGCAGAACGCCTGGGGATCAAGCCCAGAACCCTGCGTACCCGTCTGACCGAAGCGGAAACCAGTTTCAACCAGGTGTTGGCGGACTTCCGTTACCGTCTGGCCCGTCAGTTACTGGCCACCACGGATGAATCCATCGATGAGATTGTCTATCTGACGGGCTTTTCCGAGCCCAGTACCTTTTACCGGGCGTTCAAGCGCTGGTCCAGCATGACGCCCATTGAATACAGGAAAACCGCACAGGGCCGGGATGTCATGCTCGATGCCATGTAATCTGCAGAAATCTGAATTTTTTCGCTAAAAATCGTTGACATAACGAGGGGCGTCTTTATAATGCGCCCTCGTTGTCACCGAGCAGTCATACCCCTGACTGCAACGCCTGAACCAGGCAAGACGTGATGACCAGCGCGGAGCGGTAGTTCAGCTGGTTAGAATACCGGCCTGTCACGCCGGGGGTCGCGGGTTCGAGTCCCGTCCGCTCCGCCATTTTTTCTCTCCCCTTGTTTATTCTGTTTTTTCTCCCCCTGTCATCGTTTTTTCATATTAGTCTTCTAGTCTGTTCCTGAATTCATTCAGGAGGAATGTCCAATGTCGGACTATGAAGAAGAGCTGATCGAAAGCCAGTTTGAAGAATATGATGATGACGAAGTCTGGGATGACGCCACGGAAATCTAGCGGTCACCATTTCTGAGTTGTTTTCTGTGCTCCCCCGGCCGGGCATCAAACCAGCGCCGGTACGCCTTGTGGAATGCGGCAGGATTGGCAAAGCCCAATAGCCAGGCAATTTCCGCAAGGGATATATCCGTTTCCCGTATGTAATCCCTGGCCAGCTGTTTGCGGGTCTCGTCCACCAGTTCCCGAAAACAGGTGCCTTCTGCGGTCAGTCGCCTCTGCAGTGTCCAGGGTGCCACTCCCAGTTTTAGCGCAATGGTTTCCAGCCCCGGAGTTTCACCCCGGAACAGCGGCGTCAGCAGATGCCTGACCTGGTCCCGGGTAGTCCAGCCACGCCGGATTCTCTGCATTTCCCGCTCACATAACCGGGTCAGCTGCTCGTGCATGGCTGGCTGTGCCTGCAGGCAGGGGCGGCTCCAGGCATCGGCATTGACGGTCAGGCCATTCTCTCTGGCACCGAAATACACCGGACACCGGAACCAGCTTTCGAACTGGTCATCCAGGCCAATGGACGGGTATTCGATGGTGACCCGTTCCAGCACATCGTACTGGCCGGTGACTGTCCGGATAAACTGGGTCCAGGCAGCGAGAACAGAATCCACCACAAAGTAGTTGAAGCCGTTGTAGGGGCGTATGGAATAGAACTGCAGCCGGCGCTCTCCGGGAATAATGTCAGGAGTGCCCCGGCTGTTCTGGCTGGTCAGCAGGGAGTACCGGATCAGGGTTTCCAGTGCCTCCCCAGTGGTGTTGGCACAATGTGCCGCCAATCCCGCGATGCCTGCGTCCACCGGCCGGGTGAGGGCGCCCATGCGCAGTCCCAGAGCCCGGTTGCCGGTAGCGGCAATGGCTGCATGCCCAAGACGCATGAAACGGGGGATGCTGATGCGTGCTGCCGAGGATTTCAGGGTTTCCTGATCCAGCCGGAAGCGTTCGGCCAGTTCGCCGGTGTTGGCACCTTCCGCGGCTGCGGCCCGTAACAGTACCGAGGCATGAAGCACGCTGATATCACCGAGGGCATTGGTCGGACGCGGGGTGGGGCTGGTGGTCATGGGCTCTGCTTACCGGGAATGTTGTATAAGGATAACAGAATGTAGTCTGGGGATATTGTTGATGGCAAGTCTCACGGGTAGTTTAGTGCCATACAACGAGCGACGCCCTGATACCGGCGCGCGATAATGATAATGAGGAGACTGAACATGACCGCATCTGCGACCCCTGGTACTGCCAAATACCCTAACCTTCTGGAGCCCCTGGACCTGGGCTTTATCAAGCTGCGTAACCGGACCCTGATGGGATCCATGCATACGGGGCTGGAAGAGGCCAAGAATGGTTTTGAGCGGCTGGCCCAGTTCTACGCAGAGCGGGCCCGCGGTGGCGCTGGCCTGATTGTCACCGGCGGTATTGCGCCGAACGTTGAAGGTGGTGTGTTCCAGCATGCTGCCAAGATGAGCACTGAGGAAGAGTCTGACAAGCACCGGGTCATTACCGAGGCTGTTCACAAGGAAGACGGCGTCATCTGTATGCAGATTCTGCATGCCGGACGCTACGCCTATTCCCCGGAGCTGGTGGCTCCTTCCGCCATTCAGGCGCCCATCAACCCGTTCCGCCCCAAAGAGCTGGATGAAGCCGGTATCGAGAAGCAGATTGAAGACTATGCTGCCTGTGCGGCTCTGGCCCAGCGTGCCGGCTACGACGGTGTGGAGATCATGGGGTCTGAAGGTTATTTCATTAACCAGTTCATCGTGTCCCATACCAACCATCGTACCGACCAGTGGGGTGGCAGTTATGAAAACCGCATCCGCCTGCCCCTGGAAATTGTGCGTCGGGTCCGGGAGCGGGTGGGTGAAAACTTCATTCTGATTTACCGCCTGTCCATGCTGGATCTGATTGAGGATGGCAGCACCTGGGAAGAAGTGGTTCATCTGGCCAAAGAAATTGAAAAGGC
>JBFHSI010000178.1:0-6339 GCA_041591245.1 Marinobacter sp.
CTGGGAACAGCGCCGGGCCCGCAAGAATGCGGAGGGCAAGCTGCAGGATCAGGAACACCAGATTATTGATGCGGATACCGGCAAGCCCATAGAGACCAAGAAAAGTCTCGTAGTCAATGTGGTAGAAGAAAAGACCGGGATGGACTTTGACCGCTTCACCCGTTCCATTCTGCTGGCCCAGGGCGGTTTTGACACTTTCCTCAAAGCGGATGTGGAGCAGAAGTCGAAAATACTGGAGCAGATCACCGGCACCGGCATCTATTCGGAAATTTCCCGTCGTGTTCACGAACGGCTGCGGGAGGAAAAGGATGCACTGAACCTGCTGGAGGCGGAAACCTCCGGCATAGTGATACTGGACCCGGAGCAGGAACAGGAGCTGCGCCAGGTTGTTGAGGAAAAACGCAGACAGGAAACCAGTGTTGCCGCAAAGGCCACGGAAGCCGGTAACGCCATCACCTGGCTGAAGACCATAGACAGTCTCAGGCAGGAAATTGTCAGCCTGGATACCGAAGCCGAAACCCTGCAGGAGCAGGTAGCGGCCTTTGCTCCGGAAAACGCCCGGCTGGATCGGGCCATGAAAGCAGCGACCCTGGAAGGCAGCTATGGCCGGCTCAGCGCTATGCGCAAACAGCAGTCGGAGGACCGCGAAGCACTGACAGTCCTGGAGCAGGGGCTGCCGGATCTGGAAGCCCGGGCACAGCGGCAGGCTCAGGCGCTTGATACGGCTGAACAGGCGACAGCCCAGGCCCGGCAGGAACTGGAGGCGCAGGGCCCGCTGATCCGCCAGGTGCGCGCCCTGGACCAGAAGATTGCGGCGCAGGCCCGGGCCATTTCCGAAGACGAGGCCCTTTGTGTTCAGGCGAAAGAGAAGATAAAAGCAGGGCAGGTCCGGCTGCAGATGACGCAGACCCAGAAAGAACTGGCTCAGAAAGAGCTGGCTGAGGTGGAAACCTACCTGCGGGAACATGGCGAGGATGAGTGGCTGGAGAGCGGCCTTGCCGGCGTAGAAGCCCGCCTTGGTGACCTGTTGTCCCGGCAGAAGGACATTACCCGGGAGGAGTCCGGCCTCACAAAGGCCCAACAGTCTCTGACGGAAGCCTCCGCCAGGGCACACAGGGCCCGGGAACACACAGCAATGTGCAGGCAGGCGCTGGAAGCGGCAGAAAATACCCTGCAGCAGGGGCGGGCGGCACTGGCAGAACTGCTGGCGGGAAAACTGCTGCGGGAATACCGCACGGAAAAGGATACCTTGCTGCGGGAAATGCTCTACCTGCAGAAGATCCAGGCTCTGGAAACCCACCGGGCCCAGCTGGAAGACGGCAAACCCTGCCCCCTGTGTGGTTCCCTGGAGCATCCGTTTGCTCAAGGCAATACCCCGGCTCCCGACGAAATCCAGCAGCGTCTGGCTGTGTTGAATGGCCTTATCGATCAGGCGGAGGCGCAGGAGGAGGCCATCCGCAAACAGGAAAGCGCGGTAACCCTGGCCCGCCAGAGCCTGAACGACAGCGAGCGGCAGGAAGCCGAAACGGTCAGTGCCAGAAGTGCTCTGGAACTGACGGTGGATCATCACCGGGAAAGCCTGGTCCGACTGCACGCCAGTTTTGATGACCTGAATCAGCAGGTTTCGGAACAGCTACGGCCTCTGGGCATTACGGACATCCCGGAATCCGGAGCTGGCTCTCTGCTGGAATCACTGCAGTCCCGGCTGGCGGGCTGGCAGGCGCAAGTCGCCAGGAAGCGGGAGATTGAACAGAAAATTGCCAATCTTCACAGCGACCTGAGCGGCCTGCAGGGCATTATCGACACCCAAAGTACGGCGCTGACGGAACAACGGGACAAACTCGCCCGGCTGAAGAAGGAATATCAGGCGGCCCAGGATGAGCGCCAGCAGTTGTATGGCGACAAACAGCCCGATGCCGAAGAATCCCGACTGAACCAGACTCTGGCAAAGGCCGGGGAGACAGAACGGGATGCCCGGGAGCTGAATTCCGGGCTGCAGCAGCGACTGACCACCACCAAGGCCCGGATTTCCGACCTGCAACTGCGTATCAGCGGGCGGGCTCCGGATCTGGCCCAGGCCGAAACCGGTTTTGCAGCGGAACTGCAACCTGTGGGATTTGCCAGTGAAGAGGATTTTCTGGCTGCCCGGATGGCTTCCTCCGAGCGGGAAGCCCTGCAGTCACAGGCCCGGGCCCTTGAGGAATCCCGGACCCGGCTGAAAGCAAAACAGAAGGACAGGGCAGAGCGGCTTGCCAGCGAGATGGCCCGCCAGGTGACGGACAGATCCCTCGGGGAACTGGAGCCGGAACTGCAAATCATTGAGCAAACCCTGAGGGAGCTGCGGGATGGCATTGCCGACGCCAGCCTTCGCCTGCGCCAGAATGAGGAAGCCAGGGCCAGAATTCGGGAAAAACAGTCCGCCATTGAAGCCCAGCGAAAAGAATGCCTGCGCTGGGAAAAACTGCACAGCCTGATCGGATCTGCGGATGGCAAGAAATACCGCAATTTTGCCCAGGGGCTGACCTTTGAACTGATGATTGGCCATGCCAACCGGCAGCTGGAAAAAATGACAGACCGCTATCTGCTGGTACGGGATGACGAACAGCCCCTGGAGCTCAATGTGGTAGACAATTATCAGGCCGGCGAAATCCGCTCGACCCGGAACCTGTCCGGTGGAGAAAGCTTTATCGTCAGCCTGACCCTGGCGCTGGGTCTGTCCAAAATGGCCAGCCGCAAGGTGCGGGTGGATTCCCTGTTTCTGGATGAAGGTTTCGGCACCCTGGATGAAGAGGCTCTGGAAACGGCGCTGGAAACCCTGTCCGGGCTGCAGCAGGATGGCAAGCTGATTGGCATCATCTCCCATGTGTCTGCCCTGAAGGACAGAATCAGTACCCGGATCAGTATCACACCGGCCTCGGGCGGGCGCAGTACCCTGTCGGGCCCCGGCTGCATGCGGGTGACCCGGGCGGAATAGGGGGCTTGCCTAGCGCAAGTCCTTGCCTGAGTCATCCTCTATCCTGGTAGTTATACCTATTAAACGCCGCAGACTTAACCTACATCAATTTGCCGGGGCTTTTCAGGGCCTTGGCCCCTGAACCCTCATTGCAAAGAATAATGATTCGCATATAAGATAGCTGCCTAGGTAAAAGCAGTTCTCCCTCCATATTTGTCTGGTAGTGCGCGATCATGATTTACGAAGATTTGACGGAATGTTCATCGGTTTCCCTGGGCCAGGGCCGGGTGGGTCTTAGCGGTGTCGTGGCTGCCATAGACACCTCCCAGTGTCCGGGACAGGTGGAGTCAGATCTTGAGCGCATGCTGCTGGAAATAGGCCTGATTGAGGGGACTCCCGTGGAAATCACCCATGAGGGACCCTTCGGCCGGGACCCGATTGCGGTTCGTGTGGGAAATATGCGGGTGGCTCTGCGCCGGCGGGAAGCCTGTGCGGTGCAGATCTACCTGAACGAGGAAAACTGAAATGGCCGAAGCCTCAGGTGCAATTCATCTGGCTCTGGTCGGTAATCCGAATTGTGGTAAAACCTCTCTTTTCAACGCCCTCACCGGCAGCCGCCAGAAGGTGGCCAACTACGCTGGTGTAACCGTCGAACGCAAGGCCGGGGTATTCAGCACTCCGTCTGGCCGCAAGGTCCATATTCTCGATCTCCCCGGCACCTACAGCCTGCGGGCCCGCAGCCCCGACGAAGTCGTGACCCGGGATGCGGTACTCGGCAAGCTGCAGGGCGAAGATCCCATTGATGCCTTTGTCTGCGTGGCCGATGCTACCAATCTGCGGCTGATGCTGCGACTGGTGCTGGAACTGAAACAGGTGAACCGGCCCATCATTCTTGTCCTCAATATGTCCGATATTGCGCAAAGCCGCGGCATCCGGATCGACAGTGAAAGGCTGTCCCGGGAGCTGGGTGTTGCGGTTGTCCCGGCAGTGGCGGTGAAGAAGGGCGGTACTGAGGCACTGCTGGAACAGATAGATACCCTGTCGCCGGTATCGTCACCGGTTGCAAGCAACTGGCAGGAGCCGGATTCCAGTCAGGTGCGCAACAGCCACCGTATAGTGGAAAGGTTACTGCGTGAATGCGTGGATATGCCCGAGGAGCATCACAACTGGACGGACCGGATTGACCGGGTGCTGCTGCATCCGGTGGCCGGGGTGCTTATTCTGCTGGCGGTGCTGTTCCTGATGTTTCAAGCGGTGTTCAGCTGGGCGACTCCGCTGATGGACATGATTACCCTGGGTTTCGATTCCCTGGCAGGGGTGATCCAGCAATATATGCCCGAAGGCATGCTGCGCAGCCTCCTGGTGGATGGCATTATCGCCGGGGTGGGCGGGGTGCTGGTGTTCCTGCCCCAGATCATGATCCTGTTTCTGTTTATCATCCTGCTGGAAGATTTTGGCTATATGGCCAGGGCCGCATTCCTGATGGATCGGATCATGGGCCGGGCCGGACTCCATGGCCGTTCCTTTATCCCCCTGTTATCCAGTTTCGCCTGTGCCATTCCCGGCATTATGGGCACCCGGGTCATCAACAACTGGCGGGACCGGCTGGTGACCATTCTGGTGGCGCCCCTGATGACCTGTTCCGCCCGTATTCCCGTCTACACGCTGATTATTGCTGCGTTCATACCCAAGGCCAAGGTGGGGGTGTTCGAGCTACAGGGGCTGGTCATGTTCGGTCTCTATGGCGCTGGCATAGTGTCCGCTCTGGTGGTTGCCGGTATTGTCCGCAAGCTGTTCTGGCGGGGGGAATCCGAGGCATTCATCATGGAGCTGCCGGAGTACAAGGTGCCGGATGTCAGCAATGTGGTGCGGGGTGTGCTGCAGCGGGCGAAAATCTTCCTGCGCAGGGCCGGAACCATCATTCTGTCCATGATGATCCTGATCTGGTTCCTGAGCTCCGTACCGTCAGCTCCGGCAGATGCCACAGATCCGGCCATCAACTACAGCCTTGCGGGAATGATTGGCCACACCCTGGAGCCGCTGCTGGCCCCCATCGGTTTTAACTGGCAGATCGCCATTGCGCTGATTGTGGGTATGGCGGCAAGGGAAGTGGCTGTTGGCGCACTGGGTACCATCTATGCCATTGGTTCCGAGGAGCATATGGCTGGAGCGCTGGGCGGACTGCTCTCGGCCCAGTGGTCACTGGCAACCGCGCTGTCGTTTCTGGCCTGGTACATCTTCGCGCCCCAGTGTGCGTCCACCCTGGCGGTGGTCCGACGGGAAACCAACTCCATACGCTGGCCCCTGGTGATGTTCGGCTATATGTTCGCCCTGGCCTATATGGCGTCTTTCCTGGTGTACCACCTGACCGTGTTTCTGGGAGGTTAATCCCCCATGCAGAATGTGATTGTCTATCTCATTGTTGCGGCTGCGGCGGCCTGGCAGATCTGGTATCTGTTTGTGCCGGCTGCGGTAAAAAAACGCCTGCACCCGGGGAAACCCGGGGGCCACGACTGCTCCGACGGCTGCGCTGGCTGTCCTTCTGCCTGTACCAGAGCATCGCCATCACCGGCCAGAATCAAGGCCCGGAACCTCGACTGATTCCTCAGATAAGCCCGGCGCTGCGCAGTATAAAAATTCCCAGGGTGACGGTAATGCTCGCCATTAGCGTTGTCAGGGCGATGATGTTGGCGGCCAGCCGGTCGTTTCCTCCCAGTACCTTCGCCATCACAAAGCTGGCCGCTGCCGTGGGGCTGCCAAAGAACAGGAACAACAGCCCCAGTTCCGGTCCGTGAAACCCGCTGAGCCATGCTGCGGTAGTGCACAGTACCGGCAACACAATCATTTTCATCGTGCTGGAGCTGAGAGCGGTTTTGCTGTCGCCGCGCATGGACTCCAGGGATACGGTGGCACCAATACACAACAGCGCCAGGGGCAGGGTAAGCGAGGCAAAGTAGTCGCCAGAGGTCAGCACCCAGCCCGGAAGACCTATGTCCAGCCAGGCAAAGGGTATGGCAATCACTACGGAAATAATCAGCGGATTGCGGACAATGTCGTGGAAAATTTTCTGCCAGCTTGCCGACTGCCCGGGCTGGTAGGCCAGCAGGACGATTACCGACAGGATGTTATAGGAAACAATCACCAGACCCAGAAGAATGCCCCCGGCGGACAGCCCATAATCACCGTACAGGTTCGCCGCCAGGGCCAGGCCGACAATTCCGCAGTTGCCCCGAAATGCCCCCTGAACATAAACCCCCCGGTCCGGATGGGGTACGCGCCAGCTGGCCCACAGCCAGACGAAGGCAAAACTGGCCAGGGTGGCGATCAGGAAAAACACCAGCAGCCCCGGGTTCAGGGCGACCTCAAGATCCGCCCGGGTGATGCTC
>JBFHSI010000179.1:0-6286 GCA_041591245.1 Marinobacter sp.
CCTGCAGCGCTGGCTGGTGGATGAAGCCATCCGCTCCGGACTGAGGGCTACAGACCCGGAGGGACTGCCGTCCTGAGACAGTGGCTGGGCGGGGCTATTCCCGGGCCGGCCGTTCCACCACTTTGCGCTTGCCCTTCGCACACCGGGCCAGGGCCTTGAGACCTTCACCTTCAAAGGCATCCACCCGGATCACGTCGTACAGGGCGGTCAGCGCCTCTTCCAGTTTCGGGCACTCATCGGCAGTCACTATGCCCTGGGCACAGGCCCAGTCCACCAGTTCCTTGCGCTGGTGTCCCATCAGCAGGGCAATGCCGTCCAGTTCATCCTCGTCCCGGTTACGTATGGCCTCGTGCAGGCGGCTGCGCATGTCGGCGGTGTCCTGTGCCAGCCGGTAGGCATGCAGCACCCGGCCCAGGGGATCCTCCGGATCCTGGGTGATATAGGCGCCCCGGCTGATGCGTCTGCGCACGGGGGTATCCTCCACAATGGTGGCCGCCACCCGGGCTCCGAGCCGGTCGTCGGGGCCGTTCAGGCCGGTGGCTCCCAGGGGGAATACCAGCAGCCGCAGGGGCCAGCGCAGAGCCTTGACCGGGAAGTTGAGTATGGCGTCACGCATGGCGCTCTGCAGATCCCGCAGGCAGGTGTGCAGGCTCCATTCCACCAGCGGCCGCTGGTCGTCCGGATAGCCTTCCTCATGCCACTGTTTGATCACGGCGGTGGCGTAATACAGGTGGGTCAGGCAGTCGGCCATGCGCCCGGACAGCCGTTGCCGGGCTTTGAGGCCACCGCCCACGGACAGCAGGGTGACGTCGGTCATCAGGGCAAAGGCTGCCGAGAAGCGGGCCAGCTGGCGGTAGAAGGGGCGGATATCCCCGTGCCGGGGCACGGTTTCCAGCCAGCCCCGGGTGAGTCCCAGCAGCAGGGCCCGCAGGGCGTTACGGGTGGTGTGTGCCAGGTGCCGGTAGAACACCCCGTCGAACTTTTCCACAGCCTGGCGCTGGTCGTCCATGCCGGCGGCGTCAATCTCGTCAACAATATACGGATGACAGCGGATGGAACCCTGGCCGAAGATCATCAGGCTGCGGGTGAGAATGTTGGCGCCTTCCACGGTAATGCCGATGGGCACTGCCTGATAGGCCCGGGCCAGGAAGTTGCGGGGGCCGGTAATCACGCCCCGGCCGGCAACCACATCCATGGCGTGGTTGATGACTTCCCGCATCAGGTCGGTGTTGCGGTATTTCAGCACCGCAGAGGGTACCGCCGGGCGGACGCCCCGGTCCAGCATGCCGGAGGTGAGCAGGCGCGCGGCATCCATCATGTAGGTATAGCCGGCAATGGGCTCCAGGGCTTCCTGAACCCCTTCGAACTGGCTGATGGAGCGGCCGAACTGTTCCCGGGTATAGGCGTAGGAGCCGGTGGCCAGACTGGCCACCTTGCCGGCACCTGTGCCCAGAGCGGGCAGGGAAATGGAGCGGCCGATGGACAGGCACTCCAGCAGCATGGTCCAGCCCTTGCCGAGCATGTCCTGGCCGCCGATGACCTGATCCATGGGAATGAACACATCGGAGCCCCAGGTGGGACCGTTCATGAACACAGTGTTCATGGGCAGATGCCGGGCTCCGGCGTTGACCCCGTCTGTGTCCCGGGGCACCAGCACGCAGGTGACCCCTATATCTTCCTGTTCACCCAGCAGGTGCTCCGGGTCGTAGACCTTGATGGCCAGCCCGATCAATGTGGCCACCGGGGCCAGGGTGATATAGCGTTTGTTCCAGGTGACCCTCAGGCCCAGAACTTCTTCCCCGTTCCAGGAACCCTTGCAGACGATGCCCTTGTCGGGAATCGCACCGGCATCGGAGCCGGCCACCGGGGAGGTGAGGGCAAAGCAGGGGATTTCCTCGCCTTTGGCCAGACGGGGCAGATAGTGCTGTTTCTGGGCGTCGGTGCCGTAATGCATCAGCAACTCCCCCGGACCGAGGGAGTTGGGCACCATCACGGTCACGGCGGCAGAAACACTGCGGGTGGATATCTTCATGACGATTTCGGAATGGGCGGTGTTGGAAAAGCCCATGCCGCCGTCTTCCCTGGGAATCACCAGGCCGAAGAAGCCCTTTTCCCGGATGAATTTCCACACCTTGTCCGGCAGGTCATACTGTTCGTGGGTGATTTTCCAGTCATCCAGCATGGCACAGAGCTTTTCCACCGGGCCATCCAGAAACGCCTGTTCCTCACTGGTGAGGTGCGCCGGCTGGGCATCCAGAAGCTTGTTCCATTCCGGTTTGCCTGAGAAAAGCTCTCCGTCCCAGTCCACCGAGCCGGATTTCAGGGCCTCGGCTTCGGTATCCGAAAGGCTGGGCAGGCGGCTGCGCACCCAGCCCAGCAGGGGGCGGCTGAGCTTGTCTCTGCGCAGGTTACCGGGCAGCACCAGTATCAGCGCCAGAGCCAGCAGCAGGCCACTGCACAGGATGCTGAGGATATGCCAGTGGTCCTGGTACAGACCCACTACAGTGGCAATGGCCATTACTGCCGCAGCGGTTTTGCCGCCGATGTTGAGGTAGATCAGCACCAGGGCGCTGACCAGTAACAGAAGAACACTCATGGCAGATCTCCATATCTTGAATGAACTTGACCGGAACAGATTTTAACCATCGGTCAAAGTGGGCCAGGTTGCAAGGGGCGGCATCCTTATGCCCTGCTCCGGACTGGCCTCAGAGGCTGAGGCCGACAATCAGCAGGGCCAGGGTGGCCAGCAGTGTGGCTACATTGATTCCGAGCACTCCATTCAGGCGCTCCGGCTTCTGGATGGCGGCCGGCAACTGCAGACTGATCCACAGGGCAGCAGGGGCTGTAGCCAGGGCCAGAGCGGTCCACAGGGGAAACCAGTGACTGGCAATGCTGAGGGCAATGGTCAGATAGCTGCCGGCCAGCATCAGGGCCACCAGCCGGGCCGCTGCCTGTTGTCCCTGGGTAATGACCAGATGCTTGCGACCGATTTTGCGGTCCGCATCGGCATCCGGAATCTGGTTGATCAGCAACAGTTCACTGACCAGCAGCAGGCTGACCACTGAGGCTGCGACAGCGGTGGCGTCCAGCCGTGCCCCCAGGGCAATCAGGGTGCCCAGAACCATGATCGGACCAAAGCCCATACCCGGTGCCAGCAGACACAGCAGCGGGGAACGGGTTATCCAGCGGGTGTAGGTGACAATCAGCACCACACCGGCACCCCCCAGAACCAGCATGGGCAGGCCCCGGAGCCAGAGGAAATAGCAGCCGATGGCAATCACCAGGGCCAGGGTCCCGATACCCGCCACCAGCACGCCCTTTGCTGCGGACGGCACTTCCGGCAGGGAGCCGCTGCCGCCGGAAAACGGGGTTCTTTGGGTAATCAGGTCCAGCCCGGAAACAAAGTCTTCGTATTCGTTCAGCAGATTGACCGCCGCCTGTGCCAGCAGAGCGCCGACAAACACCAGCAGGGTATCGATGATGGCCGGCGGTTCCCCCTGTTTCCAGGCAATGGTGACCCCCAGGCCCACACACAGGGGGGCCAGAACCAGAAAATTGGGGCGGGCAGAGCGGACAACAGCGACAGTTTCGGACATGAGTTTTCCTACAGATAGCCTTGGGCGAATACCAGCCCGAGCACCACGGGCATCACCACCAGGCTGCCAAGATTACTGAGCAGTACCAGGGACGCAACCTTGTGGGGTTCCTGCCGGTACTGCTCGGCCACAATGTAATTCAGTACCGCCGGTGGCAGGGCGGCAAATACCCAGAGCGTGGCCACCTGCATTCCGGGCAGATCCAGAATGGCAATCATGGGCCAGGCCAGAATCAGACCACTGGCGGGACAGGCAACGGCGCCCAGTATACCCAGCTTCCAGTCGCTGAAGTCCACATCCAGCATCCGCACCCCCAGGGCAAACAGCATCAGGGGAATACACACACCACCGAGCATGTTCAGGGCTTCCAGCAGCCAGTCCGGAAGGTGTACCCCGCCCAGATTGACCGCCAGTCCGGCAATACTGGCGAAGACAATGGGCAGCTTCAGGCGCTGCACCAGGGAACTGTGGGGGTCGAGCATGTACAGACCCACCGAGAAGTGCAGCAGCATCTCCACGATAAACAGCACCACCGCCGCCGGCAGGGCCGCCTCCCCGAACGCCAGCACCATCAGGGGAATGCCCATGTTGCCGGAGTTGTTGAACATCATCGGTGGCAGGAAGGTTTTCAGGTTCAGGTTCAGCACCCGGGCCAGGGGGTAGAGCACTATGCCCGAGCCCAGAACCACCACTGTGGCCGCCAGCGCCAGACTGGCGTAGTCCTGCAGGGGGGCTTTCTGATCGGCCAGTACCGCAAACACCAGCATGGGCACGAACAGTTCCATGTTCAGCAGATTCAGACCCTGGATATCCGGGGTGCGGTACCGGCCATAAAGTGCGCCACAGCCGGCAATCAGAAACACCGGCAACAGGGTGGACAGAATCTGACCAATCATCAGACAGCTCCGGCAGAAATGGGGGAAGACAATTACGAGACTGACTATGCCAAACGGTCAGAGTCGCAAGTATGAAGTTGTTTCCGCAAGCATTATTCCCTGAATTACGACCAAAGACCAAGATCTGTCGCCTGGATCTGGGCCACTGCCCGTTGCCACAGGGAAGAGGGAAACCCACAATGGGGGCTGCCTGTCGTTTCCATCAACCTGCCAGGGAGAGCTCCTGTGTCCGTGCCCTTTGATCAGCCCATATCCCGTGAACACACCTGCGCGGTGAAATTTGATGCCCGCAAGACGGTTTTTGGCCGGGAGGATGTGATACCGGCCTGGGTTGCCGATATGGATTTTGCCGCACCGGAAGCGGTCACCCGGGCCCTGGCTGAACGGGCCGCCCACCCGGTGTATGGCTACACCCTGTTCCCGGACAGTCTGTACGAGGCCATGACCGAGTGGTTCCGCGTCCGCCATCACTGGGACATCCGGCGGGACTGGATACTCATGGCCCCCGGGGTTGTGCCATCCCTGCATGCGGCCTGTCTGGCCTATGCTGAAGCCGGTGAGGGGGTGATCATCCAGCCGCCGGTGTATCCGCCGTTTTTCAGCTCGGTGCGACTTACAGGCCGTACTGTCATCGAGAACCCCCTGCTGGAGCAGACCCTGGAGGATGGCAGCACCAGCTACCGTATGGATCTGGAGCACCTGGAACAGTGCGCGGCCCGTGACGATGCCCGCCTGCTGATCCTGTGCTCACCCCACAACCCGGTGGGCCGGATCTGGTCTGCGGAGGAACTGGAAGCGGTTCTGGCCATAGCCCGAAGACATGGTCTGGTGGTGATTTCCGATGAGATTCACTGCGACCTCACCTACCCGGACAAATCCCCGCACACAGTGCTGGCCACCCTTGCGCAAGCGGACGATGCCCTGGTTACCGCCATCGCCCCCAGCAAGACCTTCAATATTCCCGGGCTGGGGATGTCCGCTCTGGTGATTCCTGATCCGAAACGGCGCCGGGCTATCCGGGAGGTGTTCGAATCCCTGCACCTGCCCCAGTGCAACCCGTTCAGCATTGCCGGGTTTGAAGCCGGTTACCGCCACGGCGGGCCCTGGCTGGATCAGCTGATGGCCTATCTCCGGGACAACCGGGACTATGTCTGCGAAACCGTCCGTGAACGGCTGCCAGGTATCCGGGTATCTGCCCCGGAAGGCACCTATCTGATGTGGCTGGACTGCCGGCAACTGGGGCTTTCCGACAAGGACCTCCGGGAATTTTTTGTGCAGCAGGCCGGTGTCGGCATGAATCCGGGCATCACCTTCGGTGATCAGGGCCAGGGCTTTATGCGTCTGAATATTGCCTGCCCCAAGGGGGTGCTGGCGGAAGTGCTGGGGCAGATCGAAACGGCACTGGGCAAACTCCGGCCCAGCGCCACCTGAGGGCTCAGGTGCTGCGCCGGACACCCGGGCGCAGCCGGGCCATGTCAGTGGCCAGTAACAGCCCCGCCAGAATCAGCACACCACCGATCACATGGGGCAGCCCCAGGGTTTCCCCCAGAAAAATGCCCGCCAGTACCGAGGCAAAAACCGGTGTCAGGTACATAAAGATGGCTGCTTTTGCCGGGCCGGCCTGATGCACCCCGTAATTCCAGAATGCGTAGGCGAGAATGCCCGGGAAGATGGCGAGGTAA
This sequence comes from Marinobacter sp., assembly GCA_041591245.1. GTDB lineage: Bacteria > Pseudomonadota > Gammaproteobacteria > Pseudomonadales > Oleiphilaceae > Marinobacter. The sequence goes on from JBFHSI010000179.1 coordinate 6,175, forward strand.
AGCAGGGGCAGGGCTGTGTCACCGGAAACCTGGAAACCGCCGCTGAAAAACATCAGATCAGCCAGATAGAAGGGCAGTATCACCAGAACCCCCAGAAGAACCTGTGTGGTCA
>JBFHSI010000180.1:0-6266 GCA_041591245.1 Marinobacter sp.
CCGGCCGAAGGTATAGGTGGTGCGGCGGGCATCATCCCCGGGCACTTCCGCAGCCTGCTGGTCATCCAGGTAGGCGAGAAAATACAGGGAAAAGGACATATCCGGAAAATCCAGTTTGCGCACCAGACGCATGCCCATCACCCGGGTATAGAAATCCAGGGAGCGGGCCGGGTCCTTGATACGCATCATGGTCTGGTTGAACACGTAGCCCTGGGTTTCAGGCACGGGAGAATCATGGAGGCCGGGGGCCTGTTCAAAATGCTGGGGCATGGCGCTTTCCTCGGGTTTCTGTCTTGACGGAATGGACTTAACTGCGTGCGCGGCCTGCCGATTTCAAGGGTATTGGAAAAATACCGTCCCATAAAAAAACCCCGGAGCAACAGAAGCTGCTCCGGGGTCAAAAATATCAGCCAGGTTCACGCCAGCTGGTGTTCTTCACCCTGGTAGTAAGCCTCGACCCGGGGATTCATGACCCGTCTCCACAGGGGCGGGAACAGGGCCAGTACCACCATGGCGGCATAGCCTGCAGGCAACTGGGGAGCAATCTCGTGGTGACGGAGCACCTGGTAGCGACGCTTGGCGAAGGCATGGTGATCGCTGTGGCGCTGCAGCTGGAACAGGAACACGTTGGTCAGGAAGTAGTTGCTGTTCCAGCTGTGCTCCGGCGTGGTCCGTTCATAACGTCCGTTCTCCAGCATACGGCGATGCAGGCCGTAATGTTCCAGATAGTTGACGATTTCCAGCAGGGTAAAGGCGATGAAGCTCTGGGCCAGGAAGAATGCCGCCCCGAGCCAGCCAAAGGCCAGGGTGAAGGCTACACAGGTCAGGGCGCTGATGCTGTACCACCAGATCAGCTCGTTGTGCCAGCTGACCACTTTCTGGCCCTTGCGGTTCAGGCGGTGGGCTTCCAGCTTCCAGGCATTCACGAAGTTGTGCAGGTAAGCCTTGGGCAGGAAGTCGTAAAGGGACTGGTTGTAACGGGATGAGGAGGCATCACCGGGTGTGGACACATGCACATGGTGGCCACGGAGATGCTCCACCTTGAACCCGGCATAACACACCATGGACAGCAGCAGGCCACCGGCCCAGGTTTCCAGCTTGCCGTCCTTGTGGATCAGCTCATGGGCCACGTTAATACCCAGGCCGCCCACAATGCCGATGGACACAACCCAGCCAATACCACCGGCCAGAGAGAAGGTGCCGGAAGCCAGTTCCAGCATGCCCCACACCAGCAGGGCAATAAAGCCGGCAACCCAGCCCAGGGTAATGACCCGGTAGAACAGCTCATTGTTCATGGCCGGCACTTCGGTTTGTTCTTCCGGATTCAGTCCGTCCTTGCCCAGCAGCATATCCAGTACGGGAATGATTCCGAAAACCACCACCGGAACCCCCCAGGAGAACAGGTTGACCAGATCGGTAGCCTGCCCGGCGGCCAGCAGCAACGGCGGCAACAACAGGGGCACCATGGCAATCAGGTAGCTGAACTTCTTCAGCGTGAGAAGCACCCTTCTGCGGGCGGCCTCCCGGTGTGCAGTCATCTGGCTTGCGCTCATAGGATTGTCTCCATCGATCGGTTATTGACGAACTGTTCGCCTTTTGTTTTATGCATTATTGTCCTACAATACAGCAGTCGTCAACGCCAAAACGGTAATTTTTTGATCACTCTCGGGAAACCCTGCCGGATCAAGGTGTTGTCGCCCCACCCTTTTTCGAGGCTGTGATAGACTCATGCGCACACTTTCCAGTACAGGGCTGATTCCCTCTGTAGCCAGCCAGCTTCTAAAACCTGTAAAGAGAGCCTTTATGGATTTTCAGGTGCCCAAAACCCTCGCCGAGCAGATTGCCAACTACATGGCCGAGCGCATCATGACCGGACAGATCCGTCCGGGTGAGCGTATTCAGGAAGCCACGTTGGCCAGTGAGCTGAAGGTGAGCCGGGCATCGGTAAAGGAAGCCCTGTATACCCTGGAACGCTGGCATCTGGTGGAGATCACGCCGCGCAAGGGCGCTACCGCCACCCTGCTGGACGAGGAACATGCCTCGGAGCTGTACGACGTCTATATGCATCTGCTGATGATGCTGGTGGTGCGCCTGTGTGAACGCTGGCAGGAAGAAGACAAGGCGGTGATGCTGGAAACGGTGGGCCGGGTTGTGGACCAGGTCGGGAAAAGCTCGGCAGACATTACCGCGGTGGTGGAAGCCAGTTTCGAAGTGATGGAAGTGTGCTGCGACGTGGTCGGCAACCCTTACCTGACCGAAGCCCTTTCCAACTTCAAGCCGGCGGTGAGCCGGGCCTACTACCTGAGCGCAGACCGCTACCGTCAGGGTCTGGACCAGACCAGCCGCTTCTTCATCCAGCTGCCCCAGGCCATACTGGCAAGGGACGGTGTCCGGGCCAAGGCCCTGATCCGCAGCTTTGCCGAACACCAGAAACGGCTGATCCGCCAGGCCCTTCAGGACGCCCCGGGGCAACCCGAACCCAAGTAACCCTGCCGGCTCCCATTACCGCCGGTATCGGTCTAGACTGAACGGATACAGGATGTAAACACGGAGACCCGGTGTGAGCGAAATTCCCGTCGGCATCAGCAGTTGTCTGCTGGGCAAGGAAGTCCGCCATGATGGCGGCCACAAGCATTCCCGATACTGTACCCAGGTGCTGTCCCGGCATTTCCGGTTCCGTGCCATCTGCCCGGAAATGGAAGCCGGTTTCGGTGCCCCCAGGCCCGCCATCCATTTACGTGAATACTCCGGAGATATCCGCCTTACCGAGGTTCTGAAAGACACGGACCATACCTCCACCATGCAGGACGTGATTGACCGGGTGATTCCCGGGCTGGCGGATCTGCGGGGCTATATCCTGATGGCAAAATCCCCCAGTTGCGGCATGGAACGCATCAAGATCCACAATCCGGATGGCCAGGTAATTCGCCGGGACGGCCGGGGCATGTTTGCCCGGGCGCTGATGCAGGCCTATCCGCTGATGCCGGTGGAGGAGGAAGGACGCCTGAACGACGATGCCCTGAGGGAAAACTTTATCGAACGGGTATTTGCCTATGATGACTGGCTGCAGAATGTGGCGGGGGACAAACTGACTCCGGCAGCACTGCTGGAGTTCCATTCCCGCCATAAATTCCAGTTACTGGCCCATTCGGAAAAACTGTACCGGCAACTGGGGCCGCTGCTGGGAGATCTGAAATCGGCACCTCTGGAGGAGATAGCCCAACGCTATATCACCATTTTCATGGAAGCCATGGGTCATCAGATCAGCCGGGGCTCCCATATCAATGCCATGCAGCATCTGATGGGATATCTGAAGGACTCCATGGGCGTGGAAGACCGTACCGTGCTGATGGAACAGCTGGAAGCCTACCGGCGCGGGGAAGTCCCGCTGGTGGTACCCATGACCCTGCTACGCCTGGCCCAGCGCCGGGAGCCGGTGGATTACCTCCATACCCAGAAGTACCTCACCCCTTACCCGGACGAACTGGGCCTGCGCAATAACGTCTGATCAGGACTGGCTGGCCTTGCGGGCAGCCTCTCCGGCCTGGCTCTTGCGGGCCTGACGCTCCCGCTCCGCCTTTTTCCGGGCCTTGCGTTCAGCAATGATGCGGGCCGCTTCACCGCCCACATGGGCCTCGCCCCGCTGCTCCGCCAGGCGCATCTGCCGTTCCCGCTCGGCAAACCGGGCTTTCTGCTCTTCGCTCAGGGAATCGGCACAGCGGTGACAGCTCACCCCCCGCTGGTATTCCGGGCGTTGCTTGTCGGCTTCGGTAATCGGGCGCCGGCAGGCGTGGCACTGGTCATAGTCGCCCCGTTCCAGCCGGTGGTTCACGGTTACCCGGTCATCGAACACAAAACATTCACCCTGCCACAGACTCTGTTCTTCAGGCACCTCTTCCAGATATTTCAGGATACCGCCCTTGAGGTGATACACCTCCTCGAAACCCTGTTCCCGGAGATAGGCCGTGGACTTCTCGCAGCGGATACCACCGGTGCAGAACATGGCGACTTTTTTGTGCTTGGCCGGGTCCAGATTCTGTTTTACATAGTCCGGAAACTCCCGGAAGGTCTCCGTGGCCGGATTCAGGGCATTGCGGAAGGTGCCGATCTCCACTTCGTACTGGTTGCGGGTATCCACCAACAAAACCTCGGGATCGGAAATCAGGTCGTTCCAGGCTTGCGGTTCCACATAGGTGCCGACAATGCGTTTCGGATCAATACCATCCACGCCCATGGTGACAATCTCTTTCTTGAGCTTCACCTTGGTGCGTTTGAAGGGCTGGATATCCACAAAGGATTCCTTGTAATCAATACCTTCGAAACGCCCGTCCCGGGCCAGCCAGTCCCGGACCGCATCTATGCCGGCACGGCTGCCGGCGACGGTACCGTTAATGCCCTCACGGGCCAGCAACAGGGTGCCGTGGACATCCTGTTCCAGCATCAGATCCAGCAGCGGCTGGCGCAGCTCCCGGTAATCATTCAGAACTGCAAACTTGTAAAGCGCGCAGACAACTATGTTGTTGCTCATAACAATCTCCTGCGGGCCGGACCGTAAATCCGGAGCCTGGGTGGGAAAATCTCTGAGGCAGGAACCTGAGAGGGCGCAGAGTGTAACCCACTCCCGCCCACGATCAAGTGCGGGCTGACCGAAGCCAGCGAACGGGTTACCTGGACCTTGAGGCCAGCTCCCGTTCCACCAGAGCCGACAGCTGACCCCAGCCCGGACGGGTCATACGCACGTTGCCCACCAGAACGGTAGGCGTGCTGGCCACCTGCAGGCGCATGGCCACAGTCCGGCTCTGCTCCACCGCATCCCGGTGCAGCTCAGTGGTCATACAGCCCCGGAACCGGCGCTGGTCCAGCCCCAGGTCACCGGCATAGCGGGTAAAGGTTGCCACCGGATCCGAGCTGCCACTCCATTCCTTCTGGGCGTCAAACAGGCGCTCATGCATGGGCCAGAAAGCATCCTGATCCCCGGCACAGTGGGCGGCCTGGGCCGCAGGCATGGCATTGGCGTGCTGCTTCAGGGGGAAGTCAAAGAACACGAAACGGACCTTGCCGGATTCCACATACCTTTCCCGGAGCTGCTTGCTGGCATCGGCAAACCAGGCACAGGCGGGACACTGGTAGTCGGCAAACTCCCGCACCACCACAGGGGCTGTCGGGGAGCCAATGGAAACCCCGTACTGATCCAGTTCCGCCGGGAAGGGTTCGGCTCCCGGGGCGGCCACCGGCAGGTCATCGGAGGTGGGTGACGGCCCTGTCCCCAGGAAATACAGCCCCGTGGCTATGGCCGCCAGCACCAGTGCACCCACGACCATATACAGGGAAGAGGTTTTCCGTTTGCGAACAGGTGCCGGCTCACCGGTTTTCTTGCGTCGTTTTGCTTCACCCATGGTGAGCTCCTTGCGTTATCGAGTCGTGGTTCACAGATCCTCTGGCCAAACCCGTTTCCGGGTGCCACAAGGCACACTAAGATCCCCTATACTGGTCAAAAGTTCCAATAAAAATCAAGGATTACCCATGTCTCTCCCCGATCAGCTCCAACACCTGCGTCTGCCTCTGGTTGCCGCCCCCATGTTTCTGGTTTCCGGTCCCGAACTGGCCCTGGCCTGCTGCCGGGAAGGCATTGTCGGCAGCTTTCCGGCACTGAACCAGCGCACCAGCGAAGGCTTTGAAGACTGGCTGAAACAGATGCAGCAGGGACTGCAGCACCTGCAGCAGCAGACACCGGATACAGCCCCGGCACCCTGGGCCGTCAACCTGATTGTGCACCGCAGCAACCCTCGCTGGCAGGCCGACCTGGAACTGTGCGTAGAGTACAAAGTACCCATCATCATCACCTCTCTGGGGGCTGCCAGCCAGGTGGTGGATGCGGTGCATGGCTACGGCGGGCTGGTGTTCCACGATGTCACCAACCAGAAACATGCCCGCAAGGCCGCAGAAGCAGGTGTGGATGGCATTATCGCTGTCGCGGCCGGTGCCGGAGGCCATGCCGGCACCCTCAATCCGCTGGTGCTGGTGCATGAAATCCGCGAAGTATTTGCTGGCACCATACTGCTGGCCGGCGGCCTGTCCCATGGCGAGGACATTCTCGCCGCCCAGGCCCTGGGTGCCGATCTGGGCTATATGGGCACCCGCTTTATCAATACCCGGGAGTCCAGTGCCGACGAAGCCTACCGGGCCATGATTATCGAAGCGGTATCCGGCGATATCATTCATACCCCCGCCGTGTCCGGTGTTCCTGCCAGCTTTATGCGCCAGAG
>JBFHSI010000181.1:0-6250 GCA_041591245.1 Marinobacter sp.
GATCCCGGACATCATCCCGGTCCTTTTCCGTAGCCCCGGGAATTTCCTTCAGCAGGGCCTGAATCAGCGGCTCCACAAAATCCGCCATCTTCAGCTGGCGGGCGTCCGTGGGGTCATCCAGATACATCATCCCGCCATCCAAATTCACCTCCATGGTAATGGTGGTCTTGATGAAGCCGGTATAGCCCTTGCCGATGATATCGGTGAACAGGATCACCAGCGCCGACAGCGCAATGGCGATAGCGGTAATGCCGTAGGCACGGAAGCGACGTTCCTTGCGATACCGGCGTTTCAGGGCCTTGCGGACCAGTTCCGCCTGTGAGTATTGGTCAGTCCTACTGGTGCCGATATTTACGGACAATTTTCAGAGCAAACACGTTAAGCAGCAGGGTCGACAGGAACAGCATGGCACCAAGGGCAAAGGCTGCCAGGGTCTTGGCGCTGTCGAATTCCTGATCCCCGGTAAGCAGGGTCACTATCTGGACCGTGACCGTGGTGACAGCTTCCATGGGATTGGCGGTGAGATTCGCCGCCAGGCCTGCCGCCATAACCACAATCATGGTTTCACCAATGGCCCGGGAGGCTGCCAGCAGAATGCCCCCCATAATGCCCGGCAATGCCGCCGGGAAAATCACCTTGGTCATGGTCTCGGACTGGGTGGCACCCAGAGCCAGGGAACCGTCCCGGAGGGACTGGGGCACCGCGTTGATCACATCATCGGACAGGGAGGACACGAACGGGATAATCATGATGCCCATCACCGACCCTGCCGCCAGCGCCGACTGGGAGGACGCCTCAATACCCAGGGAGGCCGCAAAATTGCTGATAAACGGTGCCACCGTCAGAGCCGCGAAAAAGCCGTAAACCACCGTCGGGATACCCGCCAGCATTTCCAGCAACGGCTTGACCACACTGCGAACCCGCTTGTTGGCGTATTCCGACAGGTAGATGGCCGAGAGCAGCCCCACAGGCACCGCCACCACCATGGCAATGGCAGAAATCAGCAGAGTTCCGGTAAACAGGGGAATCATGCCGAAAGAACCGTCAGCGGCCACCTGGTCCGCACGCATGGCGGTCTGCGGGCTCCAGTGGGCACCGAACAGGAAATCGGTCAGGGAAACCATGCCGAAGAAACGGAAGGTTTCAAAGGCAACGGAAAAAATGATGCCCAGAGTAGTCAGAATGGCCAGAGCCGCGCAGGAGAAAAACACCCACTTGAGAATCGACTCCACCTGGGCCCGGGCATTGAGCCGGGGGCGGATACGTATCCAGCCCAGAAACCCCGCCAGAACCGCAACCGCAACCACCAGAATGGCCATCAGCGTCCGGCTCTGCTGCTGCAAGGCGGTCAGCCGTTCCGCCGCGGCGGCAACCGGAGCATCCACAAATGCAGACGGCAGGGCTCCGCTGGCCACATTACTGATTTTGCTGAGCAGCAGGCTGGCCGCGCCCTCGCTGTCCGGAATCATTTCCGGAGGCAGGGAGCCGATCACCAGCAGCTGGATGACCTTGCCCTGAAAAGCGGCCCACAGCCCGAGAACAATCAGCGCCGGAATACCACACCAGAGCGCGGCCCGGGCGCCATAGTAAAAAGGCAGCGACTTCAGGTGACGAATGCCTCCCATGGGCATGGCAAGCGACCGGGACCGGGCGTAGCCCAGAACATAGGTGACCATCACCAGCATAAGGATCAGTAAAAACAGGTTTGCCGGTTGCATGAAATTTCCTGTCTGCGACTTCAGATAAGCGGTCAGTGTAACCATTCACCCCAAGGGTGAAACAGACCCGCTGTCGATACGTACGAAAGGGCGCGGGCCTCCGGTGAGACGCGCACCCTTCTTTTCAGTCCGGATCCTTCCGGTTTACTTCAGCTCTTCCAGAGCCAGGTTAGGCATCTTCTCGGCCTTGTCGATCAGGTTCATCAGCTGATCCCGGGGCGGAATGATCAGGCCCACGTTTTTCAGGTAGCCATTGGAACCCAGAGCGGCATTGCTGATGAATTCATCAACATACTCGTGAATACCCGGGATCACACCAATGTGAGCTTTCTTCACGTAGAAGAACAGGGAGCGGGCCACCGGATACTTGTCTGCAGCAATGTCTTCGGCAGTCGGAACCATTCCGTTCAGGGTAGCCGCCTGCAGACGGTCAGCATTTTCTTCCAGGAAGCTGAAACCGAACACGCCGTACATGCCTGTGTCGCTGATCAGCTTCTGCACGATCAGGTTGTCGTTCTCACCGGCTTCGATAAAGGCGCCGTCTTCACGAACGCTTTCACAGATAGCCTTGCGCTGCTTCTTGTCCAGTTCCTTGGCTTCCGGCAGTTCTTCACAACCGGCACCCAGGGCCAGTTCGTTGAAAGAGTCACGGGTACCGGAAGTGGGAGGAGGTCCCATTACCCGGATCGGCTTGTTGGGCAGGCTGGAATCCACATCGCTCCAGTTCTTGTTGGGGTTGGCCACCCACTTGCCGTCAACAGGAACCTTGGCACCCAGGGCCAGGAACAGCTGCTCCAGGCTCAGGTTCAGGTTTTCCGCCTTGTTGGAACTGGCGATAACAATACCGTCGGAACCGATACGGAATTCAGTGATGTCGGTAACGCCGTTCTTCTGGCACAGCTCATATTCGGAAGTCTTCATGCGCCGTGACGCATTGGTGATGTCCGGGTGCTGGGTACCGATACCCTGACAGAACAGCTTCATACCACCGCCGGAGCCGGTAGATTCAAGCTTCGGAGTGCTGAAGTCAGTCTTGGTACCGAAGCGCTCAGCAACCACGGTCGCAAACGGGTAAACAGTAGAAGAACCCACGATGCTGATGGTGTCGCGGGCCATGGCCGGCGCAGACATGGCGGCAACAGAGCCAGCCAGTGCGACGGTTGCAAGAGCTTTGTTCAGTTTAATCACGTTGAGTCTCCATTGATCGGTTGAACATTATGTATGGATCTTCTTTACCGATGGCTGAAGACTAATCCTGCTTCATGACAACTTTGTTACAGCTCCTGAAATTTTGCAGCAGAGCCTGAAATGTTCCCTGGATACAGAAATTTGCTTGCAGCGGTGCCGCAGGCCGTTAACATGCTCGGTAAAACAATTCCAGACTCAATAACAAGGCAGACCCGATGACCGCACTAGACGATGACAAACCCATGCCCCGGGGTGACCTCATGCTCCAGATTGTCCCTCTTCCCTCCGACACCAACACCAATGGCGACGTATTTGCAGGCTGGCTGGTCAAACAGATGGATATTGCCGCCGCCACCATGGCCGGGCGCATATCCCAGGGCCGTAACGCCACCGTTGCCATAGACCGGATGGAATTCCTGTCACCCCTGAGGGTGGGCTCCCAGGTAGCCTGCTATTGCGAACTGGTGGACATTGGCCGCAGCTCCATGAACATCAACGTGGAAGTGTGGACTCTGGATCGCAGCGCGAAAAACCCGAGGAAGGTGACCGAGGGCCGTTTTGTTTACGTGGCCATCGACGAACATGGACGCATCCGCGAAGTGCCGGAGCAGGACGACGCCTGAACCGGTTATGCCCGGGCTTCTCCGGGGTGTCTGTGCACACCCCGGAATGCCAGCAATCCCAGCACAGGGCCAGGCAACAGACAGGCCACAACCCAGACCCCGAACCCTTCCCACAAGGAACTGGTGATCCAGATTGCCGGCAGACTGACGGTGAAACCTATGGCATTCATCACCGCCAGGGACGAACCCACAGAGGTGCGCGGTGATACCTCCGCAGCCAGGGCAGAAAACTGGGGCGAATCGGCGATAACCGCAATACCCCACACCAGCAGCAGAACAATCAGCAGTACCGGTGACGCCTGCGACAACAGCAGATAACCCAGACACATGGTTCCGGACAGGGTCAGAGCTCGACGGGCAACCCATTCACTGCCTCGGCGGCGACTCAGCCAGCCACCCCCGACACAGCCCAGGGCGCCGGATGCGATCACCGCAAAGGCCAGCCAGGGAACCAGCTCCTCCGTCAGCTCCAGCCGCTGCAGCTCCCGGGCCACCAGCAAGGGCGCCAGGGTCCAGAAAGCATAGAGCTCCCACATATGGCCGATATAGCCACCGGCAACCGCCCGGAATCTGGGTATGGCCATGGATTCCAGCCCCTTGCCCAGAGACACAGGCCCCCGACTGGCTGGCAGGTGGGGCCCATCCCCCAGCACAAACACCAGCCCGGCTCCGGCAAGAGCCAGCACCGAAGCTCCCGAAAGAGCCCACTCCCAGGGCAGCCCGAAAGTTGCCCCCCGCATCAGGTGCGGCAACGCCGTGCCCACCGTAAGCATTCCCACCAGCCAGGCCAGAGCCGCACCTGCATATTTGGGAGTCCAGGCAATCACCAGCTTCATTCCCAGGGGATAGATGCCCGCCAGACACAGCCCCGTGGCAAACCGCATCAGAAAATCAAACGGCGGCCAGGCCGCGGTCAGAACAAAGGCACCATTGGCCAGAGCCCCCAGCACACTGGCCACGGCAAAAATGCGACTGGCCCCGAAATGATCGGCAATACCGGTAATCGCAAGCCCCAGAGTGCCGGCAATAAAGCCCGCCTGCACCGCCAGTGTGAGCAAGCCAAGGTCAGAACCGTCCAGCCCCAGTTCCCGGGACAGGGGCATCCAGACCCCGTTCACGCTGAACCACAGGGAGGTTCCGAACAGCTGGGCGAGCACAATCACTGGCAGGGGGTAAAGGCAAAGCAGGGCTTTCATTGTTATTGTCTTCCGGCGTAAATTGTCAGTGCCTGCCTTACCGGCAGAGAACAGTCCCCAGATCCTAACCCGGTTTACCGGCACCGGCCACACCCTTGTGCAGACTGTTCAGCCCGGGGCCCATCCTGTTACTATCGCCCCTCTTCCGGCACCCGTACCGTCCAACCAGCGGATCACACAATGGATTTTTTTCAGGCATTGTTTCTCGGCCTTCTGCAGGGCCTAACCGAATTTCTTCCCATCTCCAGTTCTGCCCACCTGATTCTGACTCCGATTTTCTTCGGCTGGACCGATCAGGGAGTAGGCTTTGACCTGTCCGTGCATCTGGGCACCCTGCTGGCGGTAGTGCTCTACTTCCGCAAGGATGTTTTCGGCATTGCCCGGGACGGCCTGATCTCCATGGCCCGGCGCCAGATCATTGGCCAGGGGGCTCTGGCCTGGTACCTGGTTATCGGGACCATTCCCGCAGGTCTGGCCGGGCTGGCACTTCTGGACCTGATCGACAACGAACTGCGGGCACCGGAAGTAATTTTCGGAACCACACTGGTATTCGGCCTGCTGCTGGGCATCGCCGACTGGCTGCCGAAACGTACCCGCACCATGGACTCCCTGAACTGGAAAGATGCGGTTCTGGTGGGCATTGCCCAGGCCATGGCCCTGGTCCCCGGCACCTCCCGTTCCGGCGTCACCATCACCGCCGGCCTGTTTCTGGGCATGACCCGGGAAGCCGCATCCCGCTTCTCCTTCCTGCTGTCCATTCCCATTATCGTGCTGGCGGGATCCGTCAAACTGCTGGAAGCGGTCACCTCGGACATGGCCGTGGACTGGAGCGGCTTCCTGACCGGAGGCATCACCTCCTTCCTGATGGCCATTACCGCCATCCACTTCTTCCTGAAGTGGCTGAACAAAGTGGGCATGTGGCCCTACGTGATCTACCGTATCGCCCTGGCGGGCGTGATTTATGCGGTGCTGATGTAATCCCCTGCCTTCCGGGAAGTGGCGCCAGAATGGGGCTGCTTCCGGGGCATGCACTATCCCCTCGCCTCAGTTCCATCCGGCAAAGCGTTGATTTGAGCACTGGCCACAGGTGCCAGGAACGAGTACTCGAAAAATCATGTCTTATTCAATAGAAGAGCACAAACACAGGTTTGCAGCCTGGGCTGCAGGAAGAGCTGCCACGGTCAATGGCTGCAGGTTCAAAGTTGAAGACGGAAAGAAAATACTGGAATCCGCGGGAATGAAGGAGGTCGGAAGCAGTATTGACCACCTTCCCTTGCCCGATGATTTTGATAAAGCCCATAGGGGCTGGAGAGAACAGATAATAAGATCTGCAAAAAAATTGGATCTTGAATTTACTCATGGTGTGGCAGCGAAACTCATCAATATCTATTTGAAATCTTTATATGTTTGCAGCCTGAACCACGAAGATCCGAAAGTCCGGGCAATACACCCTCCAATTGATAGCGTACTACTCGATGCTTTACACAAGAACGATATCGGAGGCCTGAAATCTGAGTGGCAGAAA
>JBFHSI010000182.1:0-6233 GCA_041591245.1 Marinobacter sp.
GTTAGTCTTCGCCCGGATATAACCGTTTTCAACCTTGATATCCGCGCCCATCATTTCCAGACCGTGGATATGCAGGTTAACCGGGCGACTGCCGATGGCACAGCCACCGGGCAGGGATACTTCCGCCTCGCCAAAATGCGCGACCAGAGGCCCCAGCACCAGAATCGAGGCGCGCATGGTTTTCACCAGCTCGTAGGGTGCATGGAAGTGCTTGATGGTGCTGGCGTGAACTTCCACGCTCATTTTCTCATCAATCATCAGCTCCACGCCCATGCGACCCAGCAGTTCAATCATGGTGGTCACATCGTGGAGGTGAGGCAGGTTGCCGACAGTGACCGGCTCATCCGCCAGCAGGGTGGCCGCCAGAATCGGTAATGCGGCGTTTTTGGCTCCGGAGATCCGGATTTCGCCATCCAGCGGCTTGCGGCCCCTGATCAGAAGTTTATCCACTATATCTATCCTTTCCTGTATTCGGGCTTTCAGCCCTGGCGCTCAGCCCACTCAGCGGGAGTAAATGCTTTCGGATGCAATGCGTGAATAGTGCCATCCATGACTTTGTGGAACAGAGCCTTGTTGATCAGCTGTTGCCGCTTGATAGTGGACAGACCTTCAAAAACGTCGCCCACAACGATAACCAGATAATGGGTACCATCGATCTGAACCTGTACTTCACAGTCAGGCAGCGCTTCCTGAACCAGCGCGGTGACTTCGGTGGCGTCCATACAAAATCCTCGGGTATTTTGAAATCAGGGGCGAGATTGTAACCAATTCCGGCGCCCGGGTCAGCCTTACCATAAGGTAACGACCGGCCCGGACGCCAAAGAAAAGCAGATCAGTGGGCGGGCTGGAGGTGGTCGGATCCGAATCCGGTCAACTGGTCCCCAAGATTACTGAGGGCCGCCAGGGATGCCAGGCGCTGACTCACACCCTGATAGGTCAGAGCGATATTATGGCGGGTGGCAAAACGCTGCCAGCACAGGAGCATGGAAAGCACCACACTGTGCGCTTCCTCAAGACCTTCCAGGTTGACCTGTAGGTCCCTGCCGGCGGAGGCAATCAGCTGTTCCCCCTGCTGACGCAGAGCCACCACAGTATCGGAGCGAACCTCACCGGTCACATAAAGGATACCGTCTTTCAGCTGGACCTGACTGACAGAAGCTGTCATGACTTTTCCACAACCTTGCTATCAAGATCCAGGGATTCCACCACCTTGTCCCAGCCGTCGATTACCGCCTGAATCTGTCCGCGGTTAGCTTCCACTTCCTGGGCAAAACGATCCCGGAATGCCAGACCGATATTCACACCTTCAACAATGACATTTTCCATCATCCAGGCGCCATCACCGTTTCGGTACATGGAGTAGGTCACCGGATACCGGTTGCCGGAAGCCGTCGTCACTTCCATATCTACCGAGGCCCGATTCTCATTCTGCGGATTGATCACCGCCTCCCGGACAGTGATGACAAAATCATCGGCTTCCACCAATGCCTGAGCATAACTGTCGAACAGGCTCCGCTTGAATTTGACCACAAAGTCATCACGCTGCTCCCGGGTGGTCTGACGGGCATAGCGCCCCATAACTCTGGCAGCAATGCGACGGAAATCAACAAATCCCTCCAGCGCATCGTTCATACTGGCGTAGAAGGCTTCAGGATCGGTTTTATACAGGCCCCGCTCACTGGTAAGCTTGCTCACCAGTTTCTGGGTATTAGTGTCCACATATTCCCGCAGCTCTTCGGCAGCACCAGCCCTGGCCTGACCGGCCAGAACCATCAGCAGCGCAAGCACGAAAACAACGCGCTGTTTCAATGCAACCATCAGAATCTCCCGTTAAGTTCTTTAACCCGTACGGTTTTACCGGCCGGACGCAAAATTGCTGATCAGGCGCTCCAGATTCATCGCCGACTGGGTGGAATAGAAGCTATCCCCCGGTTTCAGGGACTCCATATCGCCACCCACAGAAATATCAATGTACTGTTCTCCGAGCAGTCCGGATGTACGTATTACCGCGGAGCTGTCTGCTGGAATATTATCAATATCCGAGTGAATGGACATGGCAACCCGGGCCTGAAAGGTTTCCTTGTCCAGAGTGATCGAGTCGATGGTTCCCACAGTAACCCCGGCCATGGACACCCGCCCCCTGGGAGTCAGGCCGCCGGTATCATTGAAACTGGCATACACGGTATAGGTGCTTTCAGCGGCCTTGGGCGACAGACCACTGACCTGCAGCGCCAGAAAAATCAGGGCCGCCAGCCCGGCGACCATAAACAGCCCGACAATGATTTCTGTTGTTCTCTGTGCCATTACCGGCTCCCGGTCTTATCCTGTTAATCGTTGTTTCAGAAGTCGCCAAACATGATGGCGGTGAGCACAAAATCCAGCCCCAGTACAGCCAGGGACGAATAAACCACGGTTTTGGTGGTGGCAGAGCTGATTCCCGCAGAAGTCGGCACACAGTCATACCCCTGGTAGACCGCTATCCAGGCGCAGACAAAACCAAACACCACGCTCTTGATAACACCATTGAGCACGTCATCCACGAAATCCACGGATGACTGCATGTTGCCCCAGAATGAGCCCTCAAAAACCCCAAGCCAGTCAACACCAATCAGCATGCCACCCAGAATGCCCACCACGGAGAAGATCGCGGCCAGCACCGGCATGGCCAGAAAACCGGCCCACAACCTTGGCGCAATCACCCGGCGCAGCGGATCTACCCCCATCATCTCCATACTGGAAAGCTGTTCGGTTGCCTTCATCAGGCCTATTTCAGCAGTCAGCGCAGAGCCGGCCCGACCCGCGAACAGCAATGCGGTCACCACCGGCCCCAGCTCCCGCACCAGAGTCAGTGCGATCATCTGACCGATGGCGGCTTCCGAGCCATAGTCACTCAGAATGGTATAGCCCTGCAGACCCAGCACCATACCGATAAACAGCCCGGACACCACCACAATGGCGAGCGACAGCACGCCAACGGAATACAGCTGCTTGATGAGCAGAGGAAAGCCGGTAGCCGGCCGGGGCACCCCCGCCAGCACCCCGGCCAGAAACAGGCCGGAGCGCCCAAAGGACGACATCATGTCCAGCCCCAGGCGTCCAAGGTTCGCGATCCGATCAATCATGACTCACCTCCGCCAAGCCCGTAATCCTGAGCCGGATCCGCTGCCGGGTAATGAAAGGGTACCGGCCCGTCCGGCTTGCCCTGCAGAAACTGCTGGACCTGCTCCGACGGATGTTCGCGCAACTCATCAGGAGTCCCAGAACCAATCACCGTACCATCAGCAATAATGCACGCGTAATGGCAGATACTGAGGGATTCAGGAACATCGTGGGAAACCAGCACGCTGGTCAGCCCCATGGAACTGTTCAGATCCCGAATCAGCTTGACCAGCACCCCCATGGCGATGGGGTCCTGACCGGCAAAGGGCTCGTCGTACATGATCAGGTCCGGATCCAGGGCAATACTGCGCGCCAGGGCCACCCGGCGGGTCATGCCGCCAGAGAGTTCCGACGGCATCAGATCCCGGGCACCACGCAGACCGACGGCTTCCAGCTTCATCAGCACCAGGTCGTGAATCATGTCTTCCGGCAATTTGGTGTGAACCCGGATCGGGAAGGCCACATTCTCGAATACGCTCAGGTCGGTAAACAGGGCACCACTCTGAAACAGCATCCCCATTTTTTCCCGTAACTCGTACAGAGCCTTGCGTTTGAGCGCAGGAACTTCATGGCCATCCACCCGGATGCTGCCGGAATCCGGCCGCAACTGGCCACCGATCAGGCGCAGCAGCGTGGTTTTCCCGGTTCCGCTGGGCCCCATGATGGCGGTGATCTTGCCCCGGGGAATATCCAGGGACACGCCATCAAAAATCCGGCGCCCCGAGCGGGAGAAAACCACGTCTTTCAGTGATATGTAGTCAGCTGAATCCATAGCCCTTACCTTGTGAAGAGGGGCTACATTATGTCAAGGCGGCGCCAAGCTCAATCCATCAAAGGTAAAATTTCCTGATCTGCACTGTCAGTTTCCCTGAAGTTTCTGTAACCGCACGGCGATTCCTGTCGAAAATGATATACTTCCGCCAGCTTTTGACGGTTGCCCGTCCGCTGTTTCAGTGTTGCAATATCCGTTTCCACTTTTGAAAATCAGGTCCAGAACCCGATGACTGTACAGACCACACAGGATTTCCGTACCCCCGCCCTGCAAGCCATCCGCATTGAGCGCGATGCTGTCAATGCTCTGGAGCAGCGTATTGACGATCATTTCATCCGCGCCTGCGAAGCCATTATGGCCTGCACCGGCCGGGTGGTGGTGACGGGCATGGGCAAATCCGGCCATATCGGCAACAAAATTGCGGCCACTCTGGCCAGTACCGGTACTCCGTCTTTCTTTGTGCATCCTGGCGAAGCCAGCCATGGGGATCTGGGCATGATCACCAGCCAGGATGTGGTTATCGCCATTTCCAACAGCGGAAACACCAGTGAGGTGGTCACCATTCTGCCCCTGATCAAACGAATGGGTGTGCCCCTGATCAGCATGACCGGCAATCCGGAGTCCACTCTGGCCCGGGAAGCCATGGCCAACCTTGATGTGAGCGTGGAAACCGAAGCCTGCCCCCTGGGCCTGGCACCCACCTCCAGCACCACTGCAACCCTGGTCATGGGCGATGCGCTGGCCATGGCCCTGCTGGAAGCCCGGGGCTTCAGCGCCGAGGATTTTGCCTTCTCCCATCCCGGCGGCAGCCTGGGACGCAGGCTTCTGCTGCGGGTATCCGACATCATGCATACCGGTGACCGCATCCCCCGGGTCACTACCGGCACCACCCTCAGTGGTGCCCTGCTGGAAATTTCCAGAAAGGGCCTTGGCATGACCACAGTGACCGATGATCAGGGCAACCTGGTCGGAGTATTCACCGACGGTGACCTGCGCCGGACCCTGGACAGCAATCCGGACGTACACGCCACCCCCATAGAGAATGTGATGACCCGCAACGGCAAAACCATCCAGGCGGATCAGCTGGCGGCGGCGGCACTGAACATTATGGAAGAAATGAAAATCAACGCCCTGCCGGTTACCGACGAAGCCGGAACTCTGGTCGGAGCCATCAACATGCACGACCTGCTGAGAGCGGGAGTCATCTGATGACCAGTTACCACCACCCCCTGGCCCACACCTGGTCCGCTTCACTGCTGCGCAAGGCCGCCGGCATCCGCCTGCTGGCGCTGGATGTGGACGGCATCATGAGCGACGGCAAGCTCTACTTCAGCGCCCAGGGTGACGAACTCAAGGCTTTCAATATTCTGGACGGCCTGGGACTGAAGCAACTGATGGCTGCGGGCATAACCGTTGCAGTTATCACCGGGCGCAAATCCCCCCTGACCGAAAAACGCATGAACGACCTGGGTATCCCTCACCTGATGCAGGGCCGGGAAGACAAAAAAGTGGCCCTGCGGGAACTGGTCAGCACCATGGACATAGAGCCGGAAGCCATTGCCTACATGGGCGACGACCTTCCCGACCTCCCGGCCCTGCGCTACGCCGGCCTGGGCATCACGGTTCCCAACGGCTACTGGCTGGTGCGCCAGAACGCTGACTATTGCACTTCTGTTACCGGTGGCAACGGCGCTGTCCGGGAAGCCTGCGACCTGCTGCTGGCCGCCCAGGGACAACTGGGCGGCGCCCTGTCTGGCTATCTGGAGCCTCAGGCATGAGTGAGGAGGCTTCCGCCCCTCCCGCGCAGGATACAGCCCCTTCGGGCTTTCTGCCCCGGCTTGCTGACCGTCCCCGGATAAGGGCTCTGGCACTGGCTGGCACCGTCATCGCAACTGTCTATCTGCTCTGGCATAGCGACGAGCCCTCCGTTGTCGGTGACGATGCTGAAGAGTTACGGGGCAAGGCCGAACCAGATGGGTTCATCGTCAATGGCCACTATGTGTCATACGATGACAAGGGCCGACCAGAAGTCCGCTTTAGCAGCCCACGCATCGAACAATTCGACAGCAGCGGGCTTGCCACCATGGTGGCCCCAGAAGCGGAACTCTACGGTGAACCGGAAAGCCGGCCCTGGACCGTCAGTGCGGATAACGGCAGTCTGCTAAGGAACGAAAATCTGCTGTACCTGACAGGTAATGTGCACATGGTGCAGTCCTCGGGAGACCGTAACATCACACTGACAACGCAGACCCTGACCCTCGACAACGACACAGGCACCGCATACACCGATGCCCCGGTCGAA
>JBFHSI010000183.1:0-6224 GCA_041591245.1 Marinobacter sp.
ACCCGAGCCGTGGATGTCTTGCGGCGACCAGTACCGTAATTTTGTGCTACAGACATATCCGCCTTCCGTTAAATGTCGAGTTCTTTGGGCTGCTGGGCTGCGTGAGGATGCTCAGCGCCGGCATAGATTTTCAGCTTCTTGAACATGGCGCGGCCGAGCGGGCCCTTCGGAAGCATGCCTTTGACAGACTTCTGGATGATTTGCTCAGGCGCCTTGTCGACCAGCTTCTCGAAGTTGATGGACTTGATTCCACCCGGAAAGCCGGTGTGACTGTAGTACATCTTGTCAGATGACTTCTTGCCGGTAACCCGCACTTGGCTCGCGTTGATAACCACGATGTAATCGCCAGTGTCTACATGAGGGGTGTACTCAGGCTTATGCTTGCCCCGCAGACGACGGGCGATTTCGGTTGACAGACGACCCAGCGTCTTGCCGGCTGCGTCTACAACGTACCAGTCACGTTTTACGGTTTCTGGTTTCGCACTCAGAGTCTTCATTGATTCCGCCTTGAACGCTATATAAGAAACGTTAAAAACCACCACCGGTATCATTTTCATCCGGAGGAAGTTTGTACCTGTATTAATGTTGGCAGTGACACTATTCGGGGCTGAGATAGTGACATCGCCTTGAAAAGCCAGGGCGCGAAGTATACCCAAAACATAATTGAAAGCCAACCCTGGATGCGGAGGATTTATGATCAATCCGTTTCCCGGAAGTCCCGGCCATAAAGCGTCTCTACATTTGTCAGCAATACCGGCGCCAGCGCCTCTTCCGTAGTCGCCCGCAACTGCGCCAGAACCCTGGCAATACGGGGCACCTGCGCCGGCCCGTTGCATCCGACGGCCACCCCTTGGGGCGCCATATCCGGCGCATCGGTTTCCAGAATCAGCGCTTCTACCGGCAACCTCGCCAGCGCATCCCGGGTCTTGCGGGCACGGTCATGGGTAATCACACCACCCACTCCGATAAAACAGCCAAGGTCGACCAACTTCCTGGCCTGCTGGTAACTCCCAGAAAATCCGTGAACCAGGGCAGGGCCACTCCAGCTGGTCCGCCGCAGCAGTGCATAAACCTCATCATGGGTTTTCACGGAATGGATCACCAGCGGGTAGCCATATCTGGACGCAAGCCCTACTTGCGCCTCGAACCAGGGCATCTGGAGCGCCAGATCACCCCGAAGCCTGTCCAGCCCGCACTCGCCGACGCCCACACACAATTCCGGGTGCCCGGCCAACAGAGTTTCCAGTTTATTCAGATCTGCATCCGAGTGCTCGTCCACATACCACGGATGAATGCCCAGACAGTAGAGCACTCCCTCGTGGCTGCCGGCAACGGCCTGAACCCGACTCCAGTGTCTGGCCCTTACCCCGGGAACCACAAAGGCGCTGACACCGGCAGCCCTGGCGTCAGCAAGCTCCTGCCCAAGGCAACCGTCAAAACGGGGAAAATCAAGGTGACAATGGGCATCAACGTATTGCACACAGACCTCCCCCGCCCGGCTGTCAGTGTTCCCGGGTCTTGTGGAACTGGATATCCGGGTAACGCTCCTGGGCCAGATTCAGGTTAACCATGGTTGGTGCGATATAGGCCAGGCGGTCACCGCCATCCAGCGCCAGGTGATCATTGTTCTTGCGGCTGAACTCATCCAGTTTGCGCTCATCCTCGCAACTGACCCAGCGGGCCGTCGCCACGTTGATGGGTTCATAGATAGCTTCCACCTTGTACTCACTGCGCAGACGGCTGACCACCACGTCAAACTGCAGGACACCCACAGCCCCCACGATCAGATCATTGTTGCGCAATGGCCGGAAAACCTGAACCGCGCCTTCTTCCGACAGCTGGATAAGCCCTTTCTGGAGCTGCTTGGCCTTGAGGGGGTCTTTCAGCCGGATACGACGGAACAGTTCCGGGGCAAAGTTGGGAATCCCGGTGAACTTCATATCCTCACCGGAGGTAAAGGTATCCCCCAGCTGGATGGTACCGTGGTTGTGCAGCCCGATAATGTCCCCGGCATAGGCCTCTTCCGCATGCTCCCGGTCACCGGCCATAAAAGTCAGGGCATCGGAAAAGCGTACATCCTTGCCGATACGCACATGACGGGCCTTCATGCCCTGGGAGTATTTTCCGGACACGATGCGCATAAATGCCACCCTGTCCCGGTGCTGGGGATCCATGTTTGCCTGAATCTTGAACACAAACCCGGAAAACATATCCTCTTCCGGCTCCACCAGACGCAGATCGGTTTGCCGGGCCAGAGGTGCAGGAGCCCATTCCACCAGACCATCCAGCATGTGATCCACACCGAAGTTACCCAGAGCGGTACCGAAAAACACCGGAGTCAGCTGGCCGGCGAGAAAGGCCTCCTGATCGAATTCGTTGGACGCACCCTTCACCAGTTCAATCTCATCCCGGAGCTCGCTGGCGTAACTGCCAAGGGTCTCATCCAGATCTGGATTATCCAGCCCCCGGATAATGCGCTCTTCCTGGATGGTATGGCCCTGGCCGGACTGATACAGAATCACCTCATCACGAAGCAGGTGGTAGACCCCCTTGAAGCCCTTGCCCATACCTATAGGCCAGGTAATCGGCGCGCAGGCAATCTTCAGAACATCTTCAACTTCGTCCATCAGATCCACCGGGTCGCGGGTATCCCGGTCCAGCTTGTTCATAAAGGTGATAATCGGCGTATCCCGGAGACGGGTAACCTCCATCAGTTTGATGGTGCGTTCCTCAACCCCCTTGGCGCTGTCGATAACCATAAGGCAGGAGTCCACTGCCGTCAGGGTACGATAGGTATCCTCCGAGAAGTCTTCGTGACCCGGGGTATCCAGAAGGTTCACCAGTTTGCTTTTGTAGGGAAACTGCATGACCGAGGTGGTTACCGAAATGCCCCGCTCTTTTTCCATTTCCATCCAGTCGGATTTGGCATGCTGTCCGGACTTTTTCCCTTTTACCGTACCGGCCTTTTGCAGGGCCTGCCCGAACAGCAGGACCTTTTCCGTGATAGTGGTTTTACCGGCATCAGGGTGAGAGATAATTGCAAAGGTGCGGCGCTTGGCCACTTCCTGGGAAAGATTCGACATAATAAAAGAGCAACCTGAATCAGCTGTTTTCAAAAGCCCGCTATTATAGGGGCAGTTCTAGTGGTGATGTCATTTCTGGACAAGCAGGTAAGCGGGATCCACTCAGGCTGGGAAACGGAAAACCATCACCCGGGCATCTTCGCGTCCGTCGGGCCCCGGATAATACTCCGGGCGACAGCCAATATCCTCAAAACCCTCGCCGGAGTATAACCGGATGGCCGGCCTGTTGCTGGAGCGCACCTCAAGCAGCATCTGGCACATATTTTCCCGGGAGGCTTCGGCCAACACATGCTGCAGCAGCCCACGCCCGACACTCCGCCCCCACAGCCCCGGGTGAACACACAGATTAAGCAGGTGTGCCTCATCGAACAGATTGGCAACCACGGCATAGCCTATCAGCGCACCATCCTTCTCTGCCGACCACAGCCGGTAGTTGTCCCGGAAGCAGTCCCGGAATACGGCTTCCGTCCAGGGGTGGGAGTATGCCATCCGCTCGATTTCCAGAACCTCCGGCAATTCCTCCATTCCCATAGAGCGGATCCGGCAACTGAAGTCACAGCCCTTTGTTGCAACACCGGTTTCGGCCATCAGGCACCTGCCATGGGTTTCAGCAACTGCCACAGGGACCGTTTCAGGGTACCATCTGCCGCCAATTCAGCCAGTGTGTGCTCGAACAGGACCACGGGGGTCTGTTCCAGCCACGGAATGCCATCATCAGCCGCACCGGGCATCCCCCCCACAACCAGCAGTTTCCGGTCCTTTGCTCCGGCCAGAACCTGGGAAACAACCGCACGCAGATCCTGTACGGAATTACCCGGAACCTTGTAATTGTTGAACAGGGGCCAGTGCACCTCAGCGATGGAAGCAGGTGAGGATTCCCCCAGACTCCTCAGGATATTGACGGCCAGGGTTTCCTGAAGCCGGAGACTGGCCTGCTCAGAGATACCAGCAATCAGAGTGAAATTGTGGCCACTCCAGATATGAATACTCAGTTCCGGTGGCGGCTCTCTGTATACAACCGCCTCCTCTGCCGCCAGGTCTTCAGACGACACCGGAACAGCGTCACCCGTCACTTCAGCCTCTGGTGCCTGGACTGGCGCTGCCTCAGGCACAACAGCCGGAGCCGGAGTCTCGGTAGCCGTCATCAGCGACCGAAGATCCAGTTTACGACCACCTTCCCGAACAGGAACATCCACTGCAGGAGCGGTCGGAGCCGTCACCCGGGCCTTGGGTACCACAATGTCCGGCAACACCGGGGAACTAACTGGAGTTTCTTCAGCAAAGTCGTAAGCCGGGCTCGGCGCCGCGCCGGGCAATGCGTCACGGGCGTACCACAGGCGCACACCCGCTACCCCGAGATAGAATTGTCGTCGCGCTTCCGAGGTCTGCATGGCGTCAGTCCAGAACCAGGATCATGGTGAACTCAGACATCCGCAACCTGAGGGTGCTGACGAATACCGCCACGGCTGATCAGATTCAGGGCTTCAATATAGGCTTTGGCAGAAGCAATAATGATATCGGTATCTGCCCCTACCCCATTGACGATACGGCCACCACGCTCCAGCCGGACAGTCACCTCACCCTGGGAGTCGGTACCACTGGTGATGGCATTTACTGAATACAGTTGCAGGTGACAGCCGGAATCCACCAGGGATTCGATGGCCTTGAATGTGGCATCCACAGGCCCGCTGCCTTCAGCCTCAACCTTGTGCTCCTTGCCATCCACGGTCAGAGTCAGGGAAGCCTTGGGAACCACGCCGGTTTCAGAGCATACCTGCATACATACCAGGCCATAGCGACCTTCTTCCTCTTTCTGGCGGGTGTCGCTGGCAATAGCCTGAAGGTCTTCATCGAAAATCTCATGCTTCAGATCAGCCAGCGCCTTGAAGCGGGTGAAGGCTTCATTCAGCTCGGTTTCTGTGTCGAACTGGATGCCCAGTTCCTGCAACCGGGTGCGGAAGGCATTGCGCCCGGAGTGCTTGCCCAGAACCAGGCTATTGGTATGCCAGCCCACATCCTGGGCACGCATGATTTCATAGGTTTCCCGGTGTTTGAGGACGCCATCCTGGTGAATGCCGGACTCGTGGGCAAAGGCATTGGCACCGACGATAGCCTTGTTGGGCTGAACCGGGAAACCGGTAATGGTAGATACCAGACGTGACGCCGGAACTATGTGGCTGGTATCAATGCGGGTATCTATAGGGAACAGATCCTGGCGGGTACGCACCGCCATGACAATTTCTTCCAGGGCCGCATTACCCGCCCGCTCACCCAGGCCGTTGATGGTGCACTCCACCTGACGGGCCCCCTTGGCAACCGCAGCCAGGGAGTTGGAAACTGCCAGCCCCAGGTCGTTATGGCAATGCACCGAGAAGATTGCCTTGTCGGCATTGGGAATTCGGTTCAGCAACTGATGGATGGTCTCACCAAACTGTTCCGGAATGGCATAGCCCACCGTATCGGGAATATTGATGGTCCTCGCACCGGCATCAATGGCCGCCTCGATAATACGGCACAGGAAATCCAGTTCCGAACGACCCGCATCCTCACAGGAGAATTCCACATCATCCACATGACTACGGGCCCGTTTGACCGCCCGTACCGCCTGCTCGATAACCGCTTCCGGCTCCATCTGCAGCTTGTGCTTCATATGGATCGGTGAGGTGGCAATAAAGGTGTGAATACGTCCGCTTTCGGCCGGCTGGATCGCCTCGGCGGCCCGGTCAATATCCTTGTCCAGAGCCCGCGCCAGACTACATACAGTCGACTCGCGGATGGTTTCCGCAATGGATTTGACTGCCTCAAAATCACCCTGGCTGGCGATTGCGAAACCCGCCTCAATAACATCGACCCGTAGTTTCTCCAGCACCTTGGCAATGCGGAGTTTCTCCGCCTTGTTCATGGTGGCTCCGGGGCTTTGCTCACCGTCGCGAAGAGTGGTATCGAAGATGACGAGATGATCGTTTGCGGGCATTCGCAGGCTCCATCAGAAGTTTGGTTCTTAACAGGGGCAGTATATCACCGGGCGGCCCCTTTTCGGCCACAAATAAAAAAGCCCCGGCAGCATACGCTGTCGGGGCTGTTTTATTTAGGAGCCTGACGATGACCTACTCTCACATGGGCAACGCCACACTACCATCG
>JBFHSI010000184.1:0-6206 GCA_041591245.1 Marinobacter sp.
ATCAAAAAGATCAGCGAAACCTACTCCCCCGCCGCAGACGACCGTATCCGCATGCTCGCCGGACTGGAAGCGGATGGTGTGCGCTGTTTCAGCCGTCCCGGCCAGGTCGGCCGTCTGATTAACCGCCTGGAAGGCACTGCGGCCCTGGCCAGGGGCGGTGTGGCCATGCCCCCGACCCGGGTGACCGAAAGCGTGGAAGCAGCGCTGGATATCATTCAGGAGTTCGGCAAGGCCATCCTCAAGCCCCTCTACTCCACCAAGGCACGGGGCATGCTGGTACTGGAAGCCAGCGACGGCGCCCTGATCAACAGCAACAAGCTGAACGGCTTCAAGGCAGACCACGGGCTCTTCTACTTGCAGAAATTCGTGCATCTGGGGGGCCAGGATCTGGGCATGGTGTTTCTGGGGGGAGAGTACCTGTGCACCTATGCCCGTGTCGGCGATGCCAATGCCTGGAACACCACCATCCACAGTGGCGGCAGGTATGAAGCCTACGACGCCAGCCCGGAGCTGATCGAGCTTGGCCGCAAAGCCCAGTCCTGCTTTGACCTGAGCTTCACCACCGTGGATATCGCTCTGACCGACGAAGGCCCGGTGGTTTTTGAAGTGTCTGCCTTCGGTGGTTTCAGCGGAGCTCTCAAAGGTTGCGGCATTGACGCTGCCCGCAAGCTGTGCGAATACGTTCTTGACGAGGCGCGGACAGACGCATGATCAATCTTCTCGACAAGACCCAGCTCAAGGCGGCAAAGTCAGCGTGCGCAGCGCAGCTTTCTCTCACTTTCAACGGCCTGGAATTACAGGTCCTTGCCGATAACCAGGCGGTTCTGGATGCACTGGCAAGCTACTATTCCGGCCTTTGCGAAGACCGGGGGGGGAGCGCCAGACAGCGGGTGTACCTGCTGGACCGGCAGCCGGATATCCGCTCCACCGAATGGACGCCAATCAACCGCAAAAAGGCCAGCCCGCTGGGGCTGAAAGAAGCCTTTTGCGATACGCCCGACGGGCGCTGGATTCACAAGGTGCGTACCGGCTTGGTGATGTTCCAGGCCCTGAACGACCCGATGGTCGTGGGCGATCTGCTTGCCAACCCCTCCCAGGTGGTCAACTTCATCAACAACCAGTTCCTGAATCATTATCAGCGTCAGGGCTACCTGCTGGGTCATGCTTCCGCCTTTGATACGGATGGGACCACCACCGCCATTGCCGCCAGCTCCGGCGGTGGCAAATCCACCCTGATGCTGCACGCCCTGGAAACCGAAACCGCCCGATTCCTGTCCAATGACCGGATACTGTTCCGCCCCGAACAGGGTCAGGTATCCGTACTTGGGGTTCCCAAACACCCCCGGGTCAATCCGGGCACCCTGATCAACTCCGAACGCCTGGTATCCATTCTCCCGGAAGACCAGCAGGCCAGATTCAGGGACATGCCCACCACCAAGCTGTGGCAGGTGGAACAGAAATACGACGTACTCATCCCCGAGGCCTACGGTGAAAACCGGGTATCCCTGGCCGGCACCCTGAAAAACCTGATCCTGCTGGACTGGTCCCTGGATTCTACTGCCAGCACGGAACTGACGCCTGTGGATATCCACAGCCACCCGGAGGCACTGGAAGGCCTGCGAAAAAGCCCGGGGCCCTTTTTCCAGAACGCCGATGGCGGCTTCCCGCCGGAGCAGGCAGCACCGGCCCGGACCTACGCTGACTTTCTCCAGGGAGTGCAGGTGCTGCGCCTGACCGGAAAAGTCGATTTCCACCAGGCCATCGCCCTTCTGCAAACCCGGGGCATAGTCTGATGGCAGCCCTGGCCCTGATCCGGCACGGGGAGTACCAGCAGCTGGCCAACACCCCCAGCGCGCTCCAGCCCTACCCGCTAACGGATGGGGGCGCCCGGGAGGTCCGGACCCAGGCACAGGCCTTCCGGGACTGGCTTGCCAGCTCTGACTACCGGTTATTACCGGACATACACTGCTCCACCCTGCTGAGGGCCTGGCAGACAGCGGAGATCTACCGGGAAGAGCTGGCCGGATTCTTCTGCGGAGAACCCCGGACCTGCAGCTTTCCGGCCCTGTGCGAACGCAGTGTCGGCGCCCTGGCCAACCTCAGCGTGGCAGAAATCGAAAGAATCGTGGCCCTGGACCCCCGCCTGGATCCGCTGCCGGAGGGCTGGAAATCCGCCAGCGACTTCCGGCTACCCTTCGACGGCGCCGAATCCCTGCTGGAAGCCGGAGAACGGGTGGCGGCCCATCTGAACCAGCTGCCGGTGTTCACTCCGGACAAACGCATACAACTGGTGGTTGGCCATGGCGCATCCATCCGTCATGCCAGCTATCATATGAATGTCATAAAGTTTGGCGATATTAGGCGGTTTAGCATGTTCTATGGTCATCCGGTCGTGTTCGAGAAACAGCAACAGGGCTGGGTAAGGTTGTATGGCAACTGGAAGAACCGCAGGACATCCGACCCAACTGACTAGAAGACAGATGCCATGGCAACTCCGGATTTCATTCCCAAGGTAAGCGAACAGAAACATCACACCGCCATTCTGAGCCGCCTGCCCACGGAATGGGTGCCATGGCCCGGTGACCCGGATTCCGTTAACGACGAAGATGCCCTGGCCGCCTTTATCCGCTGCACCCGCAAGGACAGCTTCGCCTGGCCGGACAAGCCGGTGGTCTTTATTTCCGATCCCCATGCTGACGGGGAAGCCTTCGAGGCCTCCCTGATTGCCGCCGGCGCCATAGAGCGGGAAGGCAGCAACCTGTGTGAATATTCACTGACCAGATTCGGCAAGAAAGCCGAAATCATTGTTGGCGGCGACTGCCTGGACAAGGGGCCCAGCAACCTGGCACTGCTGCGCAGCCTGGCCTACCTGTACCGCCTGGGGGCCGATGTCACCCTGCTGGCAGGCAACCACGACCTGCGTCTGCTGATGGGGCTGCTGGCTATTGGCCAGGAAACCGACGCCGGCAGCCAGCACTTTTTCGTGCGCATGGGCAAGAAAGTCATCCCCCTGTTCAAGGAAATCTTTGATCAGTACCTGGCCAATACCCAGTGGCACCTGAGCGTGCCGTCCGAGGATGAGTGCCGCCGCATCCTCTTCCCCGATGATGACTGGTTCCAGACATTCCCCTTCTATGCCGCAGGCTTTGTCACCGCCGATGGCATTGACCGGGAAATGCGCAAAATGGAAAGCAAGATCCGCAATTTCGAGGAATACTGCGCCATTGCCGGTCTGTCCCTGCAGCAGGTGTACGCCGCAGCCATGAAATGCCGCTCCCTGTTCATCAAGAAATCCGGAGAATTCAGCTGGTTTTTCCGGAAGATGCAGCTGGTGCGCAAGCGTGGCTCTTTCCTGTTCCTGCACGCGGGCCTCGATGACCATATGGCGGAGCTGCTGGCCCGGCGCGGAGTCAAGTACGTGAACAAGGCGTTCCGGAAAAACCTGATGGACCAGCACCTGTTCAACTTCTATTACAGCTCACTGGCCAACACTTTCAGAACCAAATACCGCAAGGCCGACCTGCCCCTGACCAGCCTGGGCACCAGGGCCGCCAGGCGCGCCGGTATCCGGGTACTGGTGCAGGGCCACATTAACCAGCACGGGGGCCAGCGCATTACCCTCAAGAACGGGCTGGTACATATTGAAGCGGATATCACTCTGGATGCCCACTCACGGAAACGGGAAGGCCTGAACGGATTCGGCGTTGGTGTTACCCTGATCGACAAGAAACGCGGCGTCGTGGGTCTCAGCTGTGACTATCCACGGGCAAAGGTATTCAAACCCGGCCGCAAGGGACGACTGACAGGAACGGCCAAATGAAATCCAAAACCAAATTCAGCCATGACTCCCTGCTGGACAGAAAGTCCGTCCAGGAACTGCTGGTCACCCTGGCCGACGCCGTCAAGAAAGGTCACCTCGAATTCCGGGAAAACGAGGGGGACCTGGTACTGACCCCGGAAAACCTGCTGCAGGTGTCCGTGCGTGCCAGCGACGAAGGTGACAAGCAGCAAGTGGAAGTGCGCCTGAAATGGCGTACCAAAGACAAGGAAATCTCCGATACCCCACCCAGAATCAAATAGCCCACCGCCTTCCTTCCCGTGGCCCTGCCGTAGCAGGTTATTCCCGGTAAGGCGCCCCAATACGATCCAGGCGGCGCAGCAACCCCGGCCACGCCAGTTGGCCGCCCGCGTTTCGGGTGACCTGGTCCGCCGCCTGGCGGATTCCCGCCAGAATGGGTGCAGGAACGGGAATTAACTCCTGGCCACCGCTTTGCGCCAGCAACTGAATTTCGCAGGCCCGCTGCAGAATGAACATATTGAGGAAGGCATCGGCCACGGTTTCGGCACAGGTGAGCAGGCCGTGGTTGCGCAGGATCATGAACCTGTTGCTGCCAAGATCCGCCACCAGCCGGGCCTTTTCTTCCACATTCAGGGCAACGCCTTCGTAATCGTGGTAGCTCAATCCTGACAGGGGAAACAGGGACTGCTGGGAAATGGCAAGCAGCCCCTGCTTCTGTGCCGATACCGCCACCCCTTCCCGGGTATGCAGATGGATCACACAACGGGCATCTTCCCGGGCTTCATGGACCGCACTGTGAATGGTAAAGCCGGCAGGGTTGATGTCGTAATCAGAGGGCATCACCTTCTGCCCCTGCAGATCCACCTTGACCAGGCTCGACGCCGTCACCTCGTCAAACATCATGCCGTAGGGGTTAATCAGAAAATGGTGTTCAGGCCCCGGCACCCGCGCGGAAATATGGGTAAAAATCAGGTCGTCCCAGCCGTAGTGGGCAACAATGTTGTAGCAGGCGGCCAGATCAACCCGTGCCTGCCATTCTTCCGGGGATACCTGATCCCGAACTCTGGACTTGCTCATCAATAACGCCTCCTGTGATGACCTTGTTACCGGTAAGGTTAGGCGTCAAAAGGAAAAAGTGCTGCGGTTTCCGGGACAAAATTTT
The DNA here is from genome assembly GCA_041591245.1 of Marinobacter sp. Classification (GTDB taxonomy): domain Bacteria; phylum Pseudomonadota; class Gammaproteobacteria; order Pseudomonadales; family Oleiphilaceae; genus Marinobacter. The sequence continues at coordinate 4,962 of JBFHSI010000184.1, forward strand.
CCGGCACTTTGTCCACCGGTTTCAGTCCGCTCTGAGCACGCAGAAAATAATAAGATTTTTGCTTTTATTACAATCACATAAACCACAAGAACATAGCCATATGGCAAATATATACATGTGCAGTATTTGTGGTACGCTCACCTCCAACTACCCTGTAATCAATGGCCCGGGCCGAGCCTGATGGCGCCGGCATACAGGCACACGGGGTGCGGCAGCAGACCGCCTCAGGCAGGCAGTCCCCGCCCGCGATTTCACTAGAGCAGCCAGCAAACCACTACAGGCTTCCTGTCATGAAAAAAGTCATCTGTTTTGGTGAGGCCCTGATCGATATGCTCTCCAACCGCACCGGCGGCGGGAGCCAGAACGGGCAGGAAACCTTTACCAAGTTCCCGGGCGGAGCCCCGGCAAATGTGGCGGTCGCCATCGGCAAACTGGGCGGAAAGGTCTACTTCGCCGGCAAGGTGGGTGCCGATATGTTTGGAGACTGCCTGCGCGATGCCATGGCGGAGGCCGGTGTCAGAACCGACTATCTGCTACAGACCGATGAAGCCAAGACCGCACTGGCCTTTGTCTCCCTGGATGAACAGGGGGAGCGCAGTTTCGAGTTCTACCGTTCCCCGTCAGCGGACCTGCTGTTCCGGGAGGAAGAATTCCAGGACAGCTGGTTTGCCGAACCCGGCCTGTTCCACTTCTGCTCCAACACCCTGACCGAAGCACCCATCCGGGCAGCCACACTGGCCGGCGTCAGAAAAGCCAAAGCAGCCGGTTTTCTGGTGAGTTTTGATATCAACCTGCGCACCAATCTCTGGCCCAAAGGCCAGGATCCCATGGCCCATATCTGGCAGGCCATTGAACAGACTGACCTGCTGAAACTGTGCACCGAAGAGCTGGCCTTCCTGTGCCGGGATATGAGTGAAGACGAAGTGATCGGAAAAATCCGGGGCGCTGGAGTCAGCCTGATTCTCATCACCGATGGCGGCAACCCCCTGCGCTACATCGGCCGGGAGAATCAGGGCAGCCTGATACCGCCGGAAACCAAAGTGGTGGACAGCACCGCGGCCGGCGATGCCTTCACCGGCGGCGTGCTGTTTGCGCTGGCACAACAGGGAACTGGCCGGAAGCAACTGGCCTCACTGAATGACCGCAAACAGCTGGAGCAGGTGCTGGCCATGGGCATGCGCTGCGGCGCTTTCGCGGTCAGCCGCAAGGGTGCTTTTGATGCACTTCCGACACTGGCAGATCTGA
>JBFHSI010000185.1:0-6162 GCA_041591245.1 Marinobacter sp.
ACCTGTTCCACCGCATCCACACCGTAGCGTTCCTCACACTCAGCCACAAAGTTCCTGGCAAACACCAGGTAATCGATAATGGCACTGGCATCGGTCCAGGTGCGGAACAGGTAGTTGCCCTTGAAGAAGGAGTTGTGGCCGTAGGAGGCGTGGGCGATGACCAGCGCCTGCATGGGCAGGGTGTTCTCCTCCATAAGGTAGGCGATACAGGGGTTGGAGTTGATGACGATTTCATAGGCCAGCCCCATCTGCCCGCGCTGGTAACCCCTGGCGGTATTGAGAAACTGTTTGCCGAAGGACCAGTGGTGATAGCCCACCGGCATGCCCACGGAGCTGTAGGCATCCATCATCTGCTCGGCACTGATGACCTCGATCTGGTTGGGGTAGGTGTCCAGCCCGAATTCCGCTGCACACCGGGCAATTTCCTCGTCGTATTTCCGGATCAGGTCAAAGGTCCACTCGGAACCGGTGGAAATGGGTTCCCGGGCAGGAGCCGAGGGTTTGTCCGGAGAGGTATCGGGATGACGGTCAATGGTATCTGTCATGCGGCTTTCCTCTCGAACAGCTGGCGGAACACCGGATAGATTTCCCCCGGATCGGCTATCTGCTGCATGGCAAAGCTCTGCGGGAAGCGCTCCATGATCTTTTCGTATTCATACCAGAGCATCTGGTGGTCCTGGGGCGTGATTTCCACATAGGCGTAATACTGCACCAGCGGCAGGATACTCTCGGCCAGCACCTTGCTGCAGATGGGGGAGTCATCATTCCAGTTGTCGCCATCCGATGCCTGGGCGGCGTAGATGTTCCATTCCGACGGGGAATAGCGGGTCTCGACAATCTGCTGCATCAGCTTGAGGGCGCTGGACACTATGGTGCCGCCGGTTTCCCGGGAATAGAAGAAGGTTTCCTCATCCACCTCCTTGGCGCTGGTGTGGTGGCGGATAAACACCACATCGATTTTCTTGTAGTTTTTCTTCAGGAACAGGTACAGCAGGATAAAGAAGCGCTTGGCGATATCCTTGTGCATCTGGGTCATGGAGCCGGATACGTCCATCAGGCAGAACATGACCGCGCTGGTGGCCGGTTTGGGGTGTTTCAGGTGTTGCCGGTAACGCAGATCGATTTCGTCAATGAACGGAATACGTCTGACGTTGGCCTTCATCTCGGCAATTTCTTCCTCAAGGGCCTGAATCTGGTCCTTGAGGCTGAAGGCAGGATCCGGAATGTCCGGGCCGGCTTTCAGTTCGGCCAGCTGGGTTTCCAGTTCCCGGATTTTCCTCTTGCGGGCGCCGCCCAGCCCCAGGCGCCGGGCGTGGGCCCCCCGCAGGGAGCGCACCACATCCAGTTTGGCGGGCACGCCCTGGGTACTGAAGCCGGAACGGACATACTCGAAGGATTCCGTATCCTTGAGTTTTTTCCGGGCCAGATTGGGCAGTTCCAGATCATCGAACAGGAAGTCCAGAAACTCTTCCTGGGTAATCTGGAAGGCAAATTCATCCATACCTTCCCCGTCCGGGCTGGCTTCACCCTGGCCCTGCCCCTGACCACCGCCTGCGGGCGGCTTGGGAATGGTATCTCCGGTGACAAATTCCCGGTTGCCCGGATGTACGACTTCCCGGCGTCCGCCCTGACCATGGCTGAATACAGGTTCCTCGATATCCCGGGTGGGAATGCTCACTTTTTCCCCCCGCTCAATATCGGTAATGGAGCGCTGCTGTACCGCATCCGCCACCGCTTTCTTGATGTGATGGCGGTAGCGGCGCAGGAACCTTTCCCGGTTCACTGCGCTCTTGTTTTTCCCGTTCAGTCGCCGGTCGACTACGTGGGTCATACCCATAGCGTTACTCCAGTTCAGCGATCATTCCCAGGTTCAGTGCGACTTGCGAACCCTCAGGTACCATTCTGCAAGCAGACGGACCTGTTTCTCCGTGTAGCCCCGGTCGACCATGCGTTCCACGAACTGCTTGTGCTTGTTCTGGTCTTCCTGGCTGGCTTTGGGATTGAAGGAAATGACCGGAAGCAGGTCTTCGGTGTTGGAGAACATTTTCTTCTCGATCACGCTGCGCAGCTTCTCGTAGCTGAGCCAGGAGGGATTGCTGCCCTGGTTGTTGGCTCTGGCCCGGAGTACAAAGTTGACCACCTCGTTACGGAAGTCTTTCGGGTTGCTGATACCGGCCGGTTTCTCGATTTTCTCCAGCTCGTCGTTGATGGAGGAGCGGTCGAGAATTTCCCCGGTTTCCGGATCCCGGTATTCCTGATCCTGAATCCAGAAATCGGCGTAGGTGACATAACGGTCGAACAGGTTCTGGCCGTATTCGCTGTAGCTTTCCAGATAGGCGGTCTGGATTTCCTTGCCGATAAACTCGACATAGTGGGGCGCCAGGAATTCCTTGATAAAGCGCAGGTAGCGCTCCTGGATTTCCGCAGGATACTGTTCCTGTTCTATCTGTTTCTCTATGACATACAGCAGGTGCACCGGGTTGGCGGCCACTTCTGCAGTGTCGAAGTTGAACACCTTGGACAGTATCTTGAAGGCAAAGCGCGTGGACAGCCCGTCCATGCCCTCGTTCACCCCGGCGGCATCCCGGTATTCCTGGATGGATTTGGCCTTGGGATCCGTGTCCTTGATGTTCTGGCCATCATATACCCGCATCTTGGAGAAGATGCTGGAGTTTTCCGGCTCCTTGATCCGGGACAGCACGGTGAACTGGGCCAGCATGTCCAGGGTATCCGGGGCACAGGGGGCACCGGCAAGGGAGCTGTTTTTCAGCAGCTTCCGGTAGATCTCGATTTCCTCGGTCACCCGCACGCAATAGGGCACCTTGACGATGTACACCCGGTCAAGGAAGGCCTCGTTATGCTTGTTGTTGCGGAAGGTCTGCCATTCGGATTCGTTGGAGTGGGCCAGAATGACGCCATCGAAGGGGACAGAGCCCATGCCCTCGGTGGTGTTGTAGTTGCCTTCCTGGGTGGCGGTCAGCAGTGGGTGCAGAACCTTGATGGGGGCCTTGAACATCTCCACGAATTCCAGCAGCCCCTGGTTGGCCTTGCACAGGCCGCCACTGAAGCTGTAGGCATCCGGGTCATCCTGGGAATAGTCTTCCAGCATGCGGATATTGACCTTGCCCACCAGGGCGGAGATGTCCTGGTTGTTGTCATCTCCGGGTTCAGTCTTGGAAACGGCCACCTGGTCAAGAATCGAGGGGTACCTTTTGACCACCCGGAACTTGCTGATATCACCGCCGTATTCATGCAGGCGCTTGACCGCCCAGGGAGACATGATGGATGACAGGTAGCGGGACGATATGCCGTATTCTTCCTCCAGAATCTTGCCGTCTTCCTTGGGGTCGAACAGGCCCAGGGGAGACTCGTTAACCGGAGAGCCCTTGATGGCGTAGAAGGGCACTTTCTGGATCAGGGACTTGAGCTTTTCAGCCAGGGAGGACTTGCCGCCACCCACAGGCCCCAACAGGTACAGGATCTGTTTCTTCTCTTCCAGTCCCTGGGCCGCATGGCGGAAGAAGGAGACGATGTTTTCCACCGCTTCTTCCATGCCGTAGAACTCGGAGAATTCCGGGTAGCGCTTGATAACCTTGTTGGAAAAGATACGTGACAACCGGGCATCGCGGGAGGTATCGACCAGTTCAGGTTCCCCGATGGCGATTAACATTCTCTCCGCGGCCGAGGCATAGGCCGTTGGGTCGTTCCTGCAGATTTCCAGGTATTCCTCCAGGCTGAATTCCTCTTCCTGGGTACTGTCATACCTGTTCTTGAAGTGCTGCATAATAGTCATAGATGGCCCCTCGCTCGCTGTTTTGTTTCAGCTTTCAGTACACACAATTTCCCCGTTGCTGTTGGCTGCGCCGCTCCGGACGCTTCTGGTTTTGGGTTGAAGAAAATGGATACTTGCAGACAGCCGGAATGTATATCCCTGATGTCTGACTGCATGAATTCAGCTTAGTTCACCCCCGGGAAGATGGACAGGGGGGAACTGTGTTAGCTTCATTAAATTGTGTTATGGGGTGCGGGCATTCTGTATCTTTGAGGCCCGCGGATGCGGGCCCCGGGATCAGCGCTTGACCAGCCTGAATACGCTCTCGCGGGCGGCTTCCAGCCCCCGGCGCCGGGTAAAGGGATGGTCTTTGGCCAGGGTGGTGGTGAGGATATGTTCGATATTGTAATCCTCGCCATACAGGGCCTGAACTTCGTCGTGGCTGACGTTGAACGGGGGGCCTTTGATCTCCGTATCATAGTCCAGGGTAATGAGCAGAATCCGGGTGCCGTCGGGAATCACGGCGGTCAGGTGCCGGACATAATCCTGGCGCATGTGCGGGGGCAGGGCGATCAGTGCAGCGCGGTCGTACACCAGACGCACATGCTTGAGGTCATCGGGTGCCAGCTGGAAGAAGTCCCCGCACCAGAGTTCCAGATCCTCATGTGCAAAGCGGGTAAAGGGCTCTCCCGGGTGAACCTGGGCCTTTTCACCGGCTTCCTCGAAGAAATCCTTGCAGGCCACCTGGCTCAGTTCCACGCCAATCAGCGGATGCCCCCGGTCATTCAGCCACCACATATCGTGGGCTTTGCCACACAGGGGCACCAGAACCGTTCCGGTATCCGTGCCCGCCAGCGCCGGCCAGTGGTCGTGCAGATACTGGTTGACGGTGCCCTCGTGAAAACCTATCTCGCCCTTGGCCCAGCGCTCATGCCAGAATTCATGCTCCATGATGGTCCTGTCCTTTTGTTGTTGGCGGTTTACGCCGGTCTGTCTTAATCTTTACCGGTCCTGATTCCGGAGAATCCAATGAAAGCTGTATTTCTCGATGCCAGTACCCTTGGCAGTGACGTAGATCTGACACCCGTGGAAGCGGTTGCCGGTGGTCTGGTGAAGTATGACAGAACCCTGCCGGAAGACGTAACCGCCCGGATCCGGGGTTTTGACACGGTTCTGGTGAACAAGGTGGTGTTGACCCGTGAGCATTTCCAGGCCTGCCCGGAACTGAAGGTGATTGCGGTGGTGGCTACCGGAATCAACAACATCGACCAGGAGGCGGCCCGGGAGCACGGTATCCGCATCCTCAATGTCACCAACTATGGCCGCTCCACTGTGGCCCAGCACACCATGGCCCTGATTCTGGCACTGGCCACCCGGCTGCTGGATTATGACCGGGATGTCCGCGACGGACGCTGGGCCACCAGTGACCAGTTCTGCCTGATGGGCCATCCGATTATGGAACTGGATGGCCGCACACTGGGCATTGTGGGTTATGGCGACCTGGGGCAGGGGGTGGCCGAACGGGCCCGGGCATTCGGCATGAATATCCTGCTGGGCGCGCGGCCTGGCCAGGAGCCTGGAGAGGTGGACGGCTACCGCCGGCTGCCGCTGGACGAGTTGCTGCCACAGGTGGATGTGCTGTCCCTGCACTGCCTGCTGACCGATGAAACCCGCAACATGATCGGTGCCCGGGAACTGGGCATGATGAAAAAGGACGCCCTGCTGATCAATACCAGCCGCGGTGGCCTGGTACATGAACAGGCACTGGCGGATGCCCTGCGTGCCGGGGTCATAGGGGGGGCCGGTTTTGATGTACTTACCGAAGAGCCGCCCCGTCACGGCAATCCGCTGCTGGCGGATGATATTCCCAACCTGATCATCACACCCCATTCCGCCTGGGCCAGCCGGGAGGCGCGGCAGCGCATTGTGGAGATTACCGCAGCCAATCTGGCAAAGGCCGCAGGCATCACAAAGAGTTAATTGCTTCACACCGGTTTGCGCAGGGCTAGCTGACTGATAACCTGTGCAAAACACTGACAGGCAGGATGTTGAGTGGCAGCTTCGCAATTTAAAGAACGGCTTCAGGCCGCTGAAGACTGGATTCTGGCAAACCCCAATCCTCCCCAGCGCTGGCCCTGGACCTGGCTGTACAAGGTGGGGCGGTCTGTCTATGCCCTGGCACGGGATGTATTCAGTGGCCAGCTGACCCTGCATGCCATGAGCCTGGTATACACCTCCCTGCTCAGCGTGGTGCCCTTGCTGGCCCTGAGCTTTTCCGTGCTCAAGGCGCTGGGGGTGCACCAGCGCATGGAACCTTTCCTGTTCCAGTGCTTCGAGCCCATGGGGCCCCAGGGTATTGAGCTTGCAGAAAAAATCCTGGGCTTTGTGGA
>JBFHSI010000186.1:0-6139 GCA_041591245.1 Marinobacter sp.
AGGGCTTCCGCTTTCTGGGCCTCTTCCTGTTTTTTCTTTTTCTCCAGAGCCAGCTGGCGCTTGCGCTCAGCATCTCTGGCTTTCTTTTCCGCTTCCTGTTTTGCCTTTTGCTCGGCCTGCTTGCGAGCCTGTTCCTGGCGCAACTTCTCAGCCTTGAGCTGTTCTTCCTTTTCCCGGCGCAGCTTGTCCGGATCCGGCTGCGCCGTCGGTTCCACAACAGGGCTGGGCTTGGGAGGAGCCTGGGTAATCAGGCGGGCGGAGATACTTCTGGGAGGGGGTTCATGCTGGGGACTGGACCAGGACCAGCCCGCCAGAGCGATCCCGATAATGGAACAATGCAGAACGACCGACAACGCAACCGGGGATTTCCAGGGTGGCGTGCCGGTACCGGTTACTTCTCGCTTGTGACCTGTCACAACAATCCTGCCCGTCCCGGTATCACTTGTCGTCAAGAGGTGCGTCGGTGATCAGACCTATGCTGCCAGCACCTGCCCCCTGCAATTCCGCCATAAGGCGAACCACCGTTCCGTAATCCACATGCTCGTCACCACGAACCAGAACTTCCGTGTTGGTCCGCTCAGACAGGATGCTGGAAATCTTCGCCCTCAGGTCCATCAGTGACATGGGATCGCCGCCAGTGTCGCCAATCTCAATGTAATAGGCGCCGTTGGCATCCACAGACACGACTATGGATTCAGCATCTTTCTTGGCCTGAATCGGGTCTGCACTGGTTTCCGGAAGATCAACTTTCACCCCCTGGGTCATCATCGGGGCAGTGACCATGAAGATAACCAGCAGCACCAGCATCACATCAATGTAGGGGACTATATTGATCTCCGACATTGGCCTGGGCCGCTGCCCTGGCATCATACCCATGCCTCTCATCGCATTATGCTCCGTTGGTGAGCCTGGTCAGCCATCAGGCCGCCCCCTGGTCACTGTTGTGTACCCGGCGATGCAGTATGCTGGAAAACTCATCGGCGAAGGTTTCATAGTTTTTCAGCAAAGCATCGGACATGGCCGCAAACCGGTTGTAGGCAATGACCGCCGGAATGGCGGCAAACAGCCCCATGGCCGTTGCAATCAGGGCCTCGGAAATACCCGGAGCAACAGTAGCCAGAGTAGCCTGCTGAACCTGCGCCAGCCCGCGGAATGAGTTCATCACCCCCCAGACTGTACCGAACAGACCAATATAGGGGCTGGTGGAACCGACCGTTGCCAGAAATGGCAGATGCACTTCCAGCCGCTCCTGTTCCCGGGAGAAAGCAACCCGCATGGCACGCTGGGTACCTTCCATGACCGCATCGGCATCATGGCTTTGCTGGCGCAGACGGGAAAACTCCTTGAATCCGGCCCGAAATACCGACTCCATGCCACTGAACGGGGTGGGATCCGCACTCACTTCCCGGTACAGCTGCCCCAGGTCCATACCGGACCAGAACCTTTCTTCAAATACCTGCTGGGCCTGCCGGGCCTTGCGGAATACCTGCAGGCGCTGAAAAATCAAAGCCCAGGAGACGACAGAGGCCAGGGCCAGCAACAACATGACCAGCTGTACAAGTACACTGGCGTTGGCAACGAGATACCAGACTGAAACTTCTGATTCCACCTTTTACTCCTGGCTTGTTTTGTCAATTGTTTCAAGGGGCTGAACATGCTGTTTCAGCAGATTCTGCATAGTCTCCGGGAGCCGCCGGGGCTTTCCGGAATCCAGGGCAACACAGGCCACCCGGACATCGGCTTCACACAGGAGACGACGGTCTGCCTTGCGTATTACCTGTTGCCGGAATGCCATCCATACCCGGCCAAAGGCTACCGGTTCTGCCGTCACCAGCAGCTCATCGTCCAGCCGGGCCGGTGACTGGAAATGAATATTCATTTTCTGGACCACGTAGCTGATGTTCTCAGCCATCCCTGCCCGCAGCCCCACCCCGCAAGTCCGCACCCACTCGGTGCGTGCCCGCTCCATGTAGTGCAGATATCTGGCGTGAAAAACGATAGCGCCGGCATCCGTATCTTCGATATAGACCCGAACCGGCAGCTCAAACCTGTCAGTTTCGCGGTATTCAGACAATGCCATCATCCTCCCTGCCGGACCTGGGAGGAATAACACCAAAGTGCTGATATGCGTTGGAAGTAACCATCCGCCCCCTGGGGGTACGTACCATGAATCCCTGCTGGATCAGGAAAGGCTCCAGAACATCCTCAATGGTGCCCCGCTCTTCACTGATGGCGGCAGCCAGGCTCTCAACACCCACAGGACCGCCATCGAACTTCTCAATCATCGCCAGTAACAGCCGGCGGTCCATATGGTCAAAGCCCTGACTGTCTACCTTGAGCATATTCAGGGCCAGGTCGGCAATTTCGGAGCTGATATGGCCATTGGAGCGGACTTCCGCATAGTCGCGTACACGTCGGAGCAGGCGATTGGCGATCCGGGGTGTTCCCCGGGAGCGACGGGCAATTTCAAATGCGCCCTGCTCATCAATATCAACAGAAGACAGTCGGGCGGAACGCAGGATGATATGGGTGAGATCTTCGGTATTGTAAAACTCCAGGCGCTGGACGATACCGAAGCGGTCCCGCAGGGGGGAGGTCAGCAGGCCAGCCCTGGTAGTGGCGCCCACCAGGGTAAAAGGAGGCAGGTCCAGTTTGATGGAACGGGCGGCAGGACCTTCACCAATCATGATATCCAGCTGGTAATCTTCCATGGCCGGATAGAGCACTTCTTCCACGGTGGCACTGAGGCGATGGATTTCGTCAATAAAAAGGACGTCGCCTTCTTCCAGATTGGTCAGCATGGCTGCCACGTCACCGGCTTTTTCCAGTACCGGGCCGGACGTGGTCTTGATGGAAACGCCCATCTCATTGGCGATAATGTTCGCCAGCGTGGTTTTGCCAAGCCCCGGAGGACCGAAGATCAGCACATGATCCAGAGCTTCCTGGCGCGCCCGGGCCGCTGATATGAAAATATCCATCTGCTCGCGGACGGATGGCTGCCCCACATATTCTGCGAGCAAGGTAGGACGGATGGCCCGGTCCTGGACCTCTTCGTAGTCACCGGCCCTGGCTGAAATCAGTCGGTCGGATTCAATCATGGAGTTACCCGTTCAATGGGATTCAATATCATACCGGTATTTGCATCCCGTAACAGTCATGCCGGCAATTGTACAAACCCGCCTGCGGGTGTCACGTTAAGCTCTATACAGATTCAGGGTAACAGGCTCATATTTTGCTCTGGCATCAGCCTGCCGGAATCATATTCCGCAGAGCCAGACGAATCAGGGCCTCGCTGCTCGCCCCCTCCTCTGCCACCTTGCTGATGGCCCGGGCCGCTTCCTGGGGCTTGTAGCCCAGGGCAATCAGGGCTGCCTCGGCTTCTTCCCGGGGATCCTCCTCCCGGGCCGGAGTTTGCGCACCCGCACCGCCACTGACCAGCAGATCTGCGGCACCCGGAGCAAACTGGCCTTCCAGCTGCTTGATGCGATCCGCCATCTCAATCAGCAGACGCTCGGCGGTTTTCTTGCCGACACCGGGCAGCTTCACCAGCGCATTGGCATCACGGGCTTCAACACAGCGGATGAACTGCTGGGCATCAAGCCCGGAAAGAATACCCGCAGCCAGCTTGGGGCCAACACCGTTAACCCGGATCAGCAGGCGGAACAGATTCCGGTCCAGCAGAGAGGCAAAGCCGTACAGGCTCTGGGCATCTTCACGGACAACAAAATGGGTATGGAGAGTAACTTCCTGCCCGGGTTCGGGCAGATGAAAAAAGGTGGTGTAGGGAATATCAATTTCATAACCCAGACCGGCGCATTCAACCAGCGCCTGCCCGGGTGTCTTCTCAACCAGAATTCCTCGAATACGACCTATCAAGGCAAATCTCCTGTTGCTCCCGGGAGCAGGTTATTGTTGTCGCACCCGGCCACTGCGGACCTTGCCGCCGGCTCCGGCCATGCGCTGGATGCTCTGACTCATATGGGCATGACAAAGGGCAATGGCCAGGGCATCAGCGGCATCAGCCTGGGGCTTGCGGGACAGGGCCAGCAGAACCTGGACCATATGCTGGACCTGGGACTTTTCGGCCCCACCCTTGCCCACCACCGCCTGCTTGACCTGACGGGCAGAATATTCGTGCACCTCCAGACCGCTGTTGGCTGCACTGACGATGGCCGCCCCCCGGGCCTGGCCCAGTTTCAGAGCCGAGTCCGGATTTCTAGCCATGAACACCTGCTCAATCGCAAACTCATCGGGGCGGAACTCGCCAATGAGTGTGGCCAGACTGTGGAATATGGTCTGCAGCCGCTGGGCCATGGGCTTTTCACCCACACGGATACAGCCGCTGTCTATATATTCAATTACCCGGCCTTCCGCCCGGATAATACCGTATCCGGTAATTCGTGATCCGGGGTCAACACCCAGAATGATTGCCACATTCCTGCCCTTGCCGCATCACAGCGACGCCATGACCTCTTCGGAAATATTCGCGTTATGGTAGATGTTCTGGACATCATCCAGATCTTCCAGCATATCAATCAGCCTGAGTGTGGTTTCTGCCCCATCCCGGTCCAGATCGACACGGGTAGACGGAACCATGGTCACTTCGGCATCGTACGGTGCCAGCCCGGACGCGACCAGAGATTCTTTTACATCCAGAAACTGTTCCGGTGAGGTGACAATCTCCCAGGAACCATCCTCCTGGGCAGCAAGATCCTCGGCTCCGGCATTGAGAGCGGCTTCCATCAGCCGGTCCTCGTCCACTTCCGGGCCGTAACTGATAATGCCCTGTTTGGTAAACAGGTAGGCCACAGAGCCATCCGTTCCCAGGTTTCCACCGGCCTTGCTGAAAGCGTGGCGTATTTCTGCCACGGTACGGTTCCGGTTATCGGTCATTGCCTCGATATACACGGCAACACCGCCCGGGCCGTAGCCTTCGTAGGTCAGTTCTTCGTAATTGCTGTCCTCACCACCACCGGCGCCCCGTTCAATGGCGCGCTCAATGGTTTCTTTTTTCATATTCGCCGTGAGCGCCTTGTCGATAACCGTACGCAACCGCGGGTTATCTTCCGGATTGCCACCACCCTGACGGGCGGCAACGGTCAGCTCCCGGATAATCTTGGTGAAGATTTTGCCCCGCTTGGCGTCCTGAGCCGCCTTCCGGTGTTTGATGTTGGCCCACTTACTGTGACCCGCCATAAAACCACTCCATCTTCTTTCCGGCTGCGCCCTGTTCCGGCGCAGCCGTTCAGTCTTTCTTACTCGCTTTTCGCTTCTCCGCCCTCAGCCTTGTCCGCCTCAACAGCTTTGGCTGAGCGACGCAGACGGATATGCAGTTCCCGCAACTGCTTTTCGTCCACTTTGCCAGGCGCCTGGGTCAACAGGCAGGTTGCGCTCTGGGTTTTCGGGAAGGCAATCACGTCACGGATGGACGAAGCGCCGGTCATCAGCATCACCAGACGGTCGAGACCGAAGGCCAGACCACCGTGGGGCGGGCACCCGAACTTGAGGGCATCCAGCAGGAAGCCAAACTTGGCGCGGGCTTCTTCATCATCAATACCCAGAATGCGGAAAACGGTTTCCTGCATGGTCTCGTCGTGGATACGGATGGAACCGCCACCCAGTTCGGTGCCGTTGAGTACCATGTCATAGGCCCGGGAAAGGGCTTTGGCAGGATCCGCCGCCAGCTCTTCCGGAGAACATGAGGGGGCAGTAAACGGATGGTGAATGGCGGTGAGGCCGCCGTCCGGCGTTTCCTCGAACATGGGGAAATCCACAACCCACAGGGGCGCCCACTCACTGGTGAGCAGGTCCAGATCGTGACCAACCTTGATTCGCAGAGCGCCCAGAGCTTCGTTGACCACGGTCGCCTTGTCGGCACCGAAGAACACGATATCGCCGTCTTCCGCTCCGACCCGCTCCATGATGGCCATGGCGGTTTCATCGCCCAGGAACTTGATGATCGGTGACTGCAGACCTTCAACACCTTTGGCCAGTTCATTGACCTTGATATAGGCCAGACCGCGGGCACCATAAATGCCCACAAACTTGGTGTATTCATCAATCTGCTTGCGGCTCAGGGACCCGCCTTTGGGCACACGCAGGGCGGCAACACGGCCTTTCGGATCCTTGGCAGGACCGG
>JBFHSI010000187.1:0-6114 GCA_041591245.1 Marinobacter sp.
CCCAGCCGAAGGCAAACAGGCCAATCATGGCAACGGGAATGGTCACAACCGCCGCACCGATATAGGGAATCACCACACTCAGTCCCACCAAAAGGGACAGCAGCGCGGCATAAGGCATACCCAGAAACTTGAAGGCCACATAGGTGGCTCCGCCAACGATCAGGATTTCCACCGCCTTGCCCCGAACGTAATTGGCACACTGCAGATTTACCTCGTGCCAGATCCTCAGCATCATCGGCCGCTGGGGCGGAAGCAGCCTGGACAGGGAGCCCAGCAGCAACGCCCGGTCCTTGAGGAAAAAGAACACCAGGATCGGCACCAGCACCATATAGATCAGCAGCGCCACCAGATCCGGAATACTGGACAGGGAAAAGGACACCAGCCACTGGGTCATATGCCCCACCTCGGTGGACACCTGCTGGTATATGGCATTCACCGCATCAGCAGAAACCAGCTGGGGATACTCCTCAGGAAGAACCTCAAGATAAGACTGCATCTCCCTGATAATTCGAGGTGTTTCACCGGCAAGCTTGGTCAGCTGGGTCCACACCAGAGGCAACAGCCCAAAGATGAATCCCACCAGAACCCCCAGAAACACCAGGAACACACCGAGAATGGCGGCCAGCTCCGGAACCCCCAGACGGGTGAGCTTGGTAACCAGCCCCTGAAGAATAAAGGCAATAATCAGAGACGCGATGGCCGGCGCCAGCATGGCACCAAACCAGATAACGAAAACCGTTCCGGTAAGAAGAATGAGAAACAGAATGATCGCTTCTTCATCGGAAAAATACTTGTGCGCCAGACCGCGCAATATCCTGATCATGAATGTCTCCGCAAGGTTAGCCGCCGCACTTTATCACAAACCGATACCGGCCACTGTGCTCCGAACTGTGAATCAGACTATGGGCTGTATGCGCCAGAAACGCCGGAATATCCCGGGCCGAACCCGCGTCTGTGGCGATCACCTCAAGCTCCTCCCCCGGCGACATGCCATTGAGTTCCAGCTTCGTTTTCAGCAGAGGCATGGGGCAACGCAGCCCCGACGTATCCAGAGTACGGTCAGACATAGAAAAAACGCACCATTACCAGAACATAAGCGGATTTAACAGGCAAGCATTATGCCGACAGTGTTACTGTATTGCATCACAATCCTTTTTAATGGAAAACCAGAACTTTTTGCTCCGAGCCAATGTCTCACCAGCGAACTGAAAATCAAGGCAACCTGCACCCGATGAACTGTTTCCGGTCACACATCTCCAAGCTCTCCACTCTGGTCCGAGCCGGCACCCTGGCTCTGGGTCTCGGGCTGACCACAACCCCTGCCCTGGCCCAGGACTCCCGACTGCCCACCATCGGAGGCACCGGCGGAGGACTGATTGCCGGGCAGCAGGAATCGGAAATCGGCAAGCAGGTCATGACCTCCATCCGCCAGTCAGCACCGAGAATTACCGACCCGCTGGTCTATGACTACCTGAGCTCGATCATCTACAAACTGGTTCCAGCAGCACCTCTGGACGACAAAAACCTGACCCTGGCCCTGATAGACAGCCCGGAAATCAACGCCTTTGCAGTTCCCGGAGGCATTGTCGGCGTTAACGGCGGCCTGTTTCTCAACGCCACCACCGAACAGCAGTTTGCTTCGGTCCTGGCTCATGAACTGGCCCACCTCAGTCAACGCCACTTTGCCCGCCGGCTGGAACAGCAGGAAACCAGCGCTCCCCTGACCATTGCCGGCATGATTACCGGCATAGTGCTGTCAGCCGTCACCCAGTCCGATATTGGTATTGCTGCCATTGCCGGAACCCAGGCCCTGTCAGTCCAGAACATGCTTGCCTACAGCCGTTCCTACGAACAGGAAGCAGACCGGGTCGGTCTGGATATTCTCGCTTCAGCAGGAATGGACCCGAGAGGCATGCCGGAAATGTTCGAGATCATGATGCGCCAGAGCCGGCTGCAGGGGAACAACCTGCCGGAATACCTGTCCACCCACCCGCTCACCCAGAGCCGGGTCTCCGATACCCGCAACCGTGCCGAGCAGTACCCTCAAACCCAGATCAGCGACGCCCAGGAATACCACCTGGTACGCAGCCGGCTGCAGGTCTATTACGCCCCATCCCCAGAGGTTGCGGTGAAAACTTTCGAGGCTTACCTGAACAGGCCGGACGCCCAGCAGCAGGATGCCATCCGCTACGGACTGGCAGTCGCTTATCTGGAAAACCGTCAGCCACAGAAGGCCGCCGATATCCTGAATGAGCTGCTTACCAGCAATCCCGGCAGAATCACCTTCCAGGTCACCCTGGCGGAATCCCTGATCGCCCTCAACCGGATCCAGCAGGCACGGGATCTTCTGGAAGAGGCCCGAACCCGCAATCCGGGCAATTACCCCATTACCTTCATGCTGGCCCAGGCAGAACTTGCCGGCGGCCAGGGCGCGGCAGCAGCCAAATACCTGAGTGAACTGACCCGCGCACTGCCGGGGCAGGAACAACTCTGGTTACAGCTGGCCGAGGCCGAAGGAATGGCAAGGGATATCGTGGGTGTGCACCGGGCACGGGCGGAATATGAAGTTCTGATGGGCGATCTGGAAGCGGCTCAGCGCCAGCTGAGACAGGCCCAGGAGAAGCTGCCGGCCGGATCCCCCCAGCGGCAGATCGTCAGCGAAAGACTGGCGGAAATTACCGGCCAGCTTCACGCCCGCAGAAAGGGCTGAAACAAGCCAGGGATCATGCTGCGCCGGGCCCGTATACCGAGCGCAGCATGACTGTCAGGAATTGCCGGCAGCGCTGAGGTTGAGGGCTGCGGTAAAGTCCAGCATTCTGCGCAGGGGCTTGAGTGCCCGCTGACGCAGCATTTCATCCACAAACACTTCCTGATGCCCGCGTTCAAGGACCTCCAGAAGGTTCTGCAGACCGTTCATGGCCATCCACGGGCACTGGGCACAGCTGCGGCAAGTTGCCCCGTCTCCGGCCGTAGGGGCCTCGATAAGCGTCTTGTTGGGAGCCAGCT
Organism: Marinobacter sp.; assembly: GCA_041591245.1. Lineage (GTDB taxonomy): Bacteria > Pseudomonadota > Gammaproteobacteria > Pseudomonadales > Oleiphilaceae > Marinobacter. Next base: position 3,007 of record JBFHSI010000187.1, read on the forward strand.
GCTGCATCTTGTAGAAAATGCCGTTATCCGTGGCAACAATGAACCGCTCGTTGGGGAGCGTCTGCACTGCATGGATCAGCTGGGAGGTGGAACCCACCACATCTGCCAGCTCCACCACCGCATCCGGAGACTCCGGGTGTACCAGGACGGCCGCGTCAGGATACAGGGCTTTGAGATCTTCCAGCCCCCGGTATTTGAATTCCTCGTGAACAATGCAGGAACCGTCCCACAGAAGCATGTCCGCGCCGGTTGTTTTCTGCACATAGTGGCCCAGATGCTTGTCCGGCGCCCACAGAATCTTCTCACCACGGGCATCGAGATCTTCCACAATAGCCTTGGCACAACTGGAGGTAACCACCCAGTCCGCACGGGCCTTAACTGCAGCAGAAGTATTGGCATACACCACCACGGTACGGTCCGCGTGCTGGTCACAGAACTCGGAAAATTCGTCCGCGGGACAACCCACATCCAGAGAACAGGTTGCCTCCAGGGTTGGCATCAGAACCTTTTTCTCGGGATTCAGTATCTTGGCAGTCTCCCCCATGAAACGGACACCGGCAACCACCACCGTCGACGCCGGATGCTGGTTTCCGAAACGGGCCATTTCCAGGGAATCCGCAACACAACCACCGGTTTCCTCCGCCAGACGCTGGAGATCAGGATCCGTGTAGTAGTGAGCAACCAGTACGGCATCCTTTGCCTTGAGCTCGGACTTGATACGGGATTCCAGGTCTGCCTTTTCCTCGGCACTGAGCTCTCTCGGCTCTGCCGCCCGGGCCAGGTGTTCCTGCACAAGGATGCGATCTTCTGCTCGTGTCATTACTCTGTCTCTGTATTGCATTAACCTGCGGAGTATACCACTTCAGACACCATTATCGCCGACATGAAACAGTACGATAACGAACACTGAACCCCTTTCAGAAGCACTGAATGGGTTCTTTCCAGGCAAAAAAAAAGAGCCCGGAGGCTCTTTTTTCCCAAAAGTCCGGAGACTTCTGTTGTTGGTGGGTCGTGAGCGACTCGAACGCTCGACCAATTGGTTAAAAGCCAACTGCTCTACCAACTGAGCTAACGACCCAAACGAGGCGCATATAGTAATGTTTTCTCTGAGTTTATCAACCCCTTTTTCCCGGATTTTTCAGATTTTTTTCTGATGATCCGTCAGCGGTTGTTCTTGGCCAGATAATCCTGGGCCAGCCCTGCAGCCCGGGTACCCGGATAGGCCTGCACAACACTCTCCATGCGCCGGACAGCCTCCTGATGCTCGCCCAGCCGGTCCAGAGACACACCCAGCTTGTAGACCGCATCCGGCGCCTTGCGATGGTCAGGATAGCGTGTTGCAACTATGGTGAACGCCTGCTTGGCCTGTTCCAGCTGAGGCTTGACCAGGTAGACCTCACCCAGCCAGTAGTAGGCATTGACGGCAAGATCACCGTCGGGATATTTATCGATAAAGTCGTATAACCGCCCGATTGCTACATCGTATTGCTTCTTGCTCAGGATCAGGTCCTGAATCTCCTGATAGGTTTTCAACTCTTCAGCATCAGGCTGACGGTACGACTTCATGGCGGTCCCAGGCGTCTTGCTCTCCTGGGGGGCCGCTGCTGGTGTCGCCTCGGACACCCGGTTCTTCTCTGTCAGTTCCAGGATACGCTGGTCCAGATCTATATAGCGATCCCGACCCTGTTTCTGCAGGCGGGTAATCAGGTGCTCCTGCTCTTCTACTTCCCCCTGCAGACGCCGTACATCACTCTGCAGCTGCTGGATCATATAGAACAGCTCAGCGGTGGCCTGATTATTGGCGGACTTGCTCTGGGCTGCCGAAACCGTGTTCTGGTAAGCGGGCGTGGACGACTGCGCCAGCACCTCCCCCGCCTGCCCGAAGGCAAGCGAGAGAGCAACTGTCGCCATGAGGCGATTTCTCATGGATACACCTTTTCGGGAGTTTTACTCAAACACGAGTTCCACACGGCGATTCTGGGCACGGGCACTGTCACTCATTCCCATAACCGCAGGCTTCTCTTCACCGTAGCTGATGGTCTGCAGCTGTCCGCGGGACGCACCGTTCACAATCAGGAAACGCAGCACGGCGTTGGCACGACGCTCACCCAGAGCCAGGTTGTATTCCTTGGTACCACGGTCATCAGCGTGACCTTCCAGACGAACCCGTACGTTGGGGTTCTCGGCCAGGTAGCGGGCGTGGGCAATCAGCACATCACGGGCTTCCGGCTTGATTTCGGAGGTATCAAAGTCAAAGTAGAAAGTGGTGATATTGCGCAGGGCTTCCTGGGCAGCCCGCTCTTCGGCGGCAATCCGGTCACCTTCAGACAGGGATGAAGAGGAAATTCCACCCTGATCACCACCGCCATAAACGGTAGAACCACCGTCCTGGTCAATTGCCGCAACATCGGAGGCGTAGCTTCCGTCTTCGACAGTTTCACCGGTAGAGCTACAGCCGGCAAACAACCCGACAGACAGCAACAACGCAAACGCCTTGAATTGAACAGATACCTTCATAATTGCTTCCTTTTTTGGTTGATTGGTTTCACTTCAAACCCAACTTCAGCTTTTCCTGTTGCCGGCCGCTAGCGGACCAGAGGTCCCCATGCCGGCTCCCGTACATCCCCTTCCGAAGCCGGCAGGCTGAACGCAGCACCACCATCTGCGGAAATAACCGTGAGCACATGCTTGCCGCCCTGACTGTTGGCATAGATCAGCATGCGCCCATTGGGTGAGACGCTGGGAGATTCATCGGATCCGCTTCTCGTCAGAACGGTCTCTTCCCCGTTTTTCAGGTCCATCCGGGCAATATGGAACAGCTTGTCCCGCTGATGCACGTAATAGACATATTTGCCGATATTATCAGGTCTCGGACGGGCATTATATCGACTACCAAAGGTTATTCGCTGCGGCTCTGCGCCCGGTTCTGACTGGTAATAGATCTGCGGCCCACCGGAACGGTCAGAGGTGAAATAGATGCCTTTTCCGGTGTGATCCCAGCTGGCTTCGGTATCAATTGCCCAGTGGTTGGTCAGCCGGGTCAGCTGCCGGCTTTGCAGATCCATCCGGTAAATTTCAGCATTGCCATCCTTGGACAGGGTCATCATC
>JBFHSI010000188.1:0-6094 GCA_041591245.1 Marinobacter sp.
CCACGTTGTCCACGATAATCTTGCCGCTATCCACCAGAACTTCACCGGACAGGGCGTTCAGGAAGGTGGATTTGCCGGCGCCGTTACTGCCGATGACGGTGACGAATTCGCCCTGGGTGACGGTCAGGCTCATGCCTCTGAGTGCCGGGTTTTCCAGGGGAGTACCTTTACCGAAGGTAAGCCGGAGGTCGGTTGCACTGATCATATCGCCTCCTCAGGCCTTGTTGCGGGTCAGTTTGCCGATTACCGAGCTGCGCACACCGGGCAGCACAATGGCCAGGGTTACCAGCACGGCGGTAATCAGGTTCAGATCCTGGGCCTGCAGCCCGAGGACGTCGGCATTCAGGGCGAAGGCGATGGCCAGGCGGTAGATAATGGCGCCGAACACGCAGGCCAGCAGTGCCTTGAACACTGTCGACGGGGTAATGATGGCTTCGCCACCGATCAGGGAAGCCAGGCCAATTACGATCACGCCCACACCCATGGTGACATCCGCCGCGCCCTGGCTCTGGGCAAAGAGGGCGCCAGCAAGGCCTACCAGGCCGTTGGAGAGGGCCACGCCGAGAATGATCATGGCGCCGGTGGCAATACCCTGGGCTCGGGCCATACGGGCGTTGGCTCCGGTGGCGCGCATGGCCAGGCCGGTTTCCGATTTCATGAAGCGCCACAGGGCAATGAAGGAAACGATGATCACCAGGGTAAACAGCAGCACCGGAACCTGATGATAGGCCAGACCCAGTTCATACCAGGGGGTGAGTACGGTTTCCTCGGTCAGCAGGGCGACGTTGGGGCGGCCCATGACCCTCAGGTTGACCGAGTAGAGGGCGATCATGGTGAGAATGGAAGCCAGCAGGTTAAGAATATTCAGCTTCACGTTAAGGATGGCGGTAACGGCGCCGGCGGCCATGCCGGCAAGTACGGCGGCTCCGGTTGCCAGCCAGGGGTTCCAGCCGTTGATGATGAGAATGGCTGCGACGGCGGCACCCAGGGGGAAGCTGCCATCGACGGTGAGGTCGGGAAAATCGAGAACCCGGAAGGAGATGTAGATGCCGAAAGCCACCAGGCCATAGATCAGGCCGGTTTCAATGGCACCATAAAAGGCAATTTCACTGAGCATGGGGTTTCTTCACTGTGCAAGAAAAAAAGGCGGCCCGGAGGTGTGGGGCCGCCCATTCTGGATCAAGGCGTCACTTGTCGCTTTTGACGACTTCCTTGGCTTCCTGGATCAGTTCATCGGACAGGGTGACGCCCATGCGCTCAGCAGCGGCCGGGTTCACGAACAGGTCCAGGGCTTCCATGGTCTCAACTGGCATGTCTGCCGGCTTGGCGCCATTGAGAATCCGCGCCACCATGGCACCGGTCTGGCGGCCGTGGTTGTAGTAGTCAAAGCCCAGAGCGGCGACGGCGCCCCGGCTGACGGTGGCGGTATCCGCTGCGAACACAGGGATGTCCGCACGTTCACCCACGGAGATGACCGCCTCGGCGGCACTGATCACTGTGTTGTCTGTGGTCAGGTAGATGGCGTCTACCTTGCCCACCAGGGAACGGGAGGCGCCCAGAACTTCGGAAGTCTTGGTGGCGGCAGCCTTCACCAGGTGCAGGCCGCGGGCAGCAAGGCGCTCTTCCAGCAGGTTTACCAGGGATACGGCGTTGGCTTCACCGGGGTTGTACACGGTGCCGATGTTCTTTGCTTCAGGAACCACTCGCAGCACCATGTCCAGATGGCGGTCGATGGGCAGCATGTCGCTGACGCCGGTGATGTTGGCGCCCGGTGCATCCAGGGATTTCACCAGTTTGGCGCCGACAGGGTCGGTCACGGCAGAGAATACAACCGGAATGTCACGGGCGGCAGCCGCTACGGTCTGGGCGGACGGGGTGGCAATGGCAACAATTACATCCGGAGACTCACCGACAAACTTGCGGGCGATCTGGGCGGCAATACCTGTGTTGCCCTGGGCGCTTTCGTGCAGCACCTTGAGGTTTTCGCCTTCCTTGAAGCCACGCTCGGCCAGTTCATCTTTCACGCCCTGATAGGCGGCATCCAGTGCCGGATGCTCAACAATCTGGGTGATGGCTACGGTACGGGTATCCTGAGCCTGAACCAGGCTTGCTGCCGCAAGCAGTGAAGCACCGATCAGGGTGCGCAGGGGTCTCTTGGCCATGTGCCGGTCTCCGGGTCTGTTGCTGGTTTTGACGGGTTAACGACGTTCAGAAATAAGAAGGTGCAGAAGTTTACCACAGCCCCGGGGGCTTCGGGGTAGGGTTTGTTTCCGGGAATCGGCGGAACTTCGTCAAAAAAGTCCTTTTGTGACATTTTTGCCATTGCTCATCCCTTGGTTGCAGGAATGTGTTGAAATACCCTACGAAAGTCCAATAATGAGCCTGTTAGGCTTCAATAATGACAACAAGGAAGATCCATGGATACAACGAACAAACTTCCTCTGGACATGGTTTACCACTGGGAACGTACTCGGCCCGATGGTCTGTATATGACCCAGCCGGTGGGTGACGGCAAGGTGGATACCTATACCTGGGGGCGTGCCATCGATGAAGCGCGGCGTATGGCGGCCTACCTGAAGTCCCTGAACCTGCCTGAAAAGAGCCGTATAGGCCTGATCTCGAAAAACTGCGCCCAGTGGGTGATGACGGACTGGGCCATCTGGATGGCGGGGCATATTTCCGTGCCCCTGTACCCGACCCTCAATGCCGATACCGTCAACTACATCATCAACCATGCCGAATGCGATGTTCTGTTCGTGGGCAAGCTGGATGACTGGGACATGATGAAGCCGGGCGTCCCGGATTCGGTTCGCTGCATTTCCTTCCCCCTGAGTCCTCCCAATGATTTCGAAACCTGGGATGACATTATTGCCAAGAATGAGCCGCTGGCTGGCGAGACAGTGCGTTCTGCCGAAGAGCTGGCCACTATTGTCTACACCTCCGGCAGCACCGGCCGGCCCAAGGGCGTGATGCTCAGCTTTGGCAATATGGCCTTTGCCGCCGCCGGCGGTACCCAGGTTCTGGGTGTAGGGCCGGAAGAGCGCATGCTGTCCTATCTGCCTTTGGCCCACGTGTTCGAGCGGACGTTTGTGGAGCTGGGTTCCCTGTATGCAGGGTTTGAGTTGTATTTTGCCGAGTCCCTGGACACCTTTGTTGAGGATCTGCGCCGGGCGCAGCCGACCCTGTTCCTGTCCGTACCCAGGCTGTGGGTGAAGTTCCAGCACGGAGTGCTGCAGAAACTTCCCAAGAAGAAGCTGGACCGGATGATGAAGATTCCCATTGTCCGCGGTCTTATCAAGAAGAAGATTCTCAAGGGGCTGGGCCTGGACAAGGTCAAGCTTGCCGGCAGTGGTTCGGCGCCTCTGTCCCACGATGTCCTGGACTGGTATCGGGATCTTGGCCTGGAGTTGCTGGAAGGCTATGGCATGTCCGAGAACTTTGCCTACTCCCATATGAACAAGCCGGGCCGCTCGCGCACAGGCTATGTGGGTGAGTCCATGCCGGGTGTGGAAACCAAAATCAGTGAGGAAGGGGAGATTCTGGTCCGCAGTCCCGCCACCATGATGGGGTACTACAAGGACGAGGAAAAAACCCGGGAGGCCTTTACCGAGGATGGTTTCCTGAAAACCGGGGACAAGGGCGAGATCGATGAAATGGGCCGCCTGAAAATCACTGGCCGTATCAAGGAAATGTTCAAGACCAGCAAGGGCAAGTACATTGCTCCGGCGCCTATCGAAAACCGCCTGATGTCCCATGATGCCATCGAGATGGTGTGTGTTTCCGGAGCCAACCAGACCCAGCCCTTTGCCCTGGTATCCCTGGCTGAGGAATTGCGGCCGAAGCTGCACGATTCGGACTTCCGCAAGAAGATGGAATCCAGTCTGGAGCAGTTGATAAAAGACGTAAACAAAACAGTGGATCCTCACGAGCAGCTGGCGTTTGTCACTGTGGTCAGTGATGAGTGGACCATTGAAAACAGCTTCCTGACGCCAACCCTCAAACTCAAGCGTAACGTGGTTGAAGATGCCTATCAGCAGAAGGTAGAAAGCTGGTACTCAGAGCGCAAACCTGTTATCTGGCATTGAGTTAGGAGTGTTATTGAAGGTAGAACATCAGGCCCGGTTTTCCCGGGCCTGATGCCGTTTTACGGCGACGTTCGTCGCATTGGGAAAATCCCGGGGTAGTCATAAACTGTTGTTTTATCGGGAGGGAACTATGACCCAGCTGAGCCTGTTTCAGAAACGTATCAACGATGAAATTCCCCTGACCAATGCCCTTGGTATCCGCGTGCTGTCCTGGGATGGCCATGCGCTGCTTCTGGAAGCTCCGCTGGAGCCGAACCGGAATCATCAGGGCACAGGTTTTGGCGGAAGCGTTTATTCAGCTGCGGTGACGGCGGCCTGGGGCGTGACGGAACTGGCCCTGGCGGATATGGGGCTGCGGGGCGCGGTGGTGGTGCAGAATGCCAGCATTGACTACCTGGAACCGGTGCACAAGGATTTCTATGTGATCTGCCGGCTGCCCGGAGGAGAGATTCCCGAACGTTTCCGCAAGAGTCTGGCCCGGCACGGCAAGGGTCGGCTGGATCTGACCGCTGAGGTGTTTTGCGGCACAGCGACACCGGAACCCCATGGCGAGCCGGTTGCGGTGTTCCAGGGCCGTTTCGTGGTCCAGGATGCCCACTCCCGGGTCAGTCCCTAGCCTGGGTTTATCCCATGGTCCGTGAGTTGGAGATGGACCGGCTCATCAGGATGATCGGTATGATGCCGGCAAGTACGATAATCAGTGAGGGCAGTGCGCTGTGATACAGGCGCTCATCTGACGCAAACTGATAAACGTAGGTGGCCAGGGTTTCAAAATTGAACGGGCGCAGAATCAGCGTCGCCGGCAACTCCTTCATGCAATCCACAAACACCACCAGTGCGGCTGTCAGCAGCGTGCCTCTCAGCATGGGCAGATGCACCTTGACCAGGGTTTTACCCGGGCTGTGGCCCAGAGAGCGGGACGCCATGTCCATGCTCGGGGTGATCTTCTGCAGGGCGCTTTCCACACTGCCGGCAGACACTGCAAGAAATCTCACAGTGTAGGCAAACACCATGGCGAAGGCAGATCCGCTCAGCAGCAGTCCTGTGCTGATGCCGAAGTGGTCCCGCATCAGGGTGTCCAGCCAGTTATCGAAGCCCGCCAGGGGCACAATCACACCTACCGCCAGGACTGCACCGGGCATGGCATAGCCCAGGCTGGACAGGCGCATCAGCACCTGCATTTTCCGGGTGTTGTGCAGTCTCCGGCTATAGGCCAGAGTGACGCCGATCAGCAGGGTGGTCAGGGCTGCCGTGCCGGACAGGAACAGGCTGTTCAAGGTGTTTTCCAGGAAGTCCGGGTTCCAGCTGGTGTCAAAGTACTCCCAGGCATAGAGGCCGAGGGTGAAGGCAGGGATGGCAAAGCCGAACAGCACCGGCAGCGCGCACACCGCCAGGCAGATCATCTGCCGGGGAAAGGACATGGTGAAGCGCTGAATGGGGTCCCGGTTGTCCCGGCCGGCGTACTGTTGCTGGCGCCGGCGGGAATAGCGTTCCAGAGTCACCAGTATCACCACAAACATCAGCATGATGGTGGCTATCTGGGCTGCGCCCCCAAGATTGCCCAGGTTCATCCAGGTATCAAAAAGGCCGGCAGTCAGGGTCTGCACCGCGAAGAAATCCACGGTCCCGAAGTCGTTCAGGGTTTCCATCAGTACCAGAGACAGGCCCACCGCCACGGCCGGTCGGGCGATCGGCAGAACCACCCGGAAGAAGGTGCTCAGAGCGGAGTGCCCGAGACTGCGGCTGACCGCAAACAGCGAGGGCGACTGTTCCAGGAACGCGGCCCGCGCCAGCAGGTACACGTAGGGATAGAGCACCAGGCCGATCATCAGGATGGCGCCTTCCAGGCTGCGGATATGGGGGAACCAGTAGTCGCTGGCGCTGGTCCAGCCCATCCAGCTTCTGAGGGTGCTCTGCACCGGCCCGGGATAGTCCAGGAGGCTGGTGTAGACGTAGGCTATGACATAGGCCGGTATGGCGAAGGGCAGCAGCATGGCCCATTCGAACAG
>JBFHSI010000189.1:0-6075 GCA_041591245.1 Marinobacter sp.
CGCGTGGTGCTGAAAAAACAGCTGGCCCGCCTGGAGGACAGGGGCTGGACCCTGTACACCGGACTGGAGCCGGAATTCTCCCTGTTCAAGCGGGGTGAAGATGGTTCCCTGGGGCCGGTGGACGACACGGATAATCTGGATAAACCCTGCTACGACTACAAGGGCTTGTCCCGCTCCCGGGAATTTCTGGAACAGCTGGTGGAATCCCTGCAGGCAGTGGGTATGGATGTGTACCAGATTGACCATGAGGATGCCAATGGCCAGTTTGAAATCAACTACACCTACAGCGATGCACTGACCTCGGCAGACCGTTTTACCTTTGTGCGCATGGCCGCCGGTGAAATTGCCAACAGCCTGGGCATGGTCTGCTCATTTATGCCGAAACCAGCCTCTGACCGCACCGGTAACGGTATGCACTTCCACTTGTCCATAGCCGACAAGGATGGCAACAACCTGTTTGCTGATGACAGTGACAAGTACGGTATGGGCCTGTCCAAACTGGCCTACCACTTTACCGCCGGCCTGCTGCATCACGCCAGGGCCCTGTGTGCCATTGCCGCGCCCACCGTGAATTCCTACAAACGCCTTGTGGTCGGGGGATCCGCTTCGGGAGCCACCTGGGCACCCGCCTATATCTGTTACGGCGACAACAACCGCTCTGCCATGGTCCGTGTGCCCTACGGTCGCCTGGAATTCCGGCTGCCGGATTCCGGCTGTAATCCGTATCTGGTGCACGCAGCACTGATTGCTGCCGGGCTGGACGGTATTGACCGTGAACTGGATCCGGGTGAGCCGCTGAATATCAATCTTTATTCCCTGTCTCCGGAAGAACGTGCGGCCAGAAACATCGACATCCTGCCGCAGACCCTGAATGAGGCCATAGACGCTCTGGAAGTGGACACGGTTCTGACCGAGGCCATCGGCAAGGACATCATGGGCGAATTCATCAAGCTGAAACGGGATGAGTGGATTGACTACAGCCGTCATGTTTCCGACTGGGAAGTGACACGTTACGGCGAATTCTTCTGATTGGGGTTTATCGAAAAAGGTACATCTTTATGTGTGGAATTGTTGGTCTGTATTTGAAAAATCCTGAGCTGGAAAGCCAGCTGGGCGCCCTGTTTGAACCCATGCTGATTGCCATGACCGACCGGGGCCCGGACAGTGCCGGGTTTGCCATCTACGGAGACGAGGTACCGGCGGACTGGGTCAAACTGACCCTGCGACACCCGGATCTGGCCTACAACTGGCAGGCACTGGCGGACACCCTCAAGTCCGAGCTGTCCTGCGAAGTGGAATGGTTCAGCAATCACTGTGTCGCGGTGTTCAAGGTTCACGCGGGTGCAGAAACCGTGGAGGCCGTCATTGCCGATGCCGACAGCGACCTGCTGGTGCTGAGTGCCGGTCAGTCCATCGAGATTCTCAAAGAGAAAGGCCTGCCGGAAGAAATCGCCCGGGAGTTCAGCCTGTCGGGCATGAAGGGTACTCACATTATTGGCCACACCCGCATGGCCACGGAATCTGCAGTCACCATGGAAGGCAGTCACCCCTTCTCCACAGGAATGGACCTTTGCCTGGTGCACAACGGTTCCCTGTCCAACCACAACCGCCTGCGTTCGGAACTGGAGCGCCAGGGGGTGAAATTCGAAACAGAAAACGACTCCGAGGTGGCTGCGGGTTATCTGACCTGGCGTCTGCAGGAGGGGGACAGCCTGAATGAAGCCCTGGAGAATGCCCTCAAAGACCTGGACGGATTCTTTACTTTCACCATTGGCACCCGGGACGGTTTTGCGGTCGTGCGTGACCCCATTGCCTGCAAGCCTGCGGTGCTGGCAGAGACCGATGATTATGTGGCCATGGCCTCGGAATATCAGGCGCTGACCACTCTGCCTGGAATCGAGAAGGCTCGGGTATGGGAACCCGAGCCAGCCAAAATCTATGTCTGGGAGCGTGGGCTCTGAGCGCCCGGAGGGAAAACCATGAAAACGATTGATCTGGAAAAAAGCAGCGTACGTGAACTGAACCAGGCCTTGCATGACCAGCACGGGGAATGCACCACCCGGGAGTGGGAAGTGACCGGGGTCAAAGGCGATCACAACCTGGCCGTGGGTCTGGACCAGAGCCTGGCTGTACATATCAACGGCCATGCCGGTTACTACTGTGCCGGTATGAACAAGAAGGCCAATATCATCATCCACGGCAATGCCGGTCAGGGGGTGGCGGAAAACATGATGTCCGGCTCAGTGCGGGTGATGGGGGATGCCTCCCAGTCCGCCGGTGCCACCGCCCATGGTGGCCTGCTGGTGATTGAAGGCAACGCCGGCGCCCGCTGCGGTATTTCCCTGAAGGGTGCCGATATTGTGGTCAAGGGCAGTGTCGGACATATGAGCTGTTTCATGGCCCAGGCTGGAACACTGGTGGTGTGCGGCGATGCCGGTGAGGCCCTGGGCGACTCACTGTATGAAACCCATATCTATGTGAAAGGCAAGGTGCAATCCCTGGGTGCTGACTGTATCGAAAAGGAAATGCGTGATGAGCATATTCAGGAGCTGACCGAGCTGCTGCACCGGGCCGGTGTGGATGAGAATCCGGCGGATTTCAAACGCTATGGTTCCGCCCGCAACCTGTACAACTTCAAAGTTGACCACGCTTCTTCTTATTAATGTGCCGGGAGTAGAGCAATGAGTGAAGACAAAGACCTGAACATCCGCACCGGCCTGAGAGAGTCGGCCACTTTTGATCATTTCACCATGGCGGAAATCCGCCGTGCCGCTGAAACCGGTATCTACGATATCCGTGGTTTCGGCGCCAAGCGCAAGGTGCCCCATTTCGATGACCTGCTGTTCCTGGGTGCCAGCATGTCCCGTTATCCCCTGGAAGGTTACCGGGAAAAGTGCAACACCAGCGTGACTCTCGGTACCCGGTTCGCGAAAAAACCCATTGAGCTGGATATTCCGGTCACTATCGCCGGTATGAGTTTCGGGGCCCTGTCCGCCAATGCCAAAGAAGCTCTGGGGCGGGGCGCGTCCGAGGTGGGTACATCCACCACAACCGGTGATGGTGGCATGACTCCGGAAGAGCGGGGCCAGTCCAGCAAGCTGGTGTACCAGTACCTGCCTTCCCGCTACGGCATGAACCCGGATGACCTGCGCAAGGCCGACGCCATCGAGGTGGTGCTGGGGCAGGGGGCCAAGCCGGGCGGTGGCGGCATGCTCCTGGGGCAGAAAATCACCGACCGCATTGCCCAGATGAGGACCCTGCCCAAAGGTGTGGACCAGCGTTCCGCCTGTCGCCACCCGGACTGGACTGGCCCGGATGATCTGGCCATCAAGATCCAGGAACTGCGGGAGATTACGGACTGGCAGGTGCCAATCTATATCAAGGTGGGCGCCACCCGTACCTATTACGACGTCAAGCTGGCGGTCAAGGCCGGGGCGGACGTGATTGTGGTTGACGGTATGCAGGGAGGTACCGCAGCCACCCAGGAAGTGTTTATCGAGCATGTGGGCATTCCAACCATGGCCGCCATTCCTCAAGCCGTTCAGGCGCTGCAGGAAATGGGCATGCACCGGAAGGTTCAGCTGATTGTGTCCGGAGGCATCCGTAACGGTGCCGACGTGGCCAAGTGCATGGCCCTGGGCGCCGACGCAGTGTCCATTGGTACCGCCGCTCTGATCGCGCTGGGGGACAATGATCCGAAATGGGATGCTGAGTATCGCCAGATCGGTTCCGCTGCCGGTTTCTACGACGACTATCAGGAAGGCAAGGACCCGGCGGGTATTTCCACTCAGGATCCGGAGCTGTCCAAACGTCTGGACCCGGTCGCTGCCGGACACCGTCTGGCCAACTATCTGCGGGTTCTGACCATGGAAGCCCAGACCCTGGCCCGGGCCTGTGGCAAGAACGATCTGCGCAACCTGGAACCCGAAGACCTGGTGGCGCTGACCCTGGAATCGGCGGCCATGGCCCGTGTGCCTCTCGCCGGTACCAGCTGGATTCCCGGGAAGGGTTTCTGATCAAAGACTGTGCCTGACAGCAACTGACCGTGTGGCCACCCGGCCGCCCGGGCTGCAGGCACTCAGCAGGGAACATGACTAGCCTGGCTGCGACTCCGGTGAGCGGCCACAGGCAGGCTATACCCAAAATCCAACTTCGTAGAAGAACATTCAGGAGTAAAACCCATGAGCGCGAAGTCCGAAGCAAGTCAGAAATTCATCCTGAAAGCCAGTTGCCAGGCCGGCCGCGGCATTGTTGCAGGTGTCACCAGTTACCTTTCGGAGTGCGGTTGCTATATCAGCGAACTGGCCCAGTTTGACGATCAGGACAGCGGACAGTTTTTCATGCGCGCCTGTTTCAATTTCGAGGAAGGCCCGGGTGACGCCGAGGCCCTGAAACAGGGCTTTGTCCCGGTTGCGGAGAAATTCGGAATGGACTGGCGTCTGTTTGATGCCACCGCTCCCACGCGCACCCTGATCATGGTGAGCAAGGCGGACCACTGTCTGGATGATCTTCTGTACCGCATGCACAAGGGCGAACTGAATATGGAGATTACCGCGGTGGTGTCCAACCATCAGGATCTCCGGCCCATGGTGGAGCGGGAGGGCATACGTTTTGTGCACCTGCCGGTCACCCGGGAAAACAAGCCCGATCAGGAAGAACGGCTGATGGACATTGTCCAGGAAACCGGCACCGAACTGGTGATCCTTGCCCGCTACATGCAGATTCTGTCGGACAAGCTGTGCAGCCAGCTGCAGGGCAGGGCGATCAATATTCACCACTCTTTCCTGCCCGGTTTCAAGGGGGCACGACCCTATTACCAGGCCTATGATCGTGGCGTGAAACTGATCGGTGCCACCGCTCACTACGTAACCTCTGATCTGGATGAAGGTCCCATTATCGAGCAGTCGGTACAGACAGTGGACCATACCTACAGCCCGGAACGGCTGACCGCAGCCGGCCGGGATACGGAAACCATGGCTCTGGCCCGGGCCGTCAAGCGTCATACGGAACACCGTGTGTTTGTGGATGGCAACAAAACCGTCGTGTTCAAGTAGGGGGCAGTCATGGCGCAGATTATTGACGGAAAACAGATGGCCGCAGAGCTGGTGGCCGAGGTGGCAAGGTCCGCCGATGGCATTCACCGGGATTACGGCGTCCTGCCGGGGCTGGCGGTGGTGCTGGTGGGGGAAGATCCCGCCAGCCAGGTGTATGTGCGCAACAAGGTGGCCCGGGCCACCGAAGCCGGGCTCAATTCCATTGAGCACAAACTGCCGGCGGATACCACACAGGAAGTGCTTAATGCCCTGGTGGATGAACTGAATGCAGATCCGGCCGTACACGGCATTCTGGTGCAGCTGCCTCTTCCCGGGCATCTGAATGAAAACGAGATCATTGCCCGCATTGCTCCGGAAAAGGATGTGGATGGCTTTCATCCAGTCAATGTGGGGGAGCTGGTGGTGGGCAATGCCAGCCTGGTGCCCTGTACCCCTCAGGGCTGTCTGATCATGCTGCAGGAAACGCTGGGGGATCTCAGTGGCAAACATGCGGTGGTCATCGGGCGGTCCAATATTGTTGGCAAACCCATGGCCATGCTGCTGCTGCACGCCAACTGTTCGGTCACCGTGGTGCATTCCCGCACCCCCAATGCGGAAGAGCTGTGCCGGCAGGCGGACATAGTGGTTGCGGCGGTGGGACGGGCGGAAATGGTGGATGCCTCCTGGATCAAGCCCGGAGCAACGGTGATTGATGTGGGTATCAATGTCACCGAAGCCGATGGCCGGCGCAGGCTGCTGGGGGATGTGAAATTTGCCGATGTGGAGCCTGTGGCCAATGCCATTACACCGGTACCGGGAGGGGTGGGGCCCATGACCATTGCCTGCCTGATGAACAACACCCTGATCGCGGCCCGCAATCAGCTGGCAGGCTGATGCCAGCAGAAACACGGCCCGCCGGTTCCGCCTTGCAGTACCGGCACCGGAGGCGGATGTCCGACGTTTTCAAAAAACACTGTAACAGGAGGGCCCATGCCTTTCTCATTGTTGAAATATGGTCTGAATAACGATTTTCCCTTTGAAA
>JBFHSI010000190.1:0-6034 GCA_041591245.1 Marinobacter sp.
GGTGGCGATTCTGGCCGGGCTGATGGTGTTTGCAATCGCCTCCGATGGCAGTGATATGGGCAACGCCCGGGGTTTCGGGCTGCTGTTCGTTTCCTTGCCGGTGACCCTGGGGGAGATGCCGGGCAGCCAGTTTGTGATCGCTGCGGTCTATCTGATGGTGGTGATGATCGTGTGGACCAGTTCCCTGGCGTTGATGGAGCCGGTGGTTGGCTGGTTCCGGGAATGGACCGGTGCTCCCCGTACCTGGACGGTGCTGCTGGTGGGCAGTGGCGTCTGGCTGGCCGGCCTGGGTTCCCTGCTGTCGCTGAACCTGTGGGCAGACGACCGCTATGCCGGGGCTACCCTGTTCCGCTGGGTGGAACTGCTGACCGGAGGCTTGCTGATTCCGGTGGTGGCGATTCTGCTGGCAGTCTTTACCGGCTGGTGCATGACCCGCAGCCTGTCCCAGAAAATCCTCGGCTATCCGCCCCGGGCCTTTGCCGCTATCTGGTTCTGGGTAATGCGTCTGGTTCTGCCGGTGGTGGTGGCGTTTATTGGTATACAGTACACGGTGTCATCGCTGGTGGATCTCTGTGAAACCGGCAGTAATGCTGTCTGGTGCGGCCAGGGCGCGGCCACTGCTGCTGAGGCTGCCGGTGCGGGAGATGGAGCGGCGTCTGCAGTTCCGGAGCCTGAGGAGGCTTCCGGGGAGTCGGAAATTCCGGTGCCGCTCCCGGAACCCAGCCCCGGGACAGCCCCGGAAGCGTCAGCGCCTGCCCGGGATAAAGGCAGCTCGTCGATGCGAGCCTCGGAGCCGGGGACCGCGCAGCCGGACTTGCCGATGGAGGATAATGCTCCAAATGACGGCGATATCCTTTATCATAGCGTCTGATACATGCTGTCTTCCCCAAAGAAGTCCGTGTTATTGCCGTAGCGTGTTTTCAAGCAGGACAACTGGTTCCAATGCCCCATCAGATTGATAAAACAGCTCTTGTCATGCACTCCGCCGAGCGTATGTTTCATTTGGTGAACGATGTCGCCCGGTATCCGGAGTTTTTGCCCTGGTGCTCCGGCACCCGGATCCATGAGCAGAATTCGGAGGAAATTACCGCGTCGCTGGAAATTGCCCGTGGCGGCATGCGCCATACGCTGACCACCCGCAATCAGTTGCTGATGCCTGAACGTATCGAGATGAATCTGGTGGACGGGCCATTCCGTAACCTGACCGGCCGCTGGCATTTCCAGTCTCTCAACCATGAAGCCTGCAAGGTCGTCCTTACCCTGGAATTTGAATTCTCCGGTTCACTCTCGAGAATGGCTTTCGGCACTGTTTTCGGGCAGGCCGCCAATACCATGGTTGATGCCTTTTGCCGGCGCGCCGATGAACTCTACAGGGGAGGTGTGTGATGCTGAACGTTGAAGTTGCTTACGCCCGCCCGGAGCGGCAGAAAATCGTTTCCGTACAGGTGCCTGAAGGCACCACGATGGTGGAAGCCGTCCGGCTGTCGGGTATTGCCGAGCTGTTTCCGGAAATCGATCCGGAAACCATTGATATGGGTATCTTCGGAAAAGTGGTCAAGAATCCCGCCAGTCAGGCCCTGCGGGACGGGGACAGAGTCGAGCTGTATCGCCCCCTGCTGATTGACCCGAAACAGGCGCGCCTGAACCGGGCCAAGAAGAAAGCCTGAGAAATCCCGGGGCTCAGTACGCCGGGGTTTCTTCCAGCAGCTGGGCTTCGTAGTTGACGTAGTTGTCGTCGTAGTAATGGACGACAATCTTCTGTTCCTTGATCTCCCCACCGGCGGTCTGGAAGGTGTAGATGTAGTAATCCCGGTTCGGATCTACCGGGTTCTGTACCAGGGGAGTTCCCATGATGGCGTGGACCTGGCTGCGGGACATGCCTTCGGTCAACACTGATAACTCCTCGTTTGTCACAATATTCCCTTGCTGGACGTTGATTTTGTAGACACCGGGAAAGGAACAGGCAGACAAAACGAAAGTGAGAATGATAGCTGTGAGCTTTTGCATCACCGGGGGAAATCCTCTATCTTGAAATCGCCTGCCAGGGGCAGGTGTGGCACGGGGTAACCGTATATTGAAGGCTTCATCATACCGGAAGCCATGGGGCACACCAAAGAGCGAATAGTAACATGTCATCTGAAAACGCCGAATTACGGAAAGTCGGTCTCAAAGTTACTCTGCCAAGAGTAAAGATTTTTAATATTCTCGAGAACGCCAACGAGCACCACCTGAGTGCTGAAGACGTTTACAAGAAGCTGCTGGAGCAGGGCGATGACGTGGGACTGGCCACTGTCTATCGGGTTCTGACCCAGTTTGAGGCGGCTGGGCTCGTGCTGCGTCATAATTTCGAAGGCGGTCATGCGGTTTTCGAAATGGCGGGCGATGCGCACCATGATCATATGGTGTGTACGGAAACCGGTGAGGTTATCGAGTTTGTTGATGAAGTTATTGAACAGCGGCAGAAAGAAATTGCCCGGGAACATGGCTATGAAATCGTTGATCACAGCCTGATTCTGTATGTAAAACCTGCAAAATCATAGAACCGAAAAAAGGGGCAGACTTCTCAGTCTGCCCCAGCAGTACCCGGGTGGAAGGGGGTTTTCCGGGTTTCAGTGATGGGTTGCCTGCCCCTTGGCAAACATTTCTCTGGCATGGGCGATGGTGTGCTCGGTCATGTCTACTCCTCCAAGCATTCTTGCCACTTCGCTGATCCGCCCCTGGTCATCCAGAGTCTCGATTTTCGAGAAGGTTGCGTCCCGCTCGGTAAACTTGCTGACGAACAGATGCTGGTGACACTGTGCTGCCACCTGTGGCAGGTGAGTAACGCAGAGCACCTGACCATTGTCGCCCAGTGCCCGTAGCAGCCGACCGACCACTTCCGCAGTACCTCCGCCAATACCCACGTCTACCTCATCAAAGACCAGAGTGGGTGTAGTGGAGGTCTGAGCCACCCCACCCTGAATGGCCAGGCTGATCCGGGACAGTTCACCTCCGGATGCCACCTTCGCCAGGGGGCGGGCCGGCTGTCCGGGGTTGGCGCTGACCAGAAATTCAATATCTTCCCGGCCATGGGGGCCGGGCTCACCTTCGCTGTCGGAGTTCAGGTGGGTAATGAACTGCACTGACGGCATGCCCAGCTGCTTCAGTTCGGCGGCGATCTGCTGGTCCAGGCGCATGGCTGCTTCTGTTCTTGCCTGGGTCAGCTTGGCGGCACGTTCGTCGAAGTCGGCCCTGAGTCTGGCCAGCTCTTCTTCCATCTGCTCCAGGCTGCCGGCACCACCGTCCAGTTCCGCCAGTTCGGCGCTCAGTCGCTGATGCAGGTCCGGCAGCTCTTCCGGGGCAATATGGTGTTTCCGGGCCATCTGGTAGATCGCGCTCAGGCGCTCTTCCACTTCTGCCAGGCGGGCGGGATCGGCTTCGTAGTCATCCACAAACCGGCGCAGGTTGTCTCCGGCCTCGCTGATCTGGATCTGGGCTTCTCTCAGCATCTGCAGGGTTTCGGTCAGTGCGGATACTTCGGTGGGCAGCTGTTCCAGTTGCTGGATGGCCTGGCGCACCAGATCCGACGCGCTGGTGTCTTCTTCGGTACACAGCTGGGCGGCCAGGTGGCAGTTGTGCAGCACCAGATCAGCCTGGCTCAGCTGTACCTGTTCCTGTTCCAGGCGGGCCTGTTCCCCGCTTTCCAGCCCCATCCGGTCCAGCTCTTCCACCTGATAGCGCAGCAGTTGCAGCCGGGCTTCGGTTTCGTCGGCATTCTGCTGGCGCTCGTTCAGGCGCTGATGGGCCTTGTGCCAGGCCTGCCAGGCTTCCCGGGTTTCTGCAGCCAGGGTGTCGGCGCCGGCGAATTCATCCAGTAACTTGCGGTGGGTGTCTTTGCGCAACAGGGACTGGTGCTGGTGCTGGCTGTGGATGTCCATCAACAGCCCCCCCAGGTCTTTCAGGTGGGCGAGGGGGCATGGCTGGCCATTAATGTAGGCCCGGGACCGGCCGTCTTTGCTGATAACCCGGCGCAGTATGCAGTCGCTGCCGTCATCCAGTTCATGCTGCTCCAGCCAGAGCCTGGCTTCCGCTATGCCGGAAACATCGAAAGTGGCCGTAATGTCGGCCCTTTTGGCACCATGGCGGACGGCTCCGGCATCGGCCCGGTCGCCCATGGCCAGCCCGAGGGCATCCAGAACAATGGATTTGCCCGCACCCGTTTCACCTGTGAGTGCAGTCATCCCCTTGCTGAAATGCAGTTCCACTCTTTCGGCAATGGCATAGTTGGAAACGGTGAGTTGTGTGAGCATGCAGATGACCTCCGCGACCTTGGAAATACTGTGGCTACGGCGTGCGGTAAGGTCTGCACGCCAGGCACTGTTGTTTTATACAGGTACTGTCAATATATACAGCAAAATTGCGGTTGGCAATCAGATACCGGCAATTTTCTTGTGGATTCCCTCCCACTAATGGTTGAAACCCGCTTCCGGGGCCCCATATCCGTTCGCAAGTATCTTTTTCCGGCGCACTGCGGCCGGGAAGTCATGTTCAACCGGCCGCACAGAGATGGGCCGCCTGAGATCAAGCAGGAGTAGTCATGAGCACCGACGAAAACCGCAATGAACAGGTTGCAGAGGAGCTGAACGAGGCCCCCGATACGGGTGCTGAGGAAGTGCAGAATGAAGCAGAGGCTGCTGCCGCTGAAGGCTCAGAAGTGGAAAGCCTGAAGGCACAGATAACAGAAGCTCAGGAGCAGATGCTGCGCTTCCAGGCCGAGATGCAGAATGTGCGTCGCCGCGCCGAAATGGACGTGGAAAAGGCTCACAAGTTCGCGCTCGAGAAGTTTGTGAAAGAACTGTTGCCGGTGGCTGACAGTCTGGAAAAGGCTGTGGAAAGCACGGAGAACCATGAAGACGCCGGCGAGCTGGTTGCTTCGATTCGCGAAGGCGTGGAAATGACTCTGAGCCTGTTTCTCGCGTGTCTGGGCAAGTTCAATGTGGAGCAGGTAAACCCCGTGGGTGAACCGTTTGATCCACAGCAGCACGAAGCCATGTCCATGGTGCCTGCGCCTGATGCTGAGCCCAACAGTGTGGTCGCTGTGGTACAGAAGGGTTATCTGCTCAACGGCCGCGTGGTACGCCCGGCCATGGTGGTTGTCGCCAAGGCGGGCGATGCGCCGAAAATTGATGAGCAGGCTTGAAAACCCGATTAAAGCGCCAATATAGCCAGTAAACGGCAAGGCCGGGGCGGAACCCCTCCGGAAAAGCATTCAGAATAATTGGAGTGACTCAAGGAGCAAAATTATAGGTATTGACCTGGGAACCACCAACTCCTGTGTGGCCATTATGTATGGTGACATGGTCAAGGTAATCGAAAACGCCGAGGGTGACCGTACCACCCCGTCCATCATCGCCTACACCGAAGATGGTGAAACCCTGGTTGGCCAGTCTGCGAAACGTCAGGCGGTTACCAACCCGGCTAACAC
This sequence comes from Marinobacter sp., assembly GCA_041591245.1. Taxonomy (GTDB): domain Bacteria; phylum Pseudomonadota; class Gammaproteobacteria; order Pseudomonadales; family Oleiphilaceae; genus Marinobacter. Next base: position 5,465 of record JBFHSI010000190.1, read on the forward strand.
TCTGTACGCCATCAAGCGTCTGATCGGTCGTCGTTTTAAGGACGACGTGGTTCAGAAAGATATCAAAATGGTGCCCTTCAACGTGGTTGAAGCCGATAACGGTGATGCCTGGGTTGAAGTGAAAGGCAAGAAAATGGCGCCTCCCCAGATTTCTGCGGAAGTGCTGAAGAAAATGAAGAAGACCGCAGAAGACTACCTGGGTGAGAAAGTCACCGAGGCAGTTATTACGGTGCCGGCCTACTTCAACGACAGCCAGCGTCAGGCCACCAAGGACGCAGGCAAGATTGCCGGTCTGGAAGTGAAACGTATTATCAACGAGCCTACCGCTGCAGCCCTGGCCTATGGCCTCGACCGTCAGAGCGGCGACCGTACCGTAGCTGTTTATGACCTGGGTGGTGGTACCTTTGACCTGTCCATCATCGAAATCGCCGATGTGGATGGCGAGCACCAGTTCGAAGTGCTGTCTACCAACGGTGATACCTTCCTGGGCGGTGAAGACTTCGACCAGAAAATCATCGAATATCTGGCCGACCAGATCAAGAAAGACAGCGGCCTCGACCTGCGCGGTGA
>JBFHSI010000191.1:0-6004 GCA_041591245.1 Marinobacter sp.
CGGACAGAGCCAGAGCCAGGACTCCAGCCAGCCGTCACCTTCCGGAAAGGCCGAGGATCAGGACGGCCAGTACTCAAGCAAGCCCGAGCAGACCGCCCCTGAGCCAGCCCAGGATGGCACAGGGGATCAGAACAACAGCAGCTCCGAGGCTCTGTCGCCACTGCCAGAGGTCTCCGAATCGGACCTGACCCAGGGCCAGGAACAGTGGCTGCGGAAAATTCCCGACGACCCCGGCGGTCTGCTCAAACGCAAATTCCTGCAACAGTACCAACAACGCCAGACACCAGCCGACGAGAGTGACACACCATGGTAAGACGCCTGACCGTTCCAGCGATCCTGCTACTGATGCTCGCCTGCCTGACCAGTTCCCTGCAGGCTGGAGAGCTCAAGGTGGAACCGGACCGCACCCGGCTGTACGAGGGCGAGGTGCTGACCCTTACGGTCACCGGTACCATGAAGCTGGATATCGATCTCACCAATCTGTTCGAATTTGATCTGGCCAAGCTACCGGCTCCGGATATCGACAAACTGACCCCGGATTTCGACATACTCGCCCGCAATCAGAATTACAGCATCCGTACCGTCAACGGCAAGATGATGAGCGAAATCACCTGGACCTATCAGCTGGCGCCGAAAAAAACCGGGCGCCTGACCATTCCCTCCCTCAAATTCCAGGACTCCACCTCCGACCCTGTCACCGTGGAAGTGGTGCCGGGCACAGCACCCGATCAGCCTGCCAGCCGCCGCGCCAGCTTTATCGAACTGTCCGCAGACAAGGCCGAGCTGTATGTTCAGGAACAGCTCATCCTTACTGTGCGCCTGTTTTTCAGTGGCAACCTGATTCGTGGAGAGCTGTCCGAACCGGAACATCCTGACGCCATTATCGAGTCCCTCGGCAAACAGCAGGAATACTCCCGCTACCGTGATGGCAGACGCTATCAGGTGGTGGAGCGTCGCTACGCCCTGTTTCCCCAGAAACCCGGAACTTTCACTCTCCCCCCCATCCGCTTCCAGGGCCAGGCCTATGACGATGCCGGCCGGCTCACCAGCCTGCAGGACAGCGAGCAACTGTTCGACATACCGGTACTGGATGTGCCGGCCGGCTTCACCGGCGCTGTCTGGCTTCCCGCCAGTGACCTGACCCTGGAGGAGTCCGGACTGCCCTCCGGAGACACAGTGGATGCCGGCCAGAACCTGACCCGGAAGCTGACCCTGAAAGCCAGCGGACTGCCCGCAGAAGCCCTGCCCCCCCTGCCGGACACCACTCCTGACGGCCTGCGCAGCTATCCGGACAATCCGGAGCGGGCCAGTACTGTCACTGCCACCGGACTGGAATCCACCCTGACCCAGAGCACTGCCCTGGTACCGGTACGCCCCGGGCAGATGACCCTGCCGGAAATCCGCATCCCCTGGTGGGATACAGATACAGACACACAGAAGTTCGCGACCCTGCCGGCCCGGACTCTGAACGTGACCGGCGCCGCTCCTGCCCGGGCTTCCACACCCCCGCAGCCGCTAGCAGCGGAGCCGGCAAAGACCACCAGCACCACCGTCCCCGCTGGCGATCCGGAACCGGACAATTCCCTCTGGCCATGGCTCAGCTTCACGCTTTTAGTTCTCTGGCTGCTGACCCTGCTGGCCTGGTGGTGGTCACGGCAAAGGCTGGCTGCCCGGGCTCCGGCCCCCGAACCGGAACACACCGGCGAAAGCGAACTGTTTGATGAGCTTGTGGAGGCAGCCCGCAAGGGCTCTGCAGCTACCCCGGCCCTGCTGGCGCGCTGGGCCAACCTGCGGTTTCCCGGCCACAGGATCCAGACCGCATCCGATGCACTGGCGGTACTCGGGGATCCGGAACTGCAGACGGAGCTGGAGAAACTTCAGAAATGCCTGTTTTCCCCGAAACCGGAAACTGAGAAAGACTGGAACGGACGGAAACTTGCGGAGGCCCTGGGGCGGATTCGCAAACACAAATCCCGGAAAACCTCAGAGGCAGGACTCCCGCCCCTGTACCCGGAAAAAAGCCGGTCTCTGTGACCGGCTTTCCTGTACCTCTGCCTTTAGCGGACTGATCAATTACCCAGGCGGGTATCGATCACCAGCTCCGCTGGCTCACCCAGCTCAGTCACAACCGGTACCGGGTCCGGCAGACTGCCCTGCCAGTCTCCGGCCTGGGGCATGGCGCTTCCGGAGCGGCTCAGGCGGGCGGTAATCAGAACTTCCCCGGCACTGGAAATGCGCGCCTGGGGGGACATGGAACGGCTGTCATCCAGCCGGACTTCCGCAGGCAGGTCCGCAGCACTGAGCCGGGCAATGGCCAGCGGCGGTCCGGCCTGGGCGTTCACCTGTCGGGCAAACACAAACAGTGTGGTATCCGCAGGTACCTGGCCCTGCAAATCCTCAGCCAGGGATACCCGTACGGTCACCCCCGGACCACTGGCAGCGGCTGCCACCGCAGGGGGCTCCTGCCCCATGCGCCGGTAGGCTTCGTTGATCCCGCCCTGGATGGATGCCAGCTGGGGATGTTCCGGAGCCACTTCCACAATACGTTCCCAATAACGGATGGCTTCCGGGTAGTTTTCTTCACTGAAGGCATGGATACCCAGCAGCCCCAGGGCATTGACTTCATCCGGGTCCAGGCTGCGGGCCTCATCAATGGCGGAAGTAACCTGTTCCGACATCTCGCCCTTGCTCTGGAAGAAAAACGCCTGGGCGGCCAGCCCCAGGGCCACGGAACGGGCCCGGCGATCCTCCGCCACACTGTCCGCCAGCTTGCGGAAGGCCCAGCCGGCATCCCCGTAGCGCTCAAGGCGCATATAGGTCTGTCCCAGCATGGCCCAGCCATCCGGGTTGTCCGGGCTGGCATCCAGTTTTGCCCGTAGCGTGTCCGCCAGCTCAGCCAGTTTGGCTGCGCGCCCGGCATCGGTGCCCTGCATCTGCTTCATGGTCACAAACTGTTCCACCTGATCCATGGCGCCCCACTCCTGATACATCAGGAATGCAGAGGGCGGCAACAGCACCAGGGCCAGGAGGCTGACTGCCATGGCACTGCGGCGGCCAGTGACCGAGCGTCCCGGTTTCTCATGCTCGGGAATATCATCCAGCATGGCACCGGCCAGTTCTTCCTTGAGTTGCCGGTAATTTTCTTCATCCAGTATCCCGGCGGCACGCTCGTCATCCAGTTCTTTCATCCGGGTACGGTAGGCCATCAGGTTCTGGTTTCTGAGATCCGCGTTACGCTTGGCTTCCGGGCGATAGAAAATCACCGGATACAGGACAAACGCCAGCGCAAGAATGATGAGTACCGTTGCGGCAATCCAGAATGTTTCGGTCATGGAAATATCGTCACAGGTTCAGTAATGGGTGCAGCTGAGAGCGGGCTTGAATCAGGCTTTGGGTTCCTGGTCGCTCTCAGCAAGAATTTGTTCAACTCGGGCCTTTTCTTCGGCGGTCAGTGCCGGCTCAGTATTGCCGCTGCGGCGGGAGCGGATAACCACCACCAGTACCGCCAGAACACCCACAAAAACCGCCAGGGCCGGAGTCGCCCACAACAGCAGGGTGCGTTTTTCCACCCGCGGCTTGTACAGGATGAATTCTCCGAAACGGGCGACCAGGGCATCTACCACCTCATCGTTGCTGGCCCCCTCCCGGATCATGCGATGTACTTCTTCCCGCATATCCCGGGCAATGGGCGCAGCCGAATCCGCAATATTCTGGTTCTGGCACTTGGGACAACGCAGCTCTTCCGTCAGTTTCTGGAAACGCTGTTCCTGGCTGAGGTTTTCAAAGTCGTAGACATTTTCCACATCGGCCCGGGCCAGGGTGGTCACCGCCATCAGCAGCAATACCGGAAGCAGTCTCAACATTAGCCATTCCCCCGGGCTTCATTGATGATGGGCAGCAGGGTCTGTTCCCACACCTTGCGGTTCACCACACCCACGTGGCGGTACAGCACCACACCTTCGGCATTGATCACAAAAGTCTCGGGCGCGCCATATACCCCCAGGTCAAATCCGAGACTGCCCCGGGGGTCGTAAATCACCGTCTGGTAGGGGTTGCCCAGAGTGTTCAGCCAGCCCAGAGCTTCGTCCCGGTTGTCCTTGTAGTCGAGTCCGATAATGGACACGCCCTGCTCCCGGGCCAGCCACAGGAGATCTCCGTGTTCATCCCGGCAGGCCGGACACCAGGTGGCCCAGACATTGAGCAGCTGTACCTTGCCCTTGAGCAGGCTGTTGTCCAGCTGCAGATCCGGATCATGAAGCGACGCCAGGGTAAAATCCGGAACCGGCTTGCCGATCAATGCCGACTCCAGGGTGGTGGGATCCTTGCCGATGCCGGCAAACAGAACCACCCCCAGCACCAGGGCGAAAATTAACGGAAGGAACAGGAAAAACCGTTTCATGACACCACTCCAGAAACACTGCCGGTATCCTGCGCCGGAGCAGCAACCGTTTTTTCTGTTGCCGCAGCCCGCTCACGGATCCGGTAACGACGGTCGGAAATGGCCAGGAAGCCACCTGCTGCCATAAACAGGGCGCCCAGCCAGAGCCAGCGAACCAGGGGCTTGTACTGCAGACGGATGGCCCAGGCGTTGTCATCGATACGTTCACCAATGGCCACAAAGATATCCCGGAACAGCCCGGCATCGATATCCGCTTCCGTCATCACACTCATGCCCACCGCATAGCGGCGTTTTTCCGGGTGCAGCAGGGCCACAGTATCGCCACCTTTCAACACCTCGAAGGAGCCGGTTTCGGCGACAAAGTTCTGTCCCTGACGTTGTCCGATATCCTGAAACACAAACTGATAGTCACCTACCGTCGCCGAGTCTCCGGGCACCATGCGCACATCACGCTCGATACCGTAATTGGAAACCACTGTGGCACCGGCCATGGTGATGGCCAGACCCAGATGTCCCAGTACCATGCCGAAGTAGCTCCGGGACTGACGCCGCAGCCCGTGCAGCCGGCCCTTGCGGGAAGAGGATTTCTGCCACAGATCTGCGAAGGTGGCCACCGCCACCCACACCGCGGTAAACACGCCGGCAAATGCCCAGGGCGTAAAACGGCCATAGCCAAGGATGACCGCTGTACTGAGCACAACACTGATGGCCAGGGGCCAGAGCAGCTTGCGCCCGAGCCAGCCGCCGTCTGTCTTCTTCCAGCGGGAAAATATTCCGGCACCCAGCAACAGACCGGTGGCCACCGCCAGCGGGCTGAAAGTGGTGTTGAAGAAAGGCTCGCCAATGGAAATCTTGCCCATTTCGAAGAAATCCAGAACCAGCGGATACAGGGTTCCCACACCCACCAGCAGGGTCGCCGACACCAGCAGCACATTATTGAGCAGCAGGAACACTTCCCGGGACATGGATCCGTAATGGGCCCGGACATGGACCACCGGAGCCCGGAAGGCATAGAGGGCCAGACTGCCGATCACGGTAATCGCCAGCAGTACCAGCAGGAAGGTGCCCCGCTCCGGATCAGACGCGAATGCGTGTACCGAGGTCAGCACACCGGAGCGTACCAGGAAGGTACCCAGCAGGCTCAGGGCAAAGGTGACAATGGCCAGCAGCACCGTCCAGCTTTTGAACACGCCGCGTTTTTCGGTAACCGCCAGGGAGTGCATCAGGGCGGTCCCTGACAGCCAGGGCAACAGGGAGGCGTTTTCTACCGGATCCCAGAACCACCAGCCGCCCCAGCCCAGTTCGTAATAGGCCCACCAGCTACCCAGGGCGATACCCACGGACAGGAAGGCCCAGGCCACCGTGGTCCAGGGCCGTGACCAGCGGGCCCAGGCCGCATCCAGCCGGCCATTGATCAGGGCCGCGATAGCAAAAGCAAAGGCCACAGAGAAGCCCACATAGCCCATATACAGCATGGGCGGATGCACAATCAGGCCGAAATCCTGCAGTAGCGGATTCAGGTCCGCACCGTCGGCCGGCACATTGGGCAGCAGCCGGTCAAAGGGGTTGGAGGTAACAATGATAAACAGCAGAAAGCCTACTGCC
>JBFHSI010000192.1:0-5961 GCA_041591245.1 Marinobacter sp.
ATTGACCTTCTCAGCCAGGTCGGTATCACGCTTGCGCATGGCAACGCCGACGCCTTCACCCAGTTTCACCGGCTCGCCGACTTCCTTGAAGCCGTCTTTGCTCAGTACGGTCTGCTCGCCAACCGGGTAGTCCACGAACACTACGTCCAGGCGCTGACCTTCAAGGTCCAGAACCATATCGTCGGCAGTGGTGTAACGCTTGATGGTGACGACATTACCCATTTCGTTGGTCACGAAGGTGTCCATGGTGGTACCACGCTGTACGCCCACGGTTTTGCCTTTCATGGCCGCCATGTCGGTTACGTCGGTATCAAAGTCATTACGGGCGAACCAGCCGCCGGGGGTGTTGTAGTAAGGCTTGGAGAACTGGACCCGCTTGGCGCGCTCCTCGGTGATGGACATGGAGGACATGATGGCATCGAACTTGCGGGCGATCAGACCCGGAATCATGCCGTCCCATGCCTGGATCACGAACTCACAATCCGCCTTCAGTTCCTCACACATGGCTTCTGCCAGTTCCACTTCAAAGCCGGTCAGGTTGCCGTTTTCATCCTTGTATTCGAATGGTTCGTAGGGAACATCGAAAGCAATGCGGATTTCTTTCCAGTCCTTTGCGTGAACCGTACCGGCTGCCATGGCCAGAGCACAACTCGCTGCAACGATCAGTTTCTTCATGGGTCACTTCTCCGTTCGTTTGCCCGTGGGCTTGTTTTTTTATGGATATCTTGTGTGTAACAAGGATTCAAGATAGCACTGTGTGTCAGAACTTGGGAGCCAGGAACTGTTGCATACGTTCCGATTCCGGATGATCAAACACTTTCTCAGGGGTACCCTGTTCTTCAATCACACCCTGATGCAAAAACAGTACCTGGGTTGATACATCCCGGGCAAACGCCATTTCATGGGTTACCACGATCATGGTGCGGCCTTCTTCGGCGAGGCTCTGCATCACTTTCAGCACTTCCCCTACCAGCTCGGGATCCAGCGCCGATGTAGGCTCATCAAACAGCATGACTTCCGGCTCCATGGCCAGGGCCCGGGCTATGGCTGCCCGCTGCTGCTGGCCACCGGACATCTGCGCCGGGTAGTAGTCCTTGCGCTCGTAGATGCCCACTTTGTGCAGATAGGCTTCGGCCCGCTCAATGGCTTCCTTTCTGGGAACCTTGAGAACATGAATGGGCGCTTCGATGATGTTTTCCAGCACGGTCATATGGGACCAGAGATTGAAGCCCTGGAACACCATGGACAGCTTGGCCCGGATCAGTTCCACCTGGTTATTGTCGGCAGGAATGCGCTCATTCTTGCGGTTGGTGGTGAACCGGATTGGGTCGCCGTGCACGATAATATCGCCGGAGGTGGGGGTTTCCAGCAGGTTGATGCAGCGCAGAAAAGTACTTTTGCCGGAGCCGGAGCTGCCGATCAGGGAAACCACATCGCCCTTGCAGGTTTCCAGGGAAATGCCCTTGAGCACCTCCAGTTTGTCGTAGGTTTTGTGAATATCCCTGCAGATCAAAGGCGCCTGGTCCGCCATGGGGTGCTCCTGGGGCTGTTGTTCAAAGGCGAAAGTTTTACGGACTGAGGCCGCGGAAATCAATACTTCCAGCCGGAAGATATGCCGCCTGAGACCTCAGATCCTCGTATTTTACCGTGTGGCAGCCTGTGCAATGCAAGCATCTTGCCCACTTTTACAGTTCCGGACGGGATTGTTGTGCACCGGATTCACCCGGGTCCAGCGTCCGGATAACCTTGCTGCCCTTCTTCTCCATTTCTCTGAGGGTGTCGCTGACAAAGCGTACATGGGCCGACGCCGCCTTCTGGGCGGGCCCCGGTTTGCCCTTGATCACCGCGTCATACAGCTGCCGGTGCTGGAGCACAATTTTCCGGCGCATCTGTTCCTGGGGGTTGAGGTTGGCTACCGAGGCCTGCACGGTCATCAGCATCATGTTCTTGAGGCTGTTGAGCAGATGCACCAGAACCGGGTTGTGGGAGGCTTCCACAATAGCCAGGTGAAAACCATGATCCGGCCGGGCATTGCTCAGAGGGTCGGTGTCTTCCAGAGCCCGGAAGGCCTTGGAAATACGGTGCCGGTCCATGCTGGTGGCGCGCTGGGCGGCGAGCATGGCGGCCTGGCCTTCCAGCTGCTCGCGTACTTCCAGCAGATCGTAAAGGGTGCGGGGGTGGCTTTCGAACAGGTGCTCCAGCGGGCTGTGTTCTTCCCGCACCCCGGGCTTGGGAACCATGCCGGCCACAAAGGAGCCTTTGCCATGCCAGGTGTTGATGATGCCCCGGCCCTGTAATTCATGGAGCGCCTCACGGATCACCGAGCGGGATACGCCCAGGCGCGCCGCCAGTTGCCGTTCCGAAGGGATTTTCTGCTCAGGAACCAGGCCGCCATCAAGGATCAGCCGTTCCAGACGGTGTGAAACTTCCCGGGAAATTGCCATACGCCTGCCTGTCATTACTCACTGGTCTGACCAGTAGGTGTTGTCGTTATAGTTGCTTGATCCTTCAGCCAGTTCGCCGTCCCGGCACTGTCAATATGGCTGATCACACGGGTTTCGTCCATTTCTGCAAGGGGAAAAACTGGTCTGACCAGTGTCTGGCAGGCTGGACGAACTGCAGATTGCCAACGAAGATCTTGAGGATGTCGGCAGTGCAAAGGGCGGATAAGTCCGGCCGGCGTCGAATGGACGCTTATAACAACAACAGCTACGGAGATGTGCCGATGAAAACGAATAACGAAAGTCGGAACTACTGTGACACGGGAGGCAGGTCTGAACGACGGAGCCTTCTGGGAGTTGTGGCAGCCGGAATGGCCCTGGCGGGAATCATGCTGCTGGGGGCGGGTACTGCGCAGGCGGCTACCACCTGGAAAATCCAGTCAGTCTGGGATGCGGGCACCGTGGGTTATGACCTGTTCGAGGAATGGTGCAACAGCATGGAAGAGAAGTCCGGAGGCGAGCTGATCTTCAAGCCGTTCCCGGCCAAGGCGGTGGCAGCGGACAACAATGCGCTGTTTGATGCGGTGCGCAACGGGGTCCTGCAGGGCATGAACCCGTTTACCCTGTACTGGTCCGGAAAGATTCCCGCATCGGTATTCCTGTCCTCCTATCCGGCGGGCCCGGATCAGCCGCACCAGTGGGACACCATGTTCTATTCCATGGGCATGCTGGAGAAAACCCGGGAGATCTACAGGAAGTTCGGGCTGTTCTACGTGGGCCCGATCCAGCATGACGCCAACATCATTCATTCCAAGAAACCGGTCAACAGCCTGGCGGACCTCAAGGGTATGAAAATCCGGGTGCCCGGAGGCATGGTGGCCGAGGTGTTCCAGCAGTTCGGCGTGTCCACGGTCAGTTTGCCGGGTTCCGATATTTTCCCGGCTCTGGAGAAGGGCACCATTGATGCCGCGGACTATGTAGGACCTGCGGTGAACTGGGAGCTGGGTTTTTCCCAGGTAACGGATTACATCCTGTTCGGGCCTCCAGGTGTCATGTCGGTGTACCAGCCTGTGGACCTGATGGATCTGACCATCAACCTGCGGGCCTGGAATTCCCTGGATCCGAAGCTCCAGCAGCTGGTGGAGGATGAGGTGCGCAACTATTCCCAGAAGCACTATCTGACCATCCAGAAACGCAATATCGAGGCCATGAAGAAATTCCGGGAAGCCGGCGATACGGTCAGTCGTCTCAGTCAGGAAGACCTGAAGGCGTTCCGTCGTGCTGCGATTCCCATCTGGTACCGCTGGGCCAACAAGGATGCGGATGCCCGGGCCATTTTCGACATGCAGCTGGAGTACATGATGAACGACACCGTGGGCTATATCGATGAGTCCGACCTGGAGGGAATCAAGGACCGTTAGTCTGTGGATCAATAACAACAAGACCAGGGGGAAAGGCCGGGGCTGACCGGTTCGGTCGGTTCCGCCTTCCCCGCTTTAATGGCTGAGGTAGCATCGTTATGTCTGGACTTGAAGGATTCGGATTTGTTCTGCCCCACTGGTTCTACTGGGGCTGGCTCGCGGTCATGCCGTTGCTGATGATGGCCTGGAACCGGTGGAGCGAAAGCCAGCAGGCTGAACTGGCGGAACCCAAGCTGACGCCGGGAGAGTTGCAGTCGGAATCGGACGATCCCCTGATCTATCTGCATTTCGAAGGTAACCGGTTTACCCGGGCCATTGACTGGATCAGTGAACAGTCGGGGGTGTTTGTGTCTTTCTGGACCGTGAATGCGGTGGTTTTCTACTTTTTTGAAGTGGTGATGCGCTATCTGTTCAACATGCCAACCATCTGGGTGCACGAAGCCAGCTTCCTGTTACTGGGGATGCAGTATCTGCTTGCCGGTGCCTTTGCCCTGCTGCACGGAGCCCATGTACGGGTGGATGTGCTGTACAACCTGCTGCCTGTCCGGGGCCGGGTAGGGATGGATATCTTCACTTCCATGTTTTTCTTTATCTTCGCACTGGTGCTGATGCTCACCTCATGGACCTTCTTCCACAACTCCTACACCATGAATGAGACTACCGTGGAAACCTGGGGCATCCAGTACTGGCCGGTCAAGGCCATGATGCTGCTCGGCTCCATACTCATATTCCTTGCGGGGATCTCCAAGCTGATCAAGGACATAGTGCTGTTTGTCCGCCTGGGACAGGAGCGCAGGGTATGAGCAGTGAATCTGTAAGCGTAACGGGCGGCAACCTGGTTGGCCGTCTGGGTACCTGGGTGATGATCCTGGCCACCCTGGCTCTGGCCTTTGTGGTCTGCGTCGAGATGATCAATATCCTGTTCTACGACCCCTACAGTGATGACCGTTTCCTGTTCAAGCTGTCGGGGAGCCTGTCCGGCGTGGAAATCGGGCCTCTGACCTATCTCATGTTCGGTTCCCTGGCGGTCGTCCTGATGATGGGGCTGCCCCTGACCTTTGTTACTGGTGGCCTGGGGGTGGTGTTCATCTACCTGGTGGGTGATGCCATGATGCTGAACATAGTGCCCAGCCGCATCTTCCCGATGATGACCAACTCCGATCTGGCGGCCATTCCCCTGTTTATCTTCATGGCTTCCATGCTGGAGCGGGCCGGACTGATCGAGGAAATGTTCAGTGTGGTCTACAAGTGGATGGGGGGACTGAGCGGTGGTCTGGCCACGGCAACCATCCTGGCGTCCACCATTCTGGCGGCCATGGTGGGGGTGATTGGTGCGGCCGTGGTCACCATGGGCATCATCGCCCTGCCAGCCATGCTGAAAAGGGGCTATGACCACAAGATCGCCCTGGGCTCGATCATGGCCGGGGGTACGCTGGGTATCCTGATACCTCCGTCGATCCTGGCCATCCTCTATGCGGTGGTGGCACAGCAGTCGGTGGGGGAGCTGTATCTGGGGTCGGTGATTCCCGGACTGATGCTGTCCGGCATGTACATTGCCTATGTGCTGATCCGGTGCTGGATTAATCCTGAGCTGGGGCCGCCGGTGCCGGTTGAGGAACGTATCTCCCTGGTGCAGAAGCTGGCGCTGCTGAAAAGCCTGATTGCACCGCTGATTCTGGTAGGCCTGGTGCTGGGGCTGCTGTTCGGGGGTATTGCCACACCGGTGGAGGCCGCGGGCATAGGATCTTTCGGTGCCATCGTAGTGGCCATGATGCACGGCAAGTTTTCCATCGGCGGCCTGCGGGAAGCCTCGATAACCACTGCCAAGGCTTCGGCCATGGTGCTGTGGATCATGTTCGGCGCATCCGTGTTTGTGGGCTTCTACATACTGCAGGGCGGTCAGCAGTTTGTCACCGATGCCATTCTCGGCACCGGCCTGCCGGCATACGGCATCCTGTTCCTGCTGGTGATTCTGGGTATGTTCCTGGACTGGGTGGGCATACTGCTGCTGGCGGTGCCCATCTTCATTCCCATAGTGAAAGCTCTGGAATTCCCCGGATTGCTGGGCTTCCCGCCGGTCTCCGGTGATGATGTGGTGC
>JBFHSI010000193.1:0-5955 GCA_041591245.1 Marinobacter sp.
ACGCCGAAACCACGGCGGCCAGTGCTGTGGGGGCAATCTGACGCAGGTACAGGGTGTCCTGGGCATCCACATCGGTGGTGAGGCGCGACAGCCACGGGGCGCCGGTGTGGGCCCTGCGTCCCGAGCGGGAAGTAGCCGCCAGTTGCCGGAACAGGGACACCCGGATATCGGTCAGCAGACGCAGAACCGTTTCGTGGTTATAGATCCGCTCCAGATACCGGGCCACAGTGCGGGAAATGGCGAAAAAACGGATGCCGCTGCCTGGTGAGTAAAGGTCTATGCTGGCTTGCATTCCCGCAGCCAGCAGCAGGCCCACCAGAGCGGTTTCCGTGATGAACCAGCCGGACAGGGCCAGCAGGCCGATACCGGAAATCAGGGTGGCCAGAATCAGCACGCCCCCCATCACCAGACGGCCGGGGCGTTTGAAGATCAGTTGCAGCCAGGGCTTCAGCTCATGCATCGCGAACCTCCCCGTCCGATACCAGAAGAACCCGGTCTGCCAGGGTCAGCAGCGCCTGATGGTGGGTGGAAAATATCAGGGTTTTACCCGCCTCTGCCAGCTTGCGCAGGGCCTGAATCACATAGACCTCACTGTCAGAATCCAGTCCTGCCGTGGGTTCATCCAGAAGAATCAGGTCGTAATCCGCAACAAAAATCCGGGCCAGACTCAGGCGCCGGGCCTGGCCTCCGGACAAGCCCTGCCCATCCTCGGATACCGGGCTGTTGATGCCGGCTTCCCGGCTGTCCAGCAGGGCGCCCAGGCCCAGGGTTCTCAGGGCTGTTTCAATGGCAATATCGGAAGCTTCAGGGGCTGTCAGGCGCAGGTTGTCGGCCCAGGTTCCGGTCACCAGGAAACCGGACTGGCCCAGCCAGCCAAAGCTGAAAGAACCTGGCGCCTTGCCGAACAGGGAAATACTGCCGGCATCGGGCTGGATGAAACCGGCCAGCAGATGCAGAAGGCTGCTTTTGCCGCCTCCGGAGGGGCCGGTAAGGGCAATGCAGGAACCTTTGGGAAAGCTCAGGGACAGCCCTGCAAACAACGGCTGGCCGCTGCGGTAGGCCAGGGTGACTTTGTCCAGTTCAATACTGCCGGTGCTGTCTGCAGCCGGTTGCGCCGGCTGAACCGGCTGCTTGTGGGTGCCCGCCGGCTGGCGCTTCAGCCGGGTAAGGATTTCGGCGGCAGCGCCCAGAGCCGCAGCCCGGTCATGGTAGTACTGGGACAGGGTCCGCAGCGGCTGGAAGAATTCCGGTGCCAGCAACAGAATCAGCAGCCCGGTAAACAGGGTCAGCTCCTGAGACGGGCCATAGGTGATGTAGCCCAGCAGACCAAAGCCGATGTAGATGGCGACGACGGCAATGGCCATGGATGAGAAGAATTCCAGCACCGCCGATGACAGAAAGGCGATGCGCAGTGTTTTCATGGTGATAAAGCGGTAACGGTCCGAACGTTTGCGCAGCAGTTCGGTAGCACCCTCAGTCTGGCCAAACAGCTGCAGGGTTGTCAGGCCCCGGACCTTGTCCAGAAACTGCCCGGACAGCCGGCTGATGGTTTCAAAATGCTGCTGGTTGAGCTTTTCTGCGCCCATGCCCACCAGAGCCATGAAAAACGGAATCATGGGGGCAGACAGTAGCAGGAAGACGCCACAGAGCCAGTCCAGGGAAAACACCAGTACCAGAATCAGCAGAGGCACCAGGCCGGACAGGGCAATCTGGGGCAGAAACCGGGCGAAATAGCCGTGCAGTGCTTCAACGTGGTCAATCCACTCACGGGCCAGTTCACCGGCGGAAGAATGACCCAGGGCAACCGGCCCCAGGTTTTGCCAGTGCTCATGAAGTTGCTGCCTGGCATCGTGGCGGACCTGTTGGCTGCAGCGTGCGGCAAGACGTGTCTGGACTCCCTGAGCCAGAGCGCGAATCAGTATGCTGGCAACAAGCCCGATAAAAAACGGTGAGAGGTCCGACAATGGGACCTCCTCAACAATGCCCTGGTGAACGATATGGGCAAGAAACACCATCTGAACGATGGTGGCGATCCCGGTAACCAAGCCAGCCAGCACCGTACCCCGGATCCACCGGCGATTGCCTCTGGCCAGTTCCGACAGCCATTGCCGGACCTGTTTCTGGTCAGGGGCCGCAGTTGCGGCCCCTTCGGCTGGTTGGTTGATTACCGGATCAGTCACTTAATGATAACCCTCTCCGTCACGCAGCTTGCCGCGGAATACCCAGTAGGTCCATGCGGTGTACACCAGTACGATGGGGATTACAAACAGCGTGCCCAGAAGCAGGAACAGTTGTGAGTCATAGGAAGATGCAGCATCCCACAGAGTCAGCTCTGGAGGTACAACATACGGCCAGCGGCTCACGATCAGTCCCAGGTAGGTTGTGATGAACAGCCCCATGGTGGCAGCAAAGGGAGTGCCGTCAGCACGGTTCCGTACAGAGCGGTAGATCTGGTAGGCGCACAGCAGAGTCAGTACCGGCAGAATCCAGATAATGCTCAGATTGGAGAACCAGCGATCACGGATGGTTTCCTCAACGAACGGAGTCCAGATGCTGATGATTCCGAAGATAACCAGCACGGCGGCCAGCAGCGGCAGAGTGATCTTGTAAGCCCACTCCTGCAGACTGCCTTCGGTTTTCAGAATCAGCCAGGTGGAGCCGAGCAGAGCGTAACCTGCCAGCAGGCCAAGACCGGTCAGCACACTGAACGGGGTCAGCCAGTCCAGAGCACCACCGACATACACACCGTTCACGGTTTCGAAACCCTGAATGTAGGCACCTACAACGGCACCCTGGGCAAATGCGGCAACGGAAGAGCCGCCGAAGAAGGCCCAGTTCCAGATATACCGGGAGGTTCTGGCCTTGAACCGGAATTCAAAGGCAACTCCGCGGAAGATCAGGCCTGCCAGCAGCAGGAATACGCCGATATACAGGCCCGGCAGGAATACGGTGTACACCCGCGGGAAGGCCGCAAGCAGACAGGTGCCTCCGAGGATCAGCCAGGTTTCGTTGCCGTCCCATACCGGGGCCACCGAGTTCATCATCTTGTCCCGGGCCTCTTCATTGGGGGCGAAGGGAAAGAGCACACCGACTCCAAGGTCGAAACCGTCCATCAGCACATACATGATGATGCCGAAGCCGATAATTGCAGCCCATATAAGGGGCAGATCAAAAGTGATCATAATCAGTGACCTCCCTGGTTGGCCGGTTTGCCATCTTGCTCATTAACTTCAATTTCGAAAGGCACATGAGCGGCAGAGAAGGGACGTGACGGACGTTCCGCCTCATGGGGATCCTCATCATGGCGATCTTCAATACCTGCATACAGAACCCGCATCAGGTAGTAGACACCGGCAGTGAAGATGGCTGCATACACCAGGATGTAGCCGATCAGTGTAAACAGAGCCATACCACCGGTCAGCGACGGAGTGACCGAAGCGGCCTGATCCATAATGCCGTAGACCAGCCAGGGTGCCCGGCCGAATTCAGTGACGAACCAGCCACTGAGAACCGCCAGGAACGGCGCAATACTCATAAAGCGCATGCCTTGCAGGAACCAGCCTGTGCGGGCGAAACGGCCGCCAGAGCGCAGGAACAGACCCACGATGGCAAACAGAATCATCAGCACACCGATTCCGACCATAACCCGGAAAGACCAGAACACAACGCCAACGGGCGGCTGCTCTTCAACCGGCACTTCCTTCAGGCCCGGAACCTCACCATCCCAGGTATGGGTAAGAATAAGGCTGGCCATGTTGGGGATGCCGATTTCAAGCAGGTTGGTCTGGTTGTCCTGATCCGGAATGGCGAACAGCAACAGGGGAACGTTTTTCTGTGTTTCCCAGTTACCTTCCATGGCCGCCACCTTCATGGGCTGGTGTTCCAGAGTGCTCAGACCGTGGAAGTCACCAACAACCAGCTGTCCCGGGGCAATGAACAGCAGCATCCACAGGCACATGGACAGCGCCTTGCGGTTGGCTTCAACATCGCGCTTCTGCAGCAGGAACCAGGAACTTACCCCGGCAACCACAAAACCACCGGTCAGGAAGGAGGCCAGTGCCATGTGCATGAAGCGGTACGGGAAGGAGGGGTTGAAGATGGCTTCGCTCCAGGAGGTCAGATGGAAAACACCTTCACGGAGTTCCACACCTGCCGGAGTCTGCATCCAGCTGTTTGCCGACAGAATCCAGAAAGAGGAAATAAAGGTACCTGAGGCCACCATAATGGCAGAGAGCAGGTGCAACCCGGGTGGTACCTTATTCCGGCCGAACAGCAGAACTCCGAGGAAAGCAGCTTCCAGGAAGAAGGCTGTGATTACCTCATAGCTGAGGACAGGCCCGAGAAAGTTGGCGGTAGCCTGAGCGAAGTTGCTCCAGTTGGTACCGAACTGGAAAGCCATAACGATACCTGAAACAACGCCCATGCCGAAGACCACGGCGAATACCTTGGTCCAGAACGCAGACAATCGGATCCATATCGGGTTTTCCGTTTTGAAGGCAAGACCTTCAAGGACCGCGATATAGGAAGCGAGACCGATGGTAAACACCGGAAATATGGCGTGAAAAGACACCACAAACGCGAATTGGATTCGCGACAGGATGAGAGGATCTAGTTCCATGGGAACCCTCCGGTAACTCACACATCACCAATGATCGGAAAATAAACTCCGACCGGCCGCTGCCTTTTGTCTGTTATAAATTGTAGTCTTGGGCAGTTGGTTGCCATGCTACTAAAATCCATGACGCACCACCTAGGGCAGAATGTCGCACCCTTGATATAAAACAATTACAACGGATAGGCCTGATGAGCTACTACGAAGACAAAATCCTGCCCCACATAATCGACAAAGCCTGTTCCATGGGCCAGATCATGAAGCTGCGCAGCCAGATAGTACCGCTTGCCCGGGGCACCGTTCTGGAGGTGGGCATGGGCTCCGCCATCAACCTGCAGTACTACAATCCCCGGAAAGTGGACCTGGTGTATGGCCTGGAGCCGTCCGAAGGCATGCGCCGCAAGGCCCAGGCAAACCTGTCCCGGTCTCCGGTGAAAGTGGAATGGCTGGACCTGCCCGGGGAGAAGATCCCTCTGGCCAACGCCAGCGTGGATACCATATTGCTCACCTTTACCCTGTGCACCATCCCGGACTGGCACACAGCACTGATGCAAATGAAGCGGGTTCTGAAACCCGGCGGCGAACTGCTGTTCCTGGAACACGGCGAATCCCCGGACGAGGGCACCCGCAAATGGCAGCACCGGATCACCCCCGGCTGGAAAAAACTGGCCGGCGGCTGCCACCTGAACCGCCATATTGCCGACCTCCTTGGCCAGGCCGGCTTTGAAATCCTGGAACTGGAAAACCTCTACGTTCCCAAGGCCCCCAGGATTGCCGGGTACATCTACAAGGGCAGGGCGGTGAAACCCGCCGAAGCCTGAAACTGCCCAGGGGCCAGAATCCGAATTGCGTTAGCGAACGCGGCCTTATACAATTCTGGCCCTCCGATACCCCCTCCTTGCCCGGATGGTGAAATTGGTAGACACAAGAGACTTAAAATCTCTCGGCCCTTGGGCCGTGCCGGTTCGATTCCGGCTCCGGGCACCATTACTGATTAGAAATCAATTGCATAGAATGCCTTTTTGGGGTATTTCTTCGCTAGTGCTCGCATTCCCAAACTGCTTATACGTTATCTGAGCGCATTCCTTATCGTGAATAGTAGCGGGTGTTCGGCGGTCGCTCTAAAGTGGAACATTCATACCGCTACGATGCAGAAATACAGCTCTGTCGACAAGCTATTACTCGATAATTGGAATTCCGCTTAACCCGCCAAGGTGTATTGTCGGGGCGATTGCTTACGCTGTTGAATCGGAAAGAAGTAAACATGGACGATATCTCCCCCTCAGACCTGAAAACCATCCTCCACTCAAAACGTGCAAACATCTACTATCTGGAACACTGCC
>JBFHSI010000194.1:0-5930 GCA_041591245.1 Marinobacter sp.
ACCGTATGGGGATCACTGAGTTTTGCAGTGCCTTCGATAACAGTAACGCCGGCATTTTCCAGCAAGCGGGCATAGATACCATTGAGCCGCTCGATTTCCTTGTTCTTGTTGGCCACCAGGGTCGGCCAGTCAAAACTGACCTGATCCAGCGGAACATCCCAGCCGTAACCCGCCGCATCCTGCAGCTCATCATGGACAGGAGATCCGTACACGAACAGTTTCTTGGGCACGCAGCCCACATTCACACAGGTGCCCCCCAGATAGCGGGATTCCACCACCGCTACCCGGGCACCCTGGCTGGCAGACATCCGTGCCAGCCGTACACCGCCGGAACCGGCGCCAATGACAATGAGGTCGTAATCCCTGTTATCAGACACAGTATCTCCTATCCGTTAATGTGGGTCAGGAATGGCCATGTGCGGTTTCCACCCCCTCGGGTTGAATTTCCCTGAACAGAATATGATCCTCAAAATCACCCAGCCGGATCTTGCCCAGACTGCGGAATCCTTCGGATTCATAAAAAGGCAGGTAACGATAATTTCCGGTATCCAGAACCAGGCCGCTGCCCCTGGGGTTCTCGGCACACAGTGCTTCAACAGCCTTCAGCAGAAGGCGTCCGTAACCCTGGTTCTGGTATTTGGGATTAACCCCCATCAGCGGAAGCTGGTGGGCCTGGGGCTGAGGCAGCATACTCCGGATTTTTTCGTGGTAATCCAGATACCGGCGGGTAGATGCAAAGCCGGCAGTCAGCACCATGCGGATGCGCCAGCTGAACTGGTCAGCCAGATTCATGCGTAAATCAGGATCTCCAATGAAAGCCACCGCCACCAGCGAATTGCCGACCATCACACCTATGGCTTCCTGTTCCATTTCAAAATACAGGTCCACCAGCTCGCGAACCGTTGCCCGCACCCGCTGATCGTAGCCGGCCCGGCGGTGATCAAACAGATAGTGGAATGTCGGTTCATCCCGATAGGCGTGGTAGAGAATGGATCTGGCCTCATTGGTCGCAGCTTCATCAAGACGAACAATGACCGGCTCTGGGTTGTTTTTGTTTTCGTTGCCGTTACTCATCACTTTCCTCTCCTGCTTTCAGTCCGGGGAGACAGCCCCGGTAACTGTTATTCAGAATCAGATCGTCAGTGTCAGACGCACGGATACCTCACCCGGCGTTCCGGACTTGTCCATGGCCGCCTGGTCAATCACCACGCCATGGTCATTTTTCAGAGATTCAAGCCAGGCCGCAACCCGGGAAAAAGGCGCATTTTCGATCCAGATCCGGATGGCATCGGAACCACTGGGTTCAAAACGCTGGAGCGTCAGCCCCGACTCCCTTGCCGAGCGGGTCACCAGAGCCATCAGGGCACGACCGTCCGCAGGCTTGTCTGCCGCGGTGTTTGCCGGTGTACCATTGGCGTTGGCCAGTCGCTGTATGGAGGCTTTGTTGGTCTGCATCCAGGCCAGCAGTTCGGCTGCGTTGTCCCTGGCGGATGCGGAATGCTCATGGAAGACCGTAATCGGCCGCCAGAGCGCAAAATAGAGAAGCCCAAGAAAGAGCGCCACAGCCAGCACCTTGAGTGCCAACTGATCCCTCTGGGACATCTGGTCATACTGTGCAATCAGCTTGCCGAAGGCTGGCTGTTCCCTGAGTTTGCCTAGCATGGTTTCAACCTCCGGATACCGTCAGACGGCCGCGGGCGCCGCTGGATTCATTGACCACAGAACCTATCTGGGCTTCCAGCCCCTGGCCGGCGAGGCCATTCCGGAGTGCACTTAACCGGTCATAACTGTCGGCACGGATATCAACCACCAGCTCCCCCCTGGCCCGGCTGTAATTGACCGAGTTGAAGGTAATGGATTGCTGCCCCTGCAGCCGGGAGTACTGATCTCCGGTGTAGCGCATCAGTGTGACAAAATCCATATCCGGCCCCTGGGCACCGGCCACCCGCAGCTGACCTTCAATGATACGCCGGACATTGCCCGCGTGGGCCCGTTTGTCCGAAGGGAAGGACTGCCGGTAGATGGCCATGGCCTGCTGATTCAGGTCATCGGCCTGCTGCTGGAGGTAGAAACCCATGCCTGCCTCCAGAGCCAGCTGAACCACAAACCACACGGCAGCTACCCCAATAAGAGGCTTCCAGGGACGTAACGGACTGGCCTTACCGGAGCGAACGGAGAAAGCCCCCTGACACAGGTTTACCGGCTGGCACAGATGCTGGTAATGGGCATAGGCCAGCAACTCCAGGGGCATCAGTTCCAGGGTTTCCTGACGAATAGCCAGACGAGGCTGGGCCTGAAGCTCACTGAGCACAGACTGCTGAACCTCGAATTCCTGCCCGGTCCCATAGACAGTTACCGGAATCTCCGCCGCGACCTCTTCCGACTCTCCTTCAGCGGGGAGCACCAGGGTCTGGATAAACATGCCCAGGTTGGCGGAATGCATGCTCAGCCATTCGCCACGGGCACTCACCATCAGCGCCATGTCACCATCCAGGCATACGGACCAGCCCCTTTCGGTAACCGGCAGCAGTGCCGCATCCGGGAAAATGGCTTCCAGACGGCAGGCTTCCCAGTTGCTGAACAGGGCCACCCACTGCCCCATCCGATCCTGATCGATGGCCGCAACCCGATAGCCTTCATCGGTATGATTGCCCAGAGCCAGGTGCACGGTTTCAATATCCTGGGCTATCTGTTCTTCCACGGCATAGGGCAGCGCCTGCTGCACAAACCGGTTCTGCCGGGCGGGAATATCCGCCACACAGTACAGGGCTTCGTCACCGGGAATCAGTCCGATCAGAACAACATTTTCAAGGGCGTTCTGAGCCAGAGTATGCTCAATGACTTCCCGGGGATCTCCGCTGCCCCGGGCCTGGGCGTCTCCGCCGGCATCCTGCAATACCCAGTTATACAGCTGGGCCTCCGGATTCTGACCAGAATCCGCAAACGGAGGAACCGGTCGCACGTAAAGGCGATAAGACATGGTTATCCTTCTGAAATGGTAAAAGGCTCTTTGGTGATTCTGTTTTTCTGTCCGGTATCCCGGCTGATCGTCCGGACATCACCTTCCGGATTTCTGAAAACGGTACTGACCATATTAACGATACGGTCATCGTAGGTAATTCGGGACGCAACTTCAAAAAAACGGGTCTGCAGGCTCAGACCTGTGGACTTGAGTCCCTGCCCCGCAAATTCCTGCAGCGCCAGAAAATCCTGCAGACGGGTGAAGCGCTCCTCTGCCCTCTGTTCAATTATGGACTCGGCCTGGGCCTCAGACAGCTCACCCACCAGCGAGCGCAGTACCGGAGCCGGCGCCGTATTCACATTGATACCAAGGCCGGTGACCGGCAATGCCGTCACATAGGGTATCAGGGCCTGATAGATCTCCTCGGTCATGCCTTCAATCAGGCGCAACTCGGTAACGCTGGCAAAGGGCTGATTGGCGGCCCGGTAGCCCGGCTCCGCCATCAGGTACTGGCCATCTTCTGCACCATAGGCACTGACAGTCTGGTCGTCCGCGTCAATCCAGTCAATCAGCGTGTCCACGTGGATATCGGTGATACCCAGCACGGCCAGCAACCGGGTCAGGCGTTCCTTGGTCAGGGTATTCACCTGGCCGGTGGTGGTGACCAGATCGTTGAGGTTGATCCGGCCACCCAGATCATCGATCTGCACCTCCACCACGCCGTTGTCGTCCAGGGGCAGCACTGCGGAGTTCTTTGCCCAGAATTCATCCAGGCTATCCACCATCAGCTTGTCTTCCTTGTCCTGCTCAAAATCCCGGATCAGGATGCGCCGGGCAAAGGCCTCTGCGCCAAAGGCAATGCTGGTGCCCTGCTGCTGGGCCAGGTAATGACCAGCCCGGAATACCCGGATACTCTGCTGTTTGGTCATACCGGACGCCAGCATGACCACCAGAGCCATGGCCAGCAGCACCATGATCAGGGCAACCCCTTTCTGGTTGCCGGGAACCCGGGGATAGCGCGCGCCCATGGCTACTGATCCTCCTGATCATCGTCATCATCTTCATCGTCAGAAGGCACTGCCTGACTGGCACTCACCACATTCTGGGCTTCATCCGGATCGAAATCCGGGAGCGCAAATGTCCGGACCAGCTTGCCGAACACTTCATGCTCGATGGTCACCTCCATACCCAGCGGCAAACCGGTATCCGGTACCTCGCCAGGCTCCAGAGCCGCCATCGCTGCAGTACTGGGCCATTCATCCACCCAGGCCCGCTGATCGTTCAGAAAACGTACGGACACATCCTTGACCCCGGACAACAGCAACACGTCCTCGCTGTCATCATCCTGGCCCTGATCCACCGCTGGCCAGTATCTCCGGCGCAGCTCGTTACCGGTGAATTCCCAGCCCACCCGCTGCAGTTCACTGCGGCGGATGCCCAGAGGGTTACGCCAGCCCTGGCGGGTCAGCAGCAGGACAAACTCATCATCACGACTGGTCAGTGCCGGCTGAAAATCCCCGTACACATCCCGGGCCGGACGATTGACGATCTGGACCAGATCCCTTTCCAGCAACAGCATGGTGCGCTGCAGCTGATCAAAATCATCCGCCAGTTCGTTGACCCGGTCCCGGGAATTGACAATGCCGTTGATCACCTGCCAAACCCCCAGCCCGATCACGGCGGTGATAGTGACGGCAATCAGTACTTCCATCAGGGTAAAGCCACGCTGGGACTGGGAGGGCATTGACCGTGGCAGCATCATTGATTCTGCCCCACGAATCCGGACAGGGTGTGAACCGACACAGGATCCGCCCCCTCTTCCCGGTAGCGTGCCACGGAAATCTCCACCCTGCGCATGGTGCTTTCTTCCGTCGCGGTAATGCTGGTTGTCACCTGCCACTGGAACTGGCCGTATTCGGTATCCGTAGTGGTCTCCCTTACCGATGGCAGGCCTTCCTGCAGACGGATTTCATTGATCCGGTTATCGGCTATCCAGCTGGCCAGGGTCTTGTCCCGAATCCGTTCAAAACTGGAGATGTACTGACTGCCCACCTGCGCGGCAGCGGTTGCGATCATCCCGAAAACCAGCAGCGCAACCAGCACCTCGATCAGGGTGAAACCTCTGGCTTGCTTCACGGCTGATCCCCGTCATCACCAGGTTTGCGCCATTCCAGAGTGGATACACCATCGGAGGCAATCACGTGCATATAGTCGCTGTCGCCTTCGATGGTGAATTCAATTTCGAAAGGAGTGGTTTCGCCACTGGAGAAAAACACTATATCCGGAAGCAGCTTATCCTGTGCTGACGCCAGCCTGGGGGCATCATTTTCTATAAAGGGGGTAACGGTGAGCCACTCGGGCAGGGTCCGGATCCGGAACAGGTGCTCACCGGAGGCAGACCAGCGGGCGTTATCATCCTCATAGGCAACAAACTGGTAGCCGTCCTCCTGGAACTGCACCCCCATTTCCCGGTTGTTGACCACCGCCTGTTCGGAAGCCGTCTGCATCAGCAGGTACAGCTCCCGGACTTCATTTTCCAGCTCCCTTTGCCGGGAACTGTCACCCAGACTGAATACGGCAAGGGCGGCCAGCAGCCCGACGATAATCAGGACCACCAGTATCTCGATCAGAGTAAAACCGCCCTGGGCCGTTCCGGGTCGCACGATGGATCAGTCCTTGCTGTCCCAGACACTGAGATCAGCAGCATCCCCTTCACCACCTTCCTGACCGTCGGAACCGAAGGAATAGAGGTCATAGGGGCCTTCAGTGCCGGGGCTCACATACT
The DNA here is from genome assembly GCA_041591245.1 of Marinobacter sp. Taxonomy (GTDB): domain Bacteria; phylum Pseudomonadota; class Gammaproteobacteria; order Pseudomonadales; family Oleiphilaceae; genus Marinobacter. The sequence goes on from JBFHSI010000194.1 coordinate 5,748, forward strand.
GGTATTCAAAACCCCAGGGATCTTCCGGAACACTTTTCAGATAACCTTCCGGGTTCCAGTTTCTGGGTTCCGGGCTGCCGGTAGGTTTGGACACCAGTGCTTCCAGGCCCTGCTGGGAGGACGGATAATGACTGTTATCCAGCCGGTACAGATCCAGTGCGTTGGCAATATTGCTGAGCTGGG
>JBFHSI010000195.1:0-5927 GCA_041591245.1 Marinobacter sp.
CCCGGAGGCCAGCAAGCATGTGGACCGCTCCCTGCAACTGATCCGGGATGGCGGCTGCAAGGCAGGCCTGGTGTTCAACCCGGCCACCTCGCTGAGTTATATGGATTATGTAATGGACAAGCTGGACATGGTACTGCTGATGTCCGTAAACCCGGGATTCGGCGGCCAGAAATTCATTCCCGGCACCCTGGACAAGCTGCGGGAAGCCCGCAGGCGCATTGATGCCACCAACTTCAATATCCGCCTGGAAGTGGACGGCGGCGTGAAGGTCGACAACATCCGGGCCATCGCCGAAGCCGGTGCCGACACCTTTGTGGCCGGCTCCGCCATCTTCAATACCGAAGACTACAAGGCCACCATCGATGCCATGCGCGCAGAACTGGACCTGGCTCTGCCGGAGATCGGGCAATGAGCCCAGATATTGCCGTCGACAGCCGCTGGCCCACCGTGGCTCTGTTTGATCTGGATGGCACTCTGGTGGACAGTGCGCCGGATCTGGCAGCGGCGGTCGACCAGACCCTGCTGCAGCTGGGCCGAGAGCCTGCAGGCATCGACAGGGTCCGGCAGTGGATCGGCAATGGCTCGGGCATTCTCATGCGCCGGGCCCTGGCCGGGCAGGTGGACTGGCAGCCAGCCAGTCCGGAAGATGACGCCCTCCACGCCGAAGCCATGGAAATCTTTTTCCACCATTACGGACAGATCAACGGTCGCCATGCCCTGGTCTACGATGGTGTTGAAAGCTTTCTGGCAAGACTCCGGGAGCTGGGCTGCCGGATGGGGATAGTGACCAACAAGCCGGAACAGTTTGTGGCACCGCTGCTGGAGCAGATGGGGCTGGAACACTGGTTCGAGCTGGCCGTAGGCGGTGATACCCTGCCAGTGCGCAAACCCGATCCCGCGCCCCTGCTGCACGTTATGGACGCTCTGGGCGGGAACCGGGAGAATACGGTCATGGTGGGCGACTCGGTAACCGATATCAATGCCGCCCGGGCCGCTGGCGTTCCCTGCATTGCCGTGCGCTACGGATACAATTACGGCCCGGCCATTGATACCCTGGGTGCCGACAGGGTTGTTGATTCACTAGCTGAGCTTTTGTAAGCTCTCTGGAACTTTATGACCATTTCTTTATTTCGGGAGATTCCTGCCGTGCAGGGACTGAATCTGACTGCAGCGCGCGGCATCCTCACAACCCGCGCAACACGATGGTGGCGATGGCGTTCCTGCTAGGAAAGCCCGGCGGCTGACAGGTCCTGCCTGTGCATACCGCCACCACCCGGCTGACTCCGCACCCATGGGGCCAGGCCGAACGCAGAACAGACTTCAGGAAACCGAAACATGACACCCGAGCAATTCTCCGGGCTTGCGCAAGCCGGCTTTAACCGTATCCCTGTCTACCGTGAAGTACTCGCCGACCTGGATACCCCCCTCAGCACCTATCTGAAACTGGCCCGCGGGCCCTATTCCTACCTGTTTGAATCCATTCAGGGCGGAGAAAAGTGGGGCCGCTACTCCATTATCGGGCTACCCTGCAAGGAAGTCCTGAAGGTGTTTGACCACCGGATCGAAATCCGCCGGGACGGTGAGCTGCTGCAGGAAGCGGAGGTGGATGATCCCCTGGATTTCCTGGAAGGCTACCTGGACAGTTTCCGGGTTCCGGACCTGCCGGAACTGCCCCGCTTCAATGGCGGTCTGGTGGGTTACTTCGGCTATGATTCCGTGCGCTATATCGAGAAACGTCTGCGGGACACCTGCCCTCCGGACCGGATCGGCACACCGGACATACTGCTGATGGTGTCCGACGAAATCGTGGTATTCGACAACCTGCGGGGCAAGCTGCACCTGATTGTGCATGCGGATCCGGCCCGGGACAACGCCTACGAACAGGCCCAGGCCCGCATTGACCAGCTGGAAGCCCTGATGCTTCAGGAAACGGCAGAACCGCCGAAGACACCGGCGCACCTGCGCGGCCAGAGCATCAGCGAGAGCGATTTCATCTCCGGCTTTACCCAGGAAAAATTCGAATCCGCAGTAAACACCATCAAGGAATATGTGCTGGACGGGGATGTCATGCAGACCGTTATCTCCCAGCGCATGTCCATTCCTTTTGAGGCACCGCCCCTGAACCTGTACCGGTCACTGCGGGTTCTCAATCCCTCCACCTACATGTACTTCCTGGATCTGGATGACTTCCATATTGTCGGCTCATCCCCGGAAATTCTGGCCCGGGTGGAAGATGGCGAAGTCACTGTCAGGCCCATTGCCGGTACCCGCAGACGCGGCGCCACCGAAGCCGAGGACAAGGCTCTGGAAGCGGAACTGCTGGCGGACCCGAAAGAGATCGCCGAACACCTGATGCTGATCGACCTGGGGCGCAACGATGCCGGCCGGGTCTCGGAAACCGGCACCGTTAAGCTGACCGACAAGATGATCGTGGAACGCTATTCCCACGTGATGCACATAGTCTCCAACGTCACCGGCCGCCTGAAGGACAACACCAGCTGTCTGGATGTACTCCGGGCCACCCTGCCCGCAGGCACCCTCAGCGGCGCTCCGAAAATCCGGGCCATGGAAATTATTGACGAGCTGGAACCGGTCAAGCGCGGGGTTTACGGTGGCGCCATAGGTTACCTGTCCTTCAACGGCAATATGGATACCGCCATTGCCATCCGCACGGCGGTCATCCGGGACAACACCCTGCATATCCAGGCAGGCGCCGGCATAGTGGCCGACTCTGTGCCCCGTTCGGAGTGGGAAGAAACCATGAACAAGGGCCGCGCCATTTTCCGCGCGGTGGCCATGACCTACAACGATTTCAACCAGTAAGGCGAAGGAGCAGATTATGTTGCTGATGATCGACAATTATGACTCTTTCACCTACAACGTGGTGCAGTATCTGGCGGAGCTGGGTGCCGAGGTTCAGGTCTACCGCAACGACGAAATTACGGTGGCTGAAATCGAGGCCCTGAAGCCGGAACGGCTGGTGATTTCCCCCGGCCCCTGCACCCCGGATCAGGCTGGCATTTCCATGGCGGCCATCCGCCATTTCGCCGGCAAGCTGCCCATTCTCGGAATCTGTCTTGGCCACCAGTCCATAGGCCAGGTGTACGGTGGAAACATTATCCGTGCCGGACGGGTCATGCATGGCAAGATTTCACCGGTCTACCACGAGGACAGCGGCGTATTCCGGGGCCTGAACAATCCCCTGCAGGCCACCCGTTACCACAGCCTGGTCATCGACAAGGAAACCTTGCCGGACTGCCTTGAGGTCACCGCCTGGACCCGTAACGAAGACGGCTCCGTTGAGGAAATCATGGGGGTACGTCACAAGACCCTGGCCATCGAAGGTGTCCAGTTCCATCCCGAGTCCATCATGACCGAGCAGGGTCACGAACTGCTGCGCAACTTCCTGAGAACCTGACAAGAGGCTTACCTCATGGATATGAAACAAGCACTGAACCGCATTGCCTCCAACCTGGACCTGTCCCGGGAAGAAATGAAAGACGTGATGCGCATAGTAATGAAGGGTGAAGCCACCGATGCCCAGATCGGGGCTTTTCTTATGGGCCTGCGCCTGAAAAGCGAGACCATTGACGAAATTACCGGTGCCACCGAAGTCATGCGCGAGCTGGCCACTGAAGTGCGCATCAAGGCCAGCCCCCTGGTGGATATTGTCGGCACCGGCGGCGACGGCGCCAACCTGTTCAATGTTTCCTCAGCCGCGTCCTTTGTGGTGGCTGCAGCAGGCGGTTATGTGGCCAAACACGGCAACCGGGGCGTATCGTCCAACAGCGGCAGCGCCGACCTGATCGAAAAGGCCGGTATCAATCTGAACCTGACACCGGAGCAAGTGGCCCGGGCTGTGGAACAGATTGGCGTCGGTTTCATGTTTGCCCCGGCTCATCACGGGGCCATGAAGCATGCCATAGGGCCGCGCAAGGAACTGGGCTGCCGCACCATTTTCAATATCCTCGGGCCCATGACCAATCCCGCCGGCGTCAAACGCCAGTTGCTGGGTGTGTTCAGCAAGGACCTGTGCCGGCCCATGGCAGAAGTGCTCCAGCGCCTGGGTTCTGAACATATCATGGTGGTATGCGCCAAGGACGGGCTGGATGAAATCAGCCTGGCCAGTGCCACCCATGTGGCGGAACTGAAAGACGGTGAAATCACCGAATATGACATCACCCCGGAAGAGCTGGGAATCCCCAGCCAGTCTCTGGTGGGTCTGGCTGTGGAATCCGCCGATGAGTCCCTGAAACTGATCCGGGCTGCCTTCGGCCGGGGCCATGATGAAATGGCCGAAAAAGCCCGGGACATGATTGCCCTGAATGCCGGCGCTGCCATCTATGTCGCTGGCCTGGCCGCAACTCCGAAAGCCGGCGTGGAAATGGCCCTGGACGCCATCGGCTCCGGCCTGGCCGCCGGCAAGATGTCGGAACTGGCCGACTTCTCCCAGTGTTTCTGAGCGACTCCGACCATGACTGAACGCCACAATGACCGCACCCCCACCATTCTGCGCAAGATTGTCGAGCGCAAATGGCAGGAAATTGCCAGCCGCAAACCCCGGACATCCCAGGCTGATCTGAGAGCCCTGGCCGGCGACCAGCCCCCCGCCCGGGGCTTCGCCGGGGCCATGATGGCCCGGGCCGGCAGTAAACAGCCTGCGGTGATCGCCGAGATCAAGAAGGCATCGCCCAGCAAGGGGGTTCTCAGGGACCCGTTCCTGCCGCCGGCCATTGCCGAAAGCTATGAGGAAGGTGGTGCCACCTGCCTGTCCGTACTCACCGACAGGGACTTCTTCCAGGGCAGCGAAGACTACCTGGTGGCGGCCCGCAACGCCTGCAGCCTGCCGGTCATCCGCAAGGACTTTATGGTGGACCCTTATCAGGTCTATGAAAGCCGGGCCATAGGTGCCGACTGCATTCTGCTGATCGCCGCCTGCCTGACCCGGGACCAGATGCAGGAAATGGAAGGCATTGCCCATGAAATCGGGCTGGATGTGCTGGTGGAAGTTCACAGTGATGAGGAGATGGACGACGCCCTGACCCTCAATACGCCGCTGCTGGGCATCAACAACCGCAACCTGCACACCTTCGAGGTCAGCCTGGACACCACTTTTGCACTGCACCAGCGCGCCGGCTCCGGGCGTATGGTGATTACCGAAAGCGGCATCATGACCCGGGACGACGTACTGGCCATGACCGACAGGGACATCTACGGTTTTCTGGTGGGGGAATCCTTTATGCGGGCACCGGAACCCGGCGAAAAACTCAGAAGCCTGTTCTTCCCGGAAGCCTGATCAGGCTTCCGGCTGCGCCAGGGCTTCCGCCAGCAGGGCCTGCAGATGTTCCGGCAGTTTCCCGGCCAGTTCCAGAGCGGCGCCATGGCCCCGCTCTGACATCTTGCCCCAGGTGCGGCGGACAATTCTCAGCCACTTGTCCCGGTCATAATCCGCGTTCTGCTCATAGAATCCGGAAAAATACTTCTCCAGAAACACCATGCAGGCCACGTCCTCAAGCAGCTGGGTATCCTCATCCCGGCGCAACTCACGCTTGGTCAGAATGGTTTCCACCCGCTGGCAGTCCGGCTCCGGATAACCACATTCGGCCATGATTTCCGCTGCCCGCCGGCCATGCATACGGCCACAGGCCTGGCGCCATTCGTAGTAGGCCTTGCGGCCTTCCGGATAATCACTGCGGGGCATGGTCCAGCGTTCGATATGCTGGGCCCGGCAGGCGATCTGCATCAGTTCCGAGGGAGCAGGCTCCAGGGCCCACAGCCAGCGGGTCATATGCAGACTGTAGGCGTATTCCCTGGGCAGGGATTCCCCATCCACCAGTTCCCGGTTGGGATCGGCCCGGTTGGCCTCATCAATTTTCTCAAGTACACAGGCAAGCATCTGTAACTCTGTCCTCAACGTGTAACCATAG
>JBFHSI010000196.1:0-5865 GCA_041591245.1 Marinobacter sp.
ATGATCTGCCTGGGCGCCACCACGTTGCCGATGGACTTGGACATCTTGCGCCCATCGCCGTCCACGGTGAAACCGTGGGTCAGCACCTGCTTGTACGGGGCCACGCCATTGATGGCAATGGAGGTTTTCAGGGAAGACTGGAACCAGCCCCGGTGCTGATCCGAACCTTCCAGGTACATATCCGCCGGGAACTGACCCAGTTCCGGGCGAACCCGCAGCACGGATTCGTGGGTAACACCAGAATCGAACCACACATCCAGGGTATCGGTAACCTTTTCATAGGCATCGGCGTCATCACCGATCAGCTCCCGGGCATCCAGCTCATACCAGGCATCAATACCATCCACTTCGATAGCCTGCGCAGCCTTTTCAATAACAGCCTGGGTATCCGGATGCAGTTCCTGGGTTTCCTTGTGGATAAACAGGGTGATGGGAACCCCCCAGGTACGCTGTCGGGAGATACACCAGTCCGGTGACTGCCGGAACATGGCCTCGATGCGGTTCTGTCCCCAGGACGGCACCCAGCGCACACCCTTGATGGCTTCCAGGGCATCGGCCCGGAGATTTTTCTGATCCATGCTGATAAACCACTGGGGCGTGGCACGATAGATCAGGGGCGTCTTGGTTCGCCAGCAATGGGGGAAGCTGTGGCGGAATTTTTCCTTGCGCACCAGCTTGCCTTCACGGACCAGCGCCTCGCACACAGGCTCATCGGCCTTGTATACATGCAGGCCGGCAAATTCACCGGCGGCACTTGTGTAGGTACCGTCCGCCTGAACCAGATTCAGGGTGCCGATGTTGTAGGCCTTGCCCACTTCGAAATCTTCCATGCCGTGATCCGGTGCTGTGTGCACAGCTCCGGTACCTGCATCCATGGATACATGTTCGCCGAGAATGACCGGAACCTGCTTGTCATAAACCGGATGCTGCAGGGCCAGCAGCTCAAGGTCCGCGCCGGTACAGGTGGCCAGCACCTCATAGCTTTCAACACCCCAGCGATCCATGATGCCCGGCACCATGTCCGCAGCCAGGATCAGGCGCTCAGGGCCCTGCCCCACATCGGTCTGAACCAGCGCATACTGGAACTCCCGGTTCAGGGAAACCGCCTGGTTGGCGGGAATGGTCCAGGGTGTGGTGGTCCAGATCACTACGGACACATCACCTTCGCCCTGGTCCGTTCCAAACAGGGACAGCACCCGGGCCTGATCCACAACGATAAAGCGCACATCGATCTGGGTAGAGGTCTTGTCCTGATACTCGACTTCCGCCTCTGCCAGCGCAGACTGCCCCACCACACTCCAGTACACCGGCTTGAAGCCCCGCACCAGGTGCCCCTTGGCGACGATTTTGCCCAGCGCCCGGACAATCCCGGCTTCTACCTTCGGATCCATGGTCAGGTAGGGCTTGTCCCACTCACCCATGACGCCCAGGCGGATAAAGTCAGCCTTCTGGCCGGCAATCTGCTTGCCGGCATAGTCCCGGCAGGCCTGGCGGAAGGTTTTGTAATCCACCTTGACCCCGGCCTTGCCGATTTCCTGCTCCACCTTGTGCTCGATAGGCAAACCATGACAGTCCCAGCCCGGCACATAGGGGGCGTCGTAACCCATGAAGCTGCGGGACTTGACGATCATGTCCTTGAGAATCTTGTTGACCGCATGCCCGATATGAATGCTGCCGTTGGCGTAGGGAGGGCCATCGTGAAGAATGAATTTCTCCCGCCCTTCCCGCTGCTTGCGCAGGTTGCCGTAGACATTGAGATCCTGCCAGCGTTTGAGCATTTCCGGCTCGCGCTTGGCCAGGTTACCGCGCATTGGGAAGGCGGTTTCCGGCAGATTAAGGGTATGCTTGTAGTCGCTCATGGTTTGTGTGCGTACTCTGTTGGTCAGTAAGGTCAGTCGTCTGCTATCTGTGGGCCACAGACACCGGTTTTCAATGTGCAGCCCGGAAAGATCCGTTCTGGGCAACCCATGCCCGGGCGAATTCAATATCCCTGGCAATCTGTTTTTTCAGGGCATCCACGGAGCTGAAACGGATTTCTTCCCGCAAGCCGTGGCGGAAAATCACGTCAATGTGCCGGCCGTAGAGACTGCCTGAAAAATCGAACAGGTGAACTTCCAAAGCCGGCTGCTTGCCATCCACCGTCGGCCTCAGTCCGATATTGGCGACACCGTCATATACCGAACCATCATCCAGTATGGTGCCCACCACGTACACCCCCTGCAGGGGCGCCATACGCCGCAGCCGGATATTGGCGGTCGGAGCACCGATTTCCCGGCCCAGCTGGCGCCCGTAGATTACCCGTCCGCGAATCCGGTAAGCTTGCCCGAGAAGCTCCTCGGCTTCCTCCAGCCGGTTCACAGTCAGCCGTTCCCGGATGCGGGTACTGCTCACCCGTTCACCCCCGACAGTCACCGTGCGGGTATTCTCAACGGTAAAGCCCCGGGTTGCACCCGCTTCATTCAGCAGGGCGAAATCCCCGGTACGGTCGCAGCCAAAGCGAAAGTCATCACCGACCACCAGATGCCGTACGGCCAGGCCACCCACCAGTACCGTCTCGATAAACTCCTGGCTGGTCAGACTGCGGAAACGGTTGTTGAAATGCAGACACAGCACATGGTCAATACCCGCTGCGGTCAGGGCTTCATACTTCTGCCGGAACGCCATCAGCCGTGGGGGGGCATCCTCACCCTGGAAAAATTCCCGGGGCTGGGGTTCAAACACCATGGCGACGGAAGGCAGACCAAGACGTGCAGCTTTTCCTTTCACCTGTTCCAGAATGGCCTGATGACCGATATGGACACCGTCAAAATTGCCAATGGTTGCCACACAGCCCTGTCGGAACGGGGAGTCTTCCCGCCGGGACAACTTGTTCAGGTTGGTCAGACCACAGATAAGACGCATTCAACGCGAGCCTTCAATTGCCTGCTGGCTTTCAGCGTTTCGTTCGATACAGGAAGCCGGCGACAGCCGGTGCCCGGAGAAACACTGGTGAGAAAACGCGCGATTATACCTCACCTCTGGCGGAAATGTCTTACCCGTACGCCGGTCAGTGCCAGGGCCACAAAATACACGGCAACCCCGGCCACCACCAGCAGCGCCATATCCATGGCCCGGGTATAGCCTCCGGCCACCAGCCAGTCACTGGCCGGCGCCCTGAGCCAGAGTATGGTGGCAGCCAGCAGGGCATTGGCAAACAGCAACTGGGCAAAGAACTTGAGCCAGCCCGGCTGACTTTTCCAGGCCCCTTCTCGGCGCAACCCCCGCCACAGCAGGAAGCCGTTGAGCCAGGCCGAAATCGAGGTAGCCAGCGCCAACCCGGCGTGGGCCAGAGGCACAATCAGCGCCAGATTGAACGCCATATTGGCCACCATCGCCACAATACCTATCTTGACCGGAGTGCGGGTGTCTTCCCGGGCAAAAAAGCCGGGCGCCAGCACCTTGATCAGCATAAAGGCCAGCAGCCCGGCCGAATAGGCCCGCAGGCTCTGGGCCGACATAAGCACGTCCCGGTCCGTCACCTCCCCATAATGGAACAGGGTGGCGATCAGGGGCTCCGCCAGCAGGGCCAGAGCCACCGCTGCTGGAAGACCGATCAGCAGTACCGCCCGCACCGCCCAGTCCAGAGTGGCCGCAAACTGGTCAGCGGAATCCGCCGCATGCTTGCGGGACAGACTGGGCAGAATCACCGTAGCTATGGCGATCCCGAACACCCCCAGGGGCAGCTCTGACAAGCGGTCGGAATAATACAGCCAGGATACGCTGCCGGTTTGCAGAAACGACGCCAGCACCGTGTCCAGCAACAGATTGATCTGACTCACCGAAACCCCGAACAGGGCCGGCGCCATCAATTTCAGGATGCGGCGCACCCCCTCATGACGATAATCCACCCTGGGCCGCGGCAGCAGCCCCAGACGCATCAGAAAAGGCAACTGGAAGAACAGTTGCAGGGCACCGGCAATCAACACACCCCAGGCCAGAGCCATAACCGGCTCCTGCATCAGTGGAGCCAGGAAAACAGCTGCGCAGATCATCGCCAGATTCAGCAGCACCGGGGTAAAGGCCGGCACCGCAAAATGGTCATAGCTGTTCAGTATACCGCCGGCAAACGCGGTCAGGGATATCAGCAGAAGATAGGGAAAGGTAATCCGGAGCATGTCGCTGGCGAGGGTAAATTTCACCCCCTCATCCAGAAACCCGGGAGCAAAAACCGCCGTCAGCACCGGAGCCCCCACCATGGCCACCAGCGTCACCGCCAGCAGAATCAGTCCGAGAGAGCCGGCAACCGCATTCACCAGACGCCGGACTTCGGTAATGTCCTGATTCTCCCGATAGGATGACAATACCGGCACAAAGGCCTGGGAAAACGCCCCTTCCGCAAACAGCCGGCGCAGAAAATTGGGAATCTTGAAGGCAACGAAAAAGGCATCCGCGCCGGCACCGGCACCGAAATAGCGGGCTATCACCATGTCCCGGACCAGACCCAGCACCCGGGAAAGCATGGTCATAATGCCCACGACACCGGAAGATCTCAGCAGACCCGGCGCTTTCGGTGGCAGGTTTGACTCGGGGGCGGGGGCGGCTTCCGTGGACATTGAGGCTCTGATTCGGCGTAATGGGTTACAATGAGCCGGGAGTTTAGCACAGGCCCGGAGCAGCGGGTCGCCAAATGGGTTTTGGTCTTGACATTTCGGGGTTTCAGCGGCATAGTTTCGCGTCATTTATTTCGACGCGCTGGTTTTGGCGCGACCGCGATGTAAGCATCTTTCAGCAACGAATTCTAGATTTTCAGGAGTTTTACGGTGGCAAATTCCCCGCAAGCCAAGAAGCGCGCACGTCAGAACGAGAAGAACCGCAAGCACAACACCAGCCTGCGTTCCATGGCTCGTACTTACATGAAAAAAATTCAGTCCAAGATTGAAGCCGGCAACTACGAAGAAGCCCAGGCTGCATTCCAGCAGGCTCAGCCGATTCTGGACAGCATGGTCAACAAAGGCATCTTCGCCAAAAACAAGGTTGCTCGTCACAAGAGCCGCCTGACCGCCAAGATCAAGGCCCTGAAGAGCGCGTAAGCGGCTTTCCTTCAGAGCACAAAAAACCGGCCTTCTGGCCGGTTTTTTTTATTTCCGCTATCCGTGCCTGATCACACCACCACCAGATTGTCCCGGTGGATCAGCTCCTCATCAGACACATAGCCCAGCACCTCGGCAATACGATCACTGGAGCGTCCGGCAATAGCCCTGGCCTCGTCCGCATCGTAATTTACCAGCCCGCGGGCAACCTCCCTGCCCTGACGGTCGATACAGGACACCATTTCACCCCGCCGGAAGTTTCCCACAACACTGCTGACCCCCACCGGCAGCAGGCTGCGTCCACCAAGACGCACACCTCTGACCGCACCGTCATCCAGAGTCAGGGTACCCCGGGTTTTCAGCTGGCTGGCCAGCCACTGCTTGCGGGCCGCAATCCGGCCCTGCTCCGGCAGCAGCAGAGTGCCTATGGCATCGCCCTGGTGCAGCCGGGTGATAACCCCCTCAATACGCCCCCCAACAATAACCGTAAAGGCACCGGAGCGGGCCGCCAGGCGGGCCGCACGGACCTTGGTCTGCATGCCGCCACGACCCAGCGCTCCGGCACTGCCTCCTGCCATGGCATCCAGTTCACGATCCCGGGCCTGACGTTCAGTAATCAGCTGCGCATCCGGATGCTTGCGCGGATCCCGGTCAAACAACCCCAGCTGATCGGTGAGAATGATCAGGCCATCCGCCTCAATCAGGTTTGCCACCAGCGCACCCAGGGTATCGTTGTCACCGAAGCGGATCTCGTCCGTCACCACCGTATCGTTTTCATTGACGATGGGAACCACGC
>JBFHSI010000197.1:0-5854 GCA_041591245.1 Marinobacter sp.
GGTGGTACTTACCGCCAGCAAGGCCAGACAGTGCGGCGCCACCATACTGACCCGGACCAAGTGCGTACATGCTCAAAGGGGCAGCCGGGACTGGCAGGTCACCCTCCGGAACATGACCGGCACAGGGCAGCGCACAGTAAGTGCAGGGGCGGCGGTGAACGCCTCAGGCCCCTGGGTCAGCAGCCTGTTCGAAGAAGCCCTGTCCATGCCGCCACCCCGAATGATCCGGATGGTCAAAGGCAGTCATATTGTGGTGCCACGGCTGAACAAGGACAACGAGGCCTATATTCTGCAGAATGAGGATGAACGGATTGTGTTCGTGATTCCCTATGAGGACCAGTTCTCCCTGATCGGCACCACCGATGTGGATTACCAGGGCGACCCGAAACAGGCCAGAATTTCACCGGAGGAAACCCGCTACCTGCTGGATATAGTGAACGCCCATTTCCGGCATCAGCTGACCGCCGCTGATGTGGTCTGGTCCTATTCCGGCGTACGTCCGCTGATGGACGAGGACGAGAAGAACCCGCAAAAAGCCTCCAGAGACTATTCTTTCGAGATCAGCGCGGAAGACGGCAAGCCACCCCTGCTGTCGGTGTTCGGAGGCAAGATCACCACCTACCGCAAGCTGGCGGAAGCCGCCACCGACAAGCTGTGTCGCTTTTTCCCGGAAGCCGGGAGCCCCTGGACCCGGACAGCGGTTCTTCCCGGTGGCGATTTCCAGAGTCAGGAACAACTGTTTGCCGAGTTCAGCCAGAACTACCCCTGGCTGCCGGAACCGGTGGCCCGCCGATACGTGCGCACCTATGGCACCTGCGCCCGGGATTTTCTGAAAGACTGCCAGTCCCTGCAGGATCTGGGCTGCCGGTTTACCGGCACCCTGTACCAGGGCGAAGTGGAATACCTGATGGAGAACGAATGGGCCATGACCGCAGAGGACATTCTGTGGCGTCGGACCAAACAGGGGCTTTATGCCTCCCCTGCCGAAACGACAGCCCTGGAAGACTTTGTCTCCCGGCATCTGCAGCCTGTAACGCCCTAAAGCCTAAAGCCCGCTCTGGTCGTCTGCCAGGATATCCGACACCCGGCTCCTGAGCGCCGGCACAACCTCTTCCTCAAACCAGGGATTACGGCGCAACCAGAGATTATTGCGGGGACTGGGATGGGGCATGGGCACAACCTCCGGCCAGTAGGATTGCCAGTTACGGACATTGTCGGTCACCGAACCGGCTTTGCTCCCCAGGTGCCAGGCATGGGCATACTGGCCTATCACCAGGGTCAGCCGGATATTGACCAGCCGCTCCAGCAGCGCAGCCCGCCAGGCCGGCGCACACTCGGGCCGCGGCGGCAGATCCCCCGACTTGCCGGTTCCGGGATAGCAGAAACCCATGGGCAGAATCGCCATTTCCGTCTCGTCATAGAAACTGTCCCGACTCACCCCCATCCACTGACGCAGGCGGTCTCCACTCGGGTCATTAAAGGGCACTCCGGTTTCATGAACCTTGCGCCCCGGTGCCTGACCAACAATCAGTATCCGGGATGATTCGGACAACTGCAGCACCGGCCGGGGGCCCAGGGGCAGAAACTCCGAACACAGGGTGCAGGCCCGGACCCGGCGCACCAACTGGTCAAAGGATAACGCGGAAAGATCATCAGTCATTGAACTTCTGCCATTCTCAGCCTGTGGACACTAATGCCTTGCATAACTCCGGTCAGGAATCCGGATGTGCCGGCGCCTCGGCGGCACCAGCAGCCCGGTCAGGCGGAAACCGTTCAAGCCTGATGATTCCAGAAGAAACTGGCGCCCTCCTCCGGCGTGCTCACAGAACGCCTTAACCAGCCAAACAGCTCCCGCCCATACCCCTGATGATGGGCGGAAAGGTCAACGGAGGCCGGCTCCCGGGCGGCAAACTCCCCCGGGTCTACAGAGACAGTCAGACGCCCGTTGCCGGCGTCCACGCAGATCAGGTCACCTTCCTGTATTTTCGCCAGAGGGCCGCCATCCAGAGCCTCCGGATAGACATGAATGGCCGCAGGCACCTTGCCGGAAGCCCCGGACATACGCCCATCGGTCACCAGGGCAACCCGGAATCCCCGGTCCTGAAGCACACCAAGATAAGGGGTCAGTTTGTGCAGCTCCGGCATACCATTGGCTTTGGGCCCCTGAAACCGGACCACAACAACACAGTCCCGATCCAGAGCACCCGCCTCGAAGGCGGCTTTCAACTCATTCTGATCATTGAAAACCACAGCCGGTGCAGTGATACACCAGTGCGACTGGTCCACCGCTGACACCTTGATCACCCCCCGCCCCAGATTTCCTTCCAGCACCCGGAGGCCACCATCCGCGGTAAAGGGCTCCGCAACGGGCCTGAGCACATCCGGACGCAGACTGGTTTCCGGCGCCGGCCGCCACACCAGCTTGCCATCATCCAGCTCCGGAGCACGGGTGTAGGGCTCCAGACCATGGCCAACCACGGTTTCCACATCATTGTGGAGAAGACCTCCTGCCAGCAGTTCGCGAATCAGGAAAGGCGTTCCCCCGGCCTCATCAAAGGCATTGATATCTTCCTGTCCGTTCGGGTAAATGCGTACCATACCCGGCACGATGGACGAGAGTTCGGCGTAGTCGTTCCAGTCAATAATGATCCCGGCGGCCCTTGCAACGGCTACCCAGTGAATGGTGTGATTGGTGGAGCCCCCGGTCGCCAGCAGGGCAACCAGCGCATTGACGATGCTTTTTTCATCCACCATCTCGCCCAGCCCCAGCTCACCGCCCCCGGGCCGGGACAGGCGGATAACCTGCTCCGTTGCGGCCCGGGTCAGCTGTTCCCGCAAAGGGGTATTCGGGTGAACAAAGGCGGCGCCGGGCAGATGCAGCCCCATCACCTCCACCAGCAACTGGTTGCTGTTGGCCGTGCCGTAAAACGTACAGGTTCCCGGGCTGTGGTAGGACTGGCTCTCGGCCTCCAGCAATTCTTCTTTCCCCACCTTGCCCTCCGCATACAACTGGCGGATGCGCTGTTTTTCCTTGTTCGGCAGCCCGGAAGGCATAGGCCCCGCAGGCACGAGTATGGACGGCAGATGGCCATAACTGAGGGCACCAATCAGAAGCCCCGGCACTATCTTGTCGCAGATCCCCAGCAGTAACACCGCATCAAACATGTTGTGGCTCAGGGCCACCGCCGTACTCATGGCGATGGTATCCCGGGAAAACAGGCTCAGCTCCATACCTGGCTGGCCCTGGGTCACCCCGTCACACATGGCCGGCGTACCACCGGCGAACTGGGCAACCGAACCCATTGCCCGGGCCGTATCCCGGATAACTTCAGGGAACTTTTCGTAGGGCTGATGGGCCGAAAGCATATCGTTGTAGGCAGAAACCATGGCCACATTGGCGCTGTTCATCAGCCGCAGAGTGTCCTTGTCACCATGGCCACAGGCAGCAAATCCGTGGGCCAGATTGCCACAGGACAGGCTGGCCCTGTGGGGGCCGAGGGCCCTGAGTCCTTTCATACGGTCCAGATAGTCCTGGCGGGTTGAGCGACTGCGCTCAATGATGCGCCGGGTAACCCTGTCTACAATAGGATGCATGGCAAGCTCCGTGAATGTTGCACAAGGATTCGGTTTTAAAAGTAACTTTACGGTCTTTTGTGAGTATTTTCACCCACGCCTCGTCCAAATATTGTCGTTTTGTTGTAATATTTACTACATATAAAGGATGACCAACAAGCCACAAGGAGTCATGAAATGACCATACGTATTGCAATCAACGGCTTTGGCCGTATCGGACGCAATATCGTCCGGGCACTTTATGAAAACGGCTACCGCAAACAGCTGCAGGTAGTGGCAATCAACGATCTGGGCGACGCGGCATCCAATGCCCACCTACTTAAATATGATAGCGTGCATGGGCGATTTCTGGCGGATGTGGAACATAATTCCTCTGCACTGACCGTCAACGGTGACACCATCGCCATCAGTTCAGTCCGCGATCCCAGAGATCTGCCCTGGAAGCAGCACCAGGTAGACGTGGTTCTGGAATGTACCGGCCTTTTCAAAACCCGGGAGCAGGCCGCAGCCCACCTGGCAGCAGGAGCCGGCAAGGTGATTATCTCCGCCCCCTCACCGGATGCCGATGCCACTGTGGTCTACGGCGTCAACCATCAGGTCCTGAAGGACAGCCACCAGATTATTTCCTGCGCGTCCTGCACCACTAACTGCCTGGCCCCGGTGGCCGATATACTGCACAGAACCGTAGGCATTGAAACCGGCCTGATGACCACCATCCACTCCTATACCAACGACCAAAAGCTAAGCGACTCTTTGCATTCGGACCTGTATCGTGCACGATCTGCTACCCAGTCCATGATTCCGACCAAAACCGGTGCAGCCGTCGCCATCGGCAAAGTCATTCCGGAGCTGGACGGCCGTCTCGACGGTCTCGCGGTCCGGGTTCCCACCATCAATGTTTCTCTGGTGGACCTGGTATTTGTGGCCGCCAGGGATACTACCGTGGAAGAAATCAATGAAACCGTCAGAACCGCTGCCGACGCCAGCCCGGTTCTCGGCTACAACACAGAACCGCTGGTGAGTATAGACTTCAACCATAACCCTCTCTCCAGCATATTTGATGCCAGCCAAACCCGAGTGCTGGGCCGTCATGTAAAAGTCATGGCCTGGTACGATAATGAATGGGGCTTCTCGAACCGGATGCTGGACAATGCCATCGCACTGATCGGGGCCGGCCAGTGAAGCCGGCCACCCGGATCCCGTCCGCACCCTGCACCCGGAAGGCTTCCGCACAACCAAAGGAAAACTAACATGCTCAGGCGTACCAAAATTGTCGCCACCCTCGGCCCCGCCACCGACTCCCCGGAATCCCTGGCCGCCATTATCAGCGCCGGTGTCGACGTCACCCGACTCAACTTCTCCCACGGCAGTGCGGACGAACATATCGCCCGGGCCCAGCGGGTCCGGGAAGCTGCCGCCGCACAGGGCCGTTTCGTGGCCATTCTGGCAGATCTGCAGGGCCCTAAACTGCGTATCGCCCGCTTTGCTGACAACAAGGTCACACTGACCGCAGGCCAGACGTTTATTCTCGACGCCGCCATGGACAAGGAGTCCGGCACCGCAGAGCGGGTTGGCATCGATTACGAACAGCTGATTCAGGATGTGGTTCCGGGCGATATCCTGGTGCTGGACGACGGCCGGATTGAAATGGAAGTTGCCGAGGTGGATGACCACAGCATCACCTCGAAAGTGCTGATTGGCGGCCCCCTGTCCAACAACAAGGGACTGAACAAGCGCGGCGGCGGCCTTTCCGCCGATGCCCTGACCGAAAAGGACAAACAGGACATAGTCACCGCAGCCCGCCTGGGTGCGGACTATGTTGCCGTCTCCTTTGTCCGTACCGCCGACGATATGCATGTGGCCCGAAAACTGCTGGCCGAAGCCGGCTCGGACGCTGGCCTTGTGGCCAAGATCGAGCGTGCAGAACTGGCCCATGACGACGCCGCTCTGGATGCCGTAATTGAAGCCTCCGATGCAGTCATGGTTGCCCGCGGTGATCTGGCCGTGGAAATCGGAGATGCCGAGCTGGTGGGTGTACAGAAGCACATCATCAAACGGGCACGGGTGCTCAACCGGGCAGTAATCACCGCCACCCAGATGATGGAGTCCATGATCACCAACCCCATGCCGACCCGGGCCGAAGTCTCGGATGTGGCCAATGCGGTGATGGATTACACAGATGCTGTCATGCTGTCCGCGGAAACTGCGGTCGGGGATTACCCCAAAGAAGCAGTGGAAGCCATGGTGCGCATCTGTCTCGGTGCGGAAAAACACCCCTCCA
>JBFHSI010000198.1:0-5853 GCA_041591245.1 Marinobacter sp.
CCCGGATTCTGTACCTGCGGGGACACTACCGGCTGACCCTGCGCCTGCTGCAGGACTTCCACAAGCGCTTCCCGGACAGCGACCAGCTGGCACCGGCCTATGTGCTGATGGCTCAGGCCCTGGCCAATGGCCTGCAGCAATGGGACAAGGCCCGGGTCTTTCTCACCTTCGTACAGCAACGCTGCAAAGGGCACCCGCTGCAGCAGCAGGCGGAGGTTTTTCTGCAACAGGTTGCCAACCGGGAGCCCCTGAAAGGCCCCAGGGCTGAGTTTTCGGTGGCAGACAACACATAGCGGCGGGCACCCCAGGGGCTATCCGGAAAGGCGTCAGTAGCTGTCCTGCAACTGCCGGTAATGGCGGGACTTGGGGATCATTTCCAGCTTTTCGAATTCATCCGCCAGCAGGCGGCAGGCCTCCGGAATCATTGTTATATCGCCGGTACGGCTCAGGCGCTCGAAGGCCTTTTCTGCCACCTGCATATCATGCTGGCGCAGGGCGGAAAACAGGACCCGGTTGTGATCCCCGGCACTGAGAGGGTGATGCTCCTCACCCCGGGCCAGATATTCCTGCCACACCGAAATCATTTTCTCCGGCTGATGCCGGCGCAGGGCATCGGCCATCAGCTCCCGGGCCAGGTCCCGGTAGGCCGGAAGGTCGGGGCGCAGGGCCGCCAGGTGATACAGGTGCTCCAGCACAATGCTCCGGTCCGGATAATGCTTCCGCAACGCCTCGAACTGGCGGCGGGCCAGGTCAAACTCCATCCGCCCCAGGCTGGACATGGCCTGTGCATAGCTGGTGGTGAAGCGGGTATCCTGCTCGTCTTCCTCCGGCTCGAAAAACTCTTCCCGCACCTGCAGCCAGCTGCGCCCCAGCAGCCACACCAGAGCGGCACCGGACACCAGCCCGCCGGCATGGGCCATATAGGCAATACCTGTGGCACCGGCAAACCAGTAATCGTAAATTTCCTTGGCTACCCACACCGGCAGCATGGCAATGGCCGGCGCCCGGAAATAGTTGAAGTAGACGCCCAGGAAATAGAAGAAGCGGATTTTCTGCAGCCCGTAGATGGCCACATACATGCCCATCAGCCCGGATATGGCACCGGAAGCCCCCACCAGGGGCACATGGCTGCCAGCAGAGAAGGCGGTGAACACCAGTCCGGACAGGGCTCCGCACAGCAGATAGGCCAACAGATAACGACCCGGGCCCAGAGCCTTTTCCACGGTAAATCCCAGCAGGAACAGGAACACCAGGTTGCCGATGATATGGCCCCAGCCACCGTGCAGAAACTGGTAACTGATCAGGGAAGACAGGGTCAGCTCGGCGGGGATCAGACCCAGCTCGATGGCACTGAGCCGGTCCATATACCCGGTCTCGATATCCATCCGGACGCCGGACCAGCGGTCCCGGTCCGCCGGCGACCAGATCAGGTCCTGATTAACCAGCAGATACTGGTAGAACTCCCGGTCCATCAGCAGTCGGGCCGCCAGCCAGGTTTTCCGGTCATTCTCCTGCAACTGCTGGAACTCCTGCAGCTGCAGAACCCGGTCTTTGTCGCCCTCAATCTGGATCAGCCGTTCCAGGTAATCCTGGTAAGCCGGAGCCTCCAGCACCAGCAGGTCGGAGTCCAGATACTGCTCCACCGCCTGATTCAGCTTGCGATCGTCACCACCCTGATAAAACAGGAAAACCAGAACACACACCAGCATCAGCCCCAGGGTTACCCAGGGCGGGCGCTTCCAGTCGATCGCATTCTCAGCAGGAATAATCAGCATGGGGAGTCACAATTCATCATTATCTGTCCCTGATAGGGTGTTTTGTACCACAGGGAGGCCCTGTTTTCGCGCTCAAATGAAATCCGGCACAAGGTCGGTTTCAGCGCAAGCACGGAAATGTGCGCAAGCCCACAAATAGCTCTGAGCTGTTGATTTTCCGGTGGCTGTCATGGCCAGGTAACAGAAATGACATTCAATCAGAGCCATTCCACAAGGCATGGCTGCGCCTTATCGACCATTCGCCAATTGCCGTTATTTTCGCACCAGCCAATAGTGGGCGGGAATAACAAGAAAAACCGGATACTGGAACCAAGGAAACTGCACATGACCGTACTTGTTTTGGACAACCCTGAGCTGATTGCCAAAGCGGCCATAGCCTCCGGCTTTACAACGGTGACCGGCACCGAAGCCAGACAGCCACACCGGACAAGATTTCACTACGGCTTCAACAAACACTCACTGGATGCCGGGGATATGGCATTTCTTGAGCAGCATGCCACCTATCTGCTACAGAATCCGGGCACCAGGGTCAGGATTCACGGTCATTCAGACAACTTTGGCAATGAAGACTACAACCAGTTTCTGTCCCGGCTGCGGGCCAATGCCGTGGCCAGGTTCCTGATTCGCAAGGGTGTTCCAGAATCCCGGATTCAGCTGGCCGGATGGGGTTCAGGCCGGCCCCTGGCGACGCCGGACGATCACGCCGCCAACCGTCGGGTGGAACTGGAATACATGACGGTGGAAGTGGCCCAGGCCATTCAGGGCTAGAGTGCCGGGCCAGCCGGGAGCACAATCCGCCTCCGGCTGTACCAGCAGTCCATCAGCCGCCGTAGACATCCCAGACATTCCACAGCAGCAGCAGGGCCAGGGCGAGGATTGACAGCCAGGTCAGAAGAATACCCAGCGCCCGTGCCCAGTGCGGGCCACCACGACCATTGACCATGCCCCAGGCGTGCAGGATCCGCCCCACCACCAGTGCCATCCCGGTCCAGTAAATCAGTCCGCTGGCAACTCCGTTGAGTTCCGCAACCCCCAGCATGATCAGCCCCAGGGGTGCATATTCCACCAGATTCCCGTGGGCACGCACGGCCGCGACAAAATCCGGATCCTCGGTAACCCCCAGGCCCTTCTTGTATTTCATCCGGAACCTGGACACCTGGGCCGACAGCACCAGCAACAGAATACCGATAACAGCGGCAAACACGCCGGTAACGGGAATGATCATAGTTACCCCTGTTTGATCTTGTTGACTATCGCCAGCAGCAGCACGGCACCGACAGTTGCCGTCACCAGTTCACCAATGGCTCCCCTGGGGGCCAGCTGCAGCAGGCCGAATATGATACCGCCGATAAAGGACCCGACAATACCAATGCCCACATTGGCCAGTATGCCGAAGCCCCGTCCCTTCATGATCAGCCCGGCCAGCCAGCCGGCTACACCACCGATTACCAGAAACCAAATCATCGCTCACCTCTCCCTGAGGGTCTTGAAATCAACTGTTCAGACCCGCAAAGACTGCCCTGTTTCCAACGGGGCATCAAGGAATTCCGGCTCAGTTCCTGTCCCGCTGGCTCAGCTCTGCAATGGTTTCCGCCATCTGCTTGCGGCAACGCTCCATCAGCTGGGGAATCTCCTCCGTGCTCATGCCGGTGGTTTCTATGGGAGGCAGGACCTTCACCGGCACAGCTTCCCGGCGACCGCTCCAGCCCAGGGTCCGGTCCTTGTATTCCGCTACACAGACCATGGTGATAGGTGCACCGGAGGTGATGGCGGCGTGGAAGGCCCCCTTTTTGAATTTCTGCAGACCCTGACCATGGCTGCGGGTACCTTCGGGGAATATCCACAGGCTTTTGTGGTCACGAACCAGGGCATCGCTGGTGGCCTGCATGACCGCAATGGCCTTGCGGGAACGGGAGCGGTTGAGGATGACATTGCCTCCCAGCCAGAAAATCTGGCCGAAGAAAGGTATCCAGATCAGGGCTGATTTGCCCACCGTCACTGTCCGTGGCGGCAGCAGATCTCCCATGACGAACAGGTCATCGTTGTGCTGGTGGTTGGCAATCACCACCGTGGGCCGGTCCACCGGCATGTTTTCCCAGCCCTCAAGGGGACGTTTCATGCCCAGTATGGCCCGCCCGACCTTGCCCGCAGCAAGGCCAAATAGCCGGTTATTGTCGGGATTCAGGGGGCGGCCAAGATAGATCACCAGTGCCAGCACACAGATCACCGGTACACTCAACCAGGCCAGAATTTTTCTTATCGTACCCATGGTATCAACTCTGTCACCGAATTTTGGCGCACAAGTGTACGCCAACCTCAGGTGCCGGCGACAGTGTCAATTTGTCCTATGGGATTGCCGTTGTGTAACACCCCCGCCCGGGCCTCCACCACATACCTCAGGGGGCCCCCGGCGGTGAGGCTGTCGAAGGGGTAGCAGGTCACCAGCAACAGGGTATCCGGGCTCATGGAGCCGGTGTCTATCCGTCCGGTACGGCTGTCCACCACCCGCACGCCGGTAACCTGATAACTGTGCCAGTGTCCCTGCCGGTCCTGCAGCCGGATTTCACTGCCCGGCTCCAGATACTGCAGCTTGCGGAAGTGGGTATCCCGATGGCCGGCAATCACCACCGGCTCACTGCCATCAACCCGCTCCGTCATGGCTCCCGGCCCGAAGGCCAGGCTTTCACCATGGCTGCCGGCCAGGACAATCATGGACTCGTCCAGTTCCGGCAACGTCAGTTTCGCCACCGGCCAGGTGTCGGCCCAGGGCCAGGGCCGGACCTCGGCACGTCCGGCCTGGCTCTGGGCCCAGGCCAGCTCCAGCAGCTCCTGGGCAACTACCGCTTTCGCCGGAATCCACAGTCCGAACACCAGCAGGGCAGCGGAGGCCAGGGTCACCAGCAGCAACAGCCGGCTCATGACAGCCTCCTGCGCCGCAGCAGCGCCAGTGCGCCCGAGAACATCAGACCCATCAGCCCCAGAGCGGTATACAGAGGGCCAAAGGTGGCGGTACCCGGATAGCGCAGCATGCCCTGGGTAGCGCCTGCCGGAAGAAGGGTAGGCACGGATTCCTGATGCAGGGGGGCCGCCTTTGGTCGGGCCGGAGTCTCATCCACCGCCACGAAACTGGTATAGGGAGACATAAGTCCGTGGCTTACTGCCAGTTCTGTCAGTCCCGCCTTGTCAGGCTCGGCACCACGGCTGCGGGCCTGATCCAGCTGGCTGTCCAGTTTTTCCCGGGCCCAGTGGCGTTGCAATCCGGTGCCCTCTGCCGCCTGCTGCAGATCCAGACGGCGCTCCCATACCTTACCTCCCGGCAGGGTTCCGGATACCCTGAGCTCGCCGGCGGGTGCCACACCCCGGACAACCTGCACCAGAGGCTCGCCCTGAAACAGATCCCCGGTCCGTTCCGGATAGCTTTCCAGGGACGCCGGCTGGGCCGGCCACTGCACCTGTATCCCGGTCAGCACCGGAGCTTCCATGGCTGCAAACAGCTGTTGCAGGGGGCCACTGACATCAGCAGCATCGGCAATGGCGGTGTAACTGCCCCGGCCCCAGCGCGCAGCTTCCCGCATGAAATGCATGTTGGGGGCGGAACCTATGCCCACGGTAAACAGTCTCCGGGAACCCAGCTGTCGGCGAATCTGGGTGAACAGCGCCTCCTCATTACCCACAGCACCGTCCGTAATGAACACCACCTGGCGTACCAGATCCGCAGGACTTTCCCCGGTTTCACCGGCGCCAGTCAGGGCCATGTTCAGGGCCCGGGCCATTTCTGTTCCGCCACTGGCCTGCAGCCGGTCCACATAACGCCGGGCCAGGTCCAGATTACCGGCACTGGCGGTTTGCGCTGACGGAAACAGGGCGTGGGCCTCGTTGTCGAAGCGGATGATATTGAAACTGTCATCCGGCTTCAGGGTATCCAGCCCCCGCTGCAGCGCGGATTTCGCCTGCCGGATAGAGGTTCCGGCCATGGAACCGGACGTGTCGATCACAAACACCAGTTCCCGTGGCAGCACCTCCGTGCTTGCCACCCCCGGAACCACCATGGCCAGCAGATAATCCTGCTCCTGCCAGC
>JBFHSI010000199.1:0-5839 GCA_041591245.1 Marinobacter sp.
CCGTTCAGCTCCTGCTTGCCTGGTACCGGCCTGGCGCCTGTCCGGTTGCCGGGTGGAGTCGGTTGAAGGATTGACCGAGGACCCGGATTTCCTGCGGGTGGCCTGGGCGCTTACCCGGGAAAGTGCACTGCAATGCGGCTACTGCACCCCGGGAATGGCCGTTTCCCTGGTGTCCTGCCTGCGCAATGAACCGGAAGCCGATCTGCAGCACCTGCAGGAAGCCCTCGCCGGTAACCTGTGCCGTTGCACCGGTTACGGTGGTCTCAGGCGGGCACTGGATCGTCTGGGTGGCGCTGGTAGTGATCAGGGCGGTCTTCAGGATGACCTGTGATTTTCAACAAACCCGGAAACTGCATCGGCCACGGCTTCCGGCTGTGACACCTGGGGGACATGACCGGATTCCAGGGTGATCACCCGTGCTCCGGGCGTCCGGGCCTGCATGGCCCGTTGCAGGGGCAGGGTTACCGAGCGGTCCCGGGTGGCCTCAATGTAGAGTCTGGGCAGGGAGCCGAATCCTGCGTTGCTCCATACCGGAACCAGGGCCCGGCTGCCTTCAGCCTGCCAGCCCAGACGGCTGGCCGCTTCCCGGGCCTGCTGCCGGGGCAGGTCATTGAAGAATATGGAGCAGGCCGCATCTTCTGGCACCCGGGACAGTGTTCTGTCTTCGGACCATTGCAGGTATGGCCCTATGCCCGCTGCCGACGGATCCCTGGGCAGAAGCTCGTTGATGATTCCGGCAAAGCCGGTGTCGCTGGGCAGCATCATGCCAGCCAGAAAGATGACCCCCGACACCCTGTCGGCCATTTCTTCTGCCGCCTGGGTGGCCACCGCACCGCCACCGGAATGCCCCAGAAAAAACAGGGGACCATCCACATTTTCTGTCACTGTCCTGATCTCCCGGACACAGTCCTCCAGAGACGCTTCCTCTGCATTCTGCGGATGGACATTGCTGCCGGGAAGGTCCGGCGTGATTACCCGGTAGCCTCTGGCTCTGAGCAGGGGCGCAAGCCGGTTCCAGACCCAGCTTCCGGCCCAGGCGCCGTGAATCAGAGTCAGTGTTGCAGAATACCCTTCGTGTTCAGGCATAGGTCCTCCGGTACATGTCCATCAGGTGCTGTTCAACCGTGGTTGGCGGGTACAGGGGGGGCTCTCCCGGGGCCAGGCATCCGGGCAGACACTGGACCCGGTGATCAGGATTGCCACTGAAGAAAAAGGGTACCGAGTAGCGCTCTGCGCCAGAAAGATTCACAACCCGGTGCAGGGTGGAACGGTAACGGTCATTGGTCCAGCGGGCGATCATGTCGCCCAGGTTGACCACAAAGGTTCCGGGTATCGGTGGCGCCTGTATCCAGCATTGTCCGGTGTGATCCCACACCTGCAGCCCCGGGTGTTCATCCAGCAGAAGCACGGTGATACCGCCAAAATCCGTATGGGCACCACAACCTTTCTCCCCCGGCGCCGGAGTGGCCGGTTGCGGCGGGTAATGCAACAGGCGCAGGGTGGACAGGGGTTGCTGGCAGAAGTCCCGGAAGTGATCCGCAGGCAACTCCAGCGCCAGTGCGAGGGCTTCCATGATGCGGGTGCCTAGCCGGTTCATGGTGTGGAAATAGTGCTGCATTACCGGAGCAAATTCGGGCAGTGATCCGGGCCACTGGTTGGGCCCCTGATTGAATCGGCCGGCCTGCACCCTGGGGTCCTTTTCATCAAGATCTTCACCAATATAGAAACCTTCCTTGAGATCGGGCGGGCTTCCGGGTTCCAGAGTTTGCCCTTTCAGGGGCTCATAGCCCCGGTTGGCGGAGGACCGGCTCTTGTCGATCTGCAGTTTTTCCGGTTCCGGCAGGGCAAACAGGGCGCGGCTTTGCCGGAAGACCTCGGCGGTCAGCTCCGGGGCAATCCCGTGCCCGGCCAAGTAGAAAAATCCGCTTTCCCGGCAGGCCCTGTCCAGTTGCCTGGCCAGCTGTTCCCGGCCAGTGGGGCTGTCCAGCAGGGAAAGATCAATAATCGGCAGTGTGGCTGTATCAATGCAGGCAGCCTGTATTTCTGGGGATGTCATCGCTACTCCTGGTTAGTTCTGTGTCTGGGTTGTCCAGATGGTCAGGTATTCATAAAGCGTGCCATGGGGTTGTCGGGTGCCCCGGTGCGTAACTGGCCGATCGGCAGCCGGAGCCGGGCAGGAGGACGGCATTGAATCAGGGCATTTGGTGCTATTTTGCACTGATTTCGGGCAATTTCATGAAGGCTTTAATGGGCGCTGGCAGCAACCTTCCGGGTATCTGACGGTTTTTGGCGGCTTAGGGTTTTATGGCCCGTACTTTGCTTCGTACCTATAAAACCTGACCGAATGATCAATTTGTTTCGGACGCCAACCAGCAGAGGAATTACCCATGCGCAATCGCAAGACACCTTCTCTTCTTATGGCCGCCGTTCTTGCGGCCGGATGCCTGACCCAGACGGCCATGGCCGCAGACAAGGTCACCTATCAGCTTGACTGGCTCCCCGGTGGAGACAAATCCCCTGTGTACCTTGGTGTCAAGAAAGGTTTTTTTGAGGATGAGGATCTGGAGGTCAAAATATCGGTAGGGCGTGGCTCCACCGATGCCATTACCCGCATTGCGACCGGTCAGGCGGATATTGGCAGTGCCGACATTGCCGCGCTCATGGCGGCCAGGGCCCAGGATGATACGGTGCCAGTGAAGGCTGTGTACTCGATTTTCAATCAGGCGCCCCACGCTTTCTTCGCACTGGAAAAAAGTGGCATCGGCTCCATCACCGATATTGAAGACAAGAAGGTGGCTACCTCGCCATTTACTTCCTCCAATGCCTTTCTGCCGCTGGTACTGAAGGAGAATGGCCTGCCCGAAGATGGGGTTAACCTGACCAAGGCGGACCCCGGAGCCCTGGGGCCTATGCTGGTTAACGGCGGCACAGATGCCATTATTGCCTGGGTGACCAATGTGCCCCTGTTCGCCCACCAGGCTGCGGAAACCGGCAACAAGCTGGTGGTAGTGCCCTGGTCAGAGGCGGGCCTTGAACTGTACAGCTCTTCGGTAGTCGCCAGTGACCGTTTCCTGAGTGAACGCCCGGAGGTGGCAAAACGGTTCATGAAGGCCTTTGACAGGTCCCTGCGTTATACCCGTGCCAACCCGGCAGAAGCTGCTGCTGCCCTCAAGGCCATGGTGCCCGAAGTGGACGAGAAGGTTGTGGAGGAGCAGGTAGGTGCCACCATGCCTCTGGTCTTCAACCCTGTGAGCGAGCGGGACGGCCTGGGCGCCCTGACGGCGGAGCGTGTGGCCCTGACCTGGAACTGGGTTTCCCAGGCGGAGAAGCTGTCACCGGATGCTCTGGACCCGGAATCCGTTATCGACCGTTCCCTGCTTGAGGCTCTTGACTGATGACGGACTCGCCAACCAATCGTGCTTTCGTCAGGCTGAGTGGGGTCGGTCACAGGTACGACCCCAATCCGGAGATTCCGCCTGCGGTGCGGGATATCAATCTGGATATCCGCCGGCATGAATTTGTGGCGGTAGTGGGCCCTTCCGGTTGTGGCAAGTCCACCCTGCTGCGGATGATTTCAGGGCTGCTCAGGCCCAGCGAGGGCAGGGTCGAAGTGTTTGGCCGGCAGGTGGATGGCCCCAGGGATGATGTGGGTATAGTGTTCCAGAAGCCGACACTGCTGCCCTGGATGGATGTCCGTAAAAATGTCCTGTTTCCACTGAAACACAAGTACGGTCGCTATAACCGTGAAGACGAGAAGCGGGCGGACGAGCTGCTGGCCATGGCCGGACTGGAGACCTTTGCCCGGAAAATGCCGGATGAGCTGTCCGGGGGGATGCAGCAGCGGGTGGGGATCGTTCGCGCTCTGCTGCTTAATCCGGACATTCTGCTGATGGATGAGCCGTTTTCTGCACTGGATGCCATGACCCGGGAGCAGATTGGTTTTGATCTTCTGAAAATCTGGCAGGAGCAGCCCAAGACGGTGCTGTTTATTACCCATTCCATTGCCGAGGCGGTACTGCTGGCGGACCGGGTACTGGTCATGAGCAAGCGCCCGGGAACTGTGCTGGATCTGATCGACGTTGATCTGCCCCGTCCCCGCACCACCCATACCATTTCTGATCCCCGTTTTGGCCAACTTACCGACCGCATAAGGACCCATATCTATGAGCCTGACGCTGCCTGATGGCCGGTTGCGGCGATTGCTGCTGTCAGCTTCGCCGTGGTTGTTCTTTGTCGCCCTGATCGGGTGCTGGGAGCTGGCCTGCCGTCTGTTTGCCGTTCCTGCCTATATCCTGCCTGCGCCCAGTGCAATTATGGACGCCTTCTTCAATGTGGAGTTTTCCCGGTGGATGCAGCATCTGTGGGCGACCTTGCGGGTGGCCCTGATGGGATTTGCCATTTCCATCGCCGTGTCCATACCCATCGCCATTGCCATGCTGCGCTCTGAGTGGCTGGCCCGGACCCTGTACCCGCTGCTGGTGGTGATACAGTCCACTCCGGTGGTAGCGGTGGCGCCTCTGATTATTGTGATCATGGGTTCCGATGATCCGTCCCGGGTACTGATCACCTGTCTGCTGACCTTTTTTCCTCTGGTGGTGTCCACGGCCACGGGCATTAACGAGACGCCGCCGGAGCTGATCGAGCTGAGCCGTTCTCTGGATGCACCGATCCGCCGGGAGACCTGGCAGATCCGTATTCCCTATGCCATTCCCCATATTTTCAGCGGCCTGCAGGTGGCCATCACCCTGGCCATCATTGGTGCGGTAGTGGCGGAATTTGTGGCGGCCGAGGAAGGGCTGGGATACTTCATTCAGTTCTCCACCTCGTTCTTCCGGATTCCCCAGGCCTTTGCCGGGCTGTTTTTCCTGGCTGTGGTCAGCCTGCTGCTGTTCAAGTCCGTGCAGTGGACGCAACGGCTGTTTTTCCCCTGGAGCCTGCCCAGGAAAGGGCATTGACCGAACCGGAGAATCTCTATCATGAATCCTACGGAAACCGATCTGGCGCTTCTGCGCCAGACCTTTGATCTGGCCGAGCATGCGGCGGCTCAGGGTATTCACCCGTTTGCAGCCCTGCTGGTAGGGCCGGACGGGGAGGTGCTGATGGAGCAGGTAAACGCCTATCTGCCGGATCTGGACATGACCGGCCATGCCGAGCGTGTGCTGATGACCCGGGCCAGCAAGCGCTGGCGCCCGGATTTTCTGGCCCGCTGCACTATGTATGTGTCGGCAGAGCCCTGCTGCATGTGTGCCGGGGCTGCCTACTGGGCGGGACTCGGGCGGCTGGTGTATGGGGTCAGCGAACACCGTCTCAAGCAGCTGACCGGAAACCACCCCGAAAATCCCACCCTGGATCTGCCTTGCCGCACGGTTTTTGCGTCTGGCCAGCGTGAGGTGGAAGTGATGGGGCCGTTGCTGGAAGACGAGGCGGCTGCTGTCCATGAGGCGTTCTGGAAGAAGACCCCTTCCTGATTCTGATTGCACTCGGCCATGAACAGGCGCTGCAGTACCTGGTGTGCTGCAGCGCTTTTGTATCCACTTCTGCTTTCTTTTTCTGCTTTCCCTTTGTGTCTGTATTTCGCTGAATTAACACTCCTTTCTGCACAGCAACAGTGCTCCCTGGTTACCTCTTTGCTCCTGATCTGTGCATATCCCATTCAGTATTTCCCGGGATTTCCATAAATATTTTATAACCTAATGAAAAATAAGAATTTATATATTCTGGCACGAAAATTACATTCCCTGTAGGAAAAAAATATTCCTGAATGTTTCGGAGGAAGGATGAAACTCATACAGGCAGTCATACGCCCCTCTGCCCTGGCGGCAGTGCGGGCAGCCCTGAC
>JBFHSI010000200.1:0-5796 GCA_041591245.1 Marinobacter sp.
CAGGGTTTTGCAGAAGCCCTTTGACGAGCAACCGGAGCACGAACACTTCGCCGCCCTGCCACCGGACTGGGGCAAACATCTGAATATCAGCTGTTCCAGCTGACAGGCAGACACAAAAAAAGGGTGAAGCCTAAGCTTCACCCTTTTGCATTTCTGCAGAACAGCCGATCAGACTGCCTTGGCGGCAATGATCTTTTCATGCCATTCGACAGGGCCGGTCTGATGCACGGAAGTACCGCGGGAGTCCACCGCCACGGTTACCGGCATGTCTTCCACTTCAAACTCGTAAATCGCTTCCATGCCCAGTTCCGGGAAGGCAACCACTTCTGCATGCTTGATGGCCTTGGATACCAGATAGGCGGAACCACCCACAGCCATCAGATAGACAGCACCGAATTCCTTGATGGCGTCGATGGCCACCTGTCCACGCTCGGCCTTGCCGATCATGCCGGTCAGGCCGGTTTTCTCAAGCATGGTGCGGGTGAATTTGTCCATGCGGGTAGCCGTAGTAGGACCGGCAGGGCCAACCACTTCTTCACGGACCGGATCCACCGGACCCACGTAATAGATGAAGCGGCCTTTCAGATCTACCGGCAGCTCCTCGCCCCGCTCGATCATATCGACCATTTTCTTGTGAGCCGCATCACGACCGGTCAGCATCTTGCCGGACAGCAGCACGGTTTCTCCCGGCTGCCAGTCTTTAACGTCTTCCGGAGTCACCGTATCCAGGTTTACCCGGCGCACATTCTCGCCCACTTCCCAGGTGATTTCCGGCCAGTCTTCCAGGCTCGGCGGAGTCTGCAGTGAGGGACCGGTGCCGTCCAGAGTGAAATGGGCATGGCGGGTGGCGGCACAGTTGGGGATGATCGCCACCGGCTTGTTGGCTGCATGGGTGGGGTAATCCTTCACTTTCACATCCAGGACCGTGGTCAGACCACCCAGCCCCTGGGCGCCGATACCCAGATCATTGACCTTGTCGAACAGCTCCAGACGCAGCTCTTCGGCCCGGTTGGAGGCACCGCGCTCTTTCAGGTCGTGAATATCGATCGGTTCCAGCAGAGCCTCCTTGGCCAGCTCCATGGCTTTCTCGGCCGTACCGCCGATACCGATACCCAGCATTCCGGGCGGACACCAGCCGGCACCCATCTGGGGAACCATTTTCAGCACCCAGTCCACCACGGAGTCCGAAGGGTTGAGCATGGCAAACTTGGACTTGGCTTCGGAGCCGCCGCCTTTGGCCGCCACATGAACTTCCACCTTGTCGCCGGGAACCATCTTGTAATGAATGATGGCCGGGGTATTGTCCTTGGTGTTCTGACGCTTGCCGTCCGGATCCGCCAGGACCGATGCCCGCAGGATGTTGTCCGGGTGGGTGTAGGCGCGACGGACACCTTCGTTGATGACATCATCCAGCGGCATGTCACACTCGAACTTCACATCCATGCCGATGTTCACGAATACGGTCACAATGCCGGTGTCCTGGCAAATGGGACGGTGGCCCTGGGCACACATGCGCGAGTTGATCAGAATCTGGGCCATGGCATCCTTGGCCGCCTGGGACTCTTCTTTCTGGTAGGCCTCATAAACGGCCTGGATAAAATCTTTGGGATGGTAGTAGGAAATGAACTGCAGCGCGTCCGCTACGCTTTCAATCAGATCATCCTGGCGGATTACGGTGGTCATAGGCGCCTCATCAGGTTGATGTCGTTATAGTGTCATCAGAAATTCGGGTGGCCAGAGTTTACCAGAAAATCGGAACTGCGAGGTGCCCGGAGAACAACCATGTCATGAAGAAAATGACTGAAAAAACTCTCCGGAAACAGGTAACATCCGGTGTCAACAACAAAACAGCCAACAGGAATCTCCGTGACAGACCTTGTACTGACCCGAAAAACCGGCCATATCCTTACCGTTCACATCAACCGCCCGGATCGCAAAAATGCGCTGACCCACGCCATGTATACAGCCCTTGGCGATGCCCTTGAACTCGCCCGGGACGATGGGGCGGTACGCTGCGTACTCTTTGCCGGCAGCGAAGACTGCTTTACCTCCGGCAATGACCTGGCGGATTTCGTCAAGGGCCTTCCCGGAGACTTTCAGGATACCCCGGTGGGCCGTTTCCTGTTCCTGCTGGCAACCGCCAGCAAACCCGTGGTTGCCTCAGTCAACGGCCCGGCCATCGGCATAGGCACCACCATGCTGTTGCATTGCGATCTGGTATTTGCCGGTGACAACGCCCGCTTCCAGATGCCGTTTGCCAGCCTGGGATTGTGCCCGGAAGGCGGCTCCAGCCTGCTGCTGCCATCCTGGCTCGGCCGGGTACGGGCTGCTGAACTGCTGATGCTCGGAGGTGCCTTCAGCGCCGCTGATGCCTGTCGTCTGGGGCTGATCAACCGGGTGTGCGAACCCCAGGAAACCGAATCCCGGGCCCTGGAAGCCTGCCAGCAGCTCGCGTCCCAGCCTCCGGCCGCCATCCGGGCCACCAAACAGCTGCTGAACCGCCCCGGACTGGACCAGCTCAGGGAAACCCTGCTCAGCGAAGGCCAGATGTTCGACGAAAGGCTCAAGTCTCCGGAAGCTGCAGAAGCATTCCGCGCCTTTATGGAGAAGCGGAAGCCGGATTACTCCTCCTTCGAATAACTCCCCGCCCGCCGGATTCCCCCACCGGCGGGCAAGCATCACAAACTCGTAATTTTCCCCTGCCCGCCTCACCTGAATACTCGACAAACCCTTAACGCCCAACTATTTTTCACAGAGGCCAAGCTCCAACCGTGCGGGGAGGATGCAATCATCCAGAATCACTCTTTTGGCTGATCAACACTTGCCAGAGTGCCGCTATAGTCAAAGCTACAGAAATTGGCTCACTGCGCTGGCAACAATTTCAGGCAACACCATTAAAAAAGATCATTACGACACAACAACAGGAAAAGGTTCCACCCATGTTCAAGAAAACTCTAATAAGTCTTGCCGTGGCATCGTCCCTGGGACTGACAGGCTGCTTTGACAATGGCGGATCAGGATCCAATGCCAACCCGGATTATAAAATTGAGGACACCACGACCGACCGGTCCATCGTGCGCCCCATGTATAACCCCAATCCCCTTGCGGAAGAGGCCCATTTCCCGATCAACTCAGACCTGATCCTGTTGCTGGGAGCCTCCCAAAGCGCCAACTATGATTTCACAGGTCTGTCCACCGGCACTTCGCCGGCAGATGACGCCGTCAATGACCTGTCCGGTTTTTCCACATCCGGTGCCTTTACCCTGGAGTTTGACGGTGAACTGAATCCGGCCTCCGTCATGGCCAACGCTACTGTATTCCTGGTTCCCCTGAACGTGGGCCCGGCGCTTGAGACTGCCCCCGATGCGTTGCCCAACACCAACCCCTCCAGCATTGATCCGGCCAGTCCATTCCTTCTGGATCCAGCCGTTCAGCCCAACTTCCGGGCTGAAGTGGTCAGCATCGACAGTGGTGTAAATAACGCCATCCGGGTGGTACCTCTGGAACCCCTTATGGAAGGCCAGAAATATCTGGTCATCGTGACTAACGATGTTCTGGGTGCCAACGGCAAGCCCATCGAACGCTCTACAGAAGACGTAGCTCTGGCAGACGGTGTACTGGGCAATGCGGCTCTTGGTAGCGTGAAATCCTTGCTGCAAACCCTGGATACACTGGCTAACGGCTTCCTGACCGCCATGTCCACCGGTTCCGAGTCTGCTCTGGCTTACTCCTTTACCACCAACTCCGACGCCGATGTGCTGAGGGCCATGATGGCACCGTCAGCATTTGGTAGCGCTCTTGGTCAGAAAATCGCTTTCACCGCGCAACTGAAGGCGGTCAGGGACAATTTCCCGGATCTGGACTTCTCTGAGCTGACCACCAAACTCGGTGAGGTTGCAGAGAAAGCAGCACTGCTTGGCGCCGGACAGCTTGACCCATCAACCCTGAGCGAAGCAGAAATCAACTCCATCACAGCCCTTGCCCGGGTTTCGGAGGTTCTGACCGATGACCCCACAACCGTTCTCGGGGGGGCCATTGCTGCTGAAATCGGTGACACCATTCACCTGCCGGTACCTCGCCCCTCATACTTCTTCGGAGCAACAGAAGCAGCTGACCTGGCCACCATTCAGGGGCTTGCTGTCCAGGATCCCGACAGCGCTCTGGTAGCAGCTGCCGATCAGGTTCAGGTACACCAGGGCGCTATTACTCTGCCCTACTTCCAGCAACTTCCCGGAGAGGATGGAAGCGGCATAGTGACTGGCAGCTGGTCCGGCAGCACCAGCCTGGAGGCTGGGCTGAATGAAAACCTGACACCGGGTGACACCCTGTTCAGTTTCCTGCGGGATATTGACGGCACTCTGAATGTGAACGGCTACTTCCCGTTCCCGGAAAAGAATGCCGAAACCACAGTACCAGTGGTCATCTTTGCGCCTTCAACGACCAATCGTCCCGCTGCCTGTACCGACGCCACCAAGCCTAACGGCGTGACCATCTTCCAGCACGGTATTACTGTGGATCGCAGTGTCGCCATGCTGCCAGGAATTCTGCTGGCCCAGGGAGCCTGTCAGGCTGTTGTCGCCATCGATCAGCCCCTCCATGGTCTGGCAGGCGCAACAGCCGGCACTGTCCCTGGCCTCAGCCCGCTTGACGAGACCACACTCAAGGCCACAGTCCAGGCAACCATCGATGCCTATGAAGCTCTGAACAACCCGGCTCTGGCCCCGCTCATTGCCCAGCTGAACGCGCTGATCAGTGCCGATT
Organism: Marinobacter sp.; assembly: GCA_041591245.1. Lineage (GTDB taxonomy): Bacteria > Pseudomonadota > Gammaproteobacteria > Pseudomonadales > Oleiphilaceae > Marinobacter. The sequence goes on from JBFHSI010000200.1 coordinate 4,762, forward strand.
ACACTGGCGAACGCCACTTTGGTTATACCGCCAACGATTCCCTGCAACCGGTAGAGGCAGAACTGGCGGACATCAGGTCCGGCAGCCTGTTTATCAACCCGCTGAATATGATGAACAGCCGGGATAACCTGCGCCAGAGTGTTGTCGACCTGCTCAATGTGGCTGCCTCCATCCAGACCTTCGATATTGACGGCAATCCGGCAACCCAGGGCGATCTGGCGGGTGTACCTGTGAACTTCATCGGTCATTCTCTGGGCGGCATCTCTGGTACCGTATTCTCGGCTCTGACCAATGATCCAACCCTCAATGCAACCATCAATGGCATCTATGCCCAGTCGGCCCAGCTTTCCAGCTTCAGCTTCCCGACCCTGTCTTCCGTGGTACTGCACAATACCAGCGGCCAGGTAACCCGGCTGATCGAGAACTCCCCGAGCTTCTCCACACCAGTTCTGGGAGGCCTGTCAAATGCCGGGGTCAATCAGGGCAGTGGCGACTTCGAGAACTTCTTCTACGTGTTCCAGTCCATTGTGGATGCCGGCGACCCGGTCAACTTTGCCAAGTCCCTGGGTGAATCCACCAGCAACCTGCTGGTTACCGAAGTCATCGGAGACACCACAGTTCCCAATGAGGCCAACGTCAATCCTCTGGGCAGTGCTTTCTCTGCTCCGCTGGCCGGCACCGAGCCTCTGATGGCACTGCTGGATCTGGGTGCAGGTGGCAGCCGTCTGTCCGATGGCGCTGGCCTTAACCTGCTCCAGTCTGGTGACACGGTTTCGGCGACTCCGGTTGCTGTGTTCTTTGACGGCAGCAACCCCTGTACCACCGCCAATCACGGTACCTTTGTCGCGCCTGTTGCTCCTAGCAATGCTTGCGGTGGCGCTGCCGATACCAGCAATGCTTTCAGCGCCATGGTCACTCAGACCGCAAGCGTTCTGAGCGGCGGGCAGGTTCCGGCCAACCCCACCGGTACTGACGCTCTGGGTACCAGCCTGACTCTCACAGAGGCTCTGGACCAGCCCCAGCCAGTAGCGGCGC